>CAZKYP010000057.1:0-17872 GCA_964556885.1 uncultured Pirellulales bacterium | reverse complement strand
GAGGATACGATCCGGAAGAAATTTAGTTAATAAAATTTCTTGCCGGTTGAGGTTATGATTATAATTATAATTGAATATGTCGATGGAGCGATTCCGTCATCATTATTATGGTGGAATCCTTTTATTATTTGATTGTAGTGGATATAAAAGTTTAGATGTGGGGATTCATGTATTTGGACGTGTTTGATCAGCAGAATTATTTATTGAACAAATTGAGAACAGGAGGCAATAAAATGAAAATGATAGTGAAGTTAATAATGTTGTTAGCTGTCCTGGTAATTTGCTCTCCGGCACAGGCCGAGATTATTGTCTACCAAAAGACCCTGAAGTGCTGGGCAGCAGAGGAAGGTATGGAATGGACCGGTACCATGGATTCAGGCAAAGGATTTTTGGTACTTGAAGTCACGTATGATGAAGATGGCAATATTGACGAGGTCGTCGATGCTTATCAGGTGGAGTATGGTAGGAATAACGATGGTGATAAGGTATATACGGAGGTTCAGCACGACTTTGCTATTGTAAGAGTTGTGGATGGAAACCATGTTAGATGGGTTCTTGCGGAGTTGGATCCCGGCGATGGCGACGGCGGGATAATTATGGTCAAAGGAGATGTTAAAAGAGCCAGGATACAAAGCAGAGGCATAAACGAGGTGGCCAGAAATCTCAAGGGAAATCATCTGGCTTATTGGCCCGGGCTTGGTGAAATGCGGATGTGTGAATGGACTCTAAAGTGGCATGAGAGATGGACCCGGAGGTACAATCGGAACGAATTCGATATCTTTGATGCACTGGCTGATATTGACAATTGGCTCGAAGTCAGAGGTTATGATCCGGAGGTTCCAGGGTAGATGTGGAGTTTTAACGAATACCGGTATTTATAAATATTGAGAATTATTAACGATTCTTTCTCAATTGTGATTTGAGAAACCTTTTTTCTGAATGAGAGTTGGATATGATAAATCTTTGTAACTTTGATGTAAAAGTATCAGGAATATCCCAGTTTAAAGATTGGTAATCTATATGTTTTGGGAAAGGAAAATAAAATGAAAAATTTATCGAAAATCGTTATAGTATTGGTTCTATTGTCAATCAACCATTCGTTGCTGGCCCAGCCGGCAAATAATAATATTCTTGTTTACAACAAGACTAACAAATACTGGTACGCCTCCGGTTCCGGTAGTACCTGGAGTTTTGGAAATAGTTCATCAAGGGGATACCTGATTTTTGATGTTAGTTATGATCCTAATGGTGCTGTTTCGGGGATTAATGATGTAGCGCAGTTTGATTATGGCAGAAGCGGGAGCAGTAGATGGTATTCGGAGAGTACTCCCAGCTTTGATGGTATTACGAGGGTGACTAACTCGGCCCCATCGTCGATTAACTGGGTGCTTGTTCAATCTGAAGTGAACGAAAGTAGTGGGGATTTATCGATATTCAGGGGAAAAGCCGCGATTAAGGATATCGGTAATACCGACCCGAATGAGGTTGCAAATCAGTTTAATGGTAACCAGTTATTTTATTCCCCGGGAATGAGCAACTCACTGCAGTTCAGTGATTTGTCGTTGAGATTGCAACTCAGTTGGACGAAAATGTATAACCAGCAGAGCATGAACATGACTGAAGCAAGAAGCCATCTTCGCTCTTATCTTCAAAGCAAAGGTTATCATGGGACTGATTAGTTAAAATATCAATCCTGTAAATTGATTCTGATATTGGGGGGACAATCGGTGCGATTCCACTTTACGATTTGTTAAGGTGGAATCGTTTTTTTGATTTGCCTCTGTACAAAGTGCTGTTAGATATACCCTAAAGCTTCCAGCCTCTTGTTTACCTCTTCTTCATCTTCGAATGCCACTTCCTTGCCTTCCTTTGGTTTTTCAAGGGCGGAAATATATTGTTCGAGCATGGTTTTATACTTTTCGTGTTTGGGATTGTCTATTATATTTACTTTTTCTTCCGGGTCGGTCTGAAGGTCATAGAATTCATCCCCCTTGGAGTGATATTTCATACACAGGTAGCATTTTTCCTGGTTAAGTGCCTTAATATATTTATAATTCTTGTCCCGTATCATCCGTTTTTCATGGGCGCTCATTTCCTCGGCGACAACGAAATCACGGTCCCACCCCAGTCCTTTTATGAGATTCATAAGGCTCATTCCGTCGAGTTTTATGCCTATATCTTTTATCCTGGTTAATTCCAGTATCGTCGGCACAATGTCGAAATGCTGCACAAATTGGTCATATACGGAACCGGCGGGCATTTCCGGGTGGTGAATTATTAAGGGAATTTTTAACTGAGGATCGTACAGACCGTGATGGTCGAAGTAGATATCATGCTCAATGTGGCTTTCTCCGTGGTCGGCGGTTATCAAAACCAGGGTGTCGTCCAAAATGCCGGCTTCTTCGATGGTCTTGTATATTCTGCCGATATTTGAGTCCACGTATTTGATGGACGCATCGTAGTGGGCCATTATTTCACCGACAGTTTTCGGCAGTTTCCCGCGGGTGGTTCTGTTTATCAGATATTCCGCCTTTGTCCCGCCCAGGTCCTTGAGAATAGTGGAAATCTTTGTTTTCGGGTATTTATGATTTTGCAGGAAATCCCTAACGAATGAGCGAGGGGCCGTATACGGGATATGGTTGTCCCAATAATGAACGAACAGGAAAAAGTTTTGTTTGCCGGCAAATTTTTTGATGTACTGAATCGCCAGATCGGACAATCCGGCTGAGTCGGTCAGGAACGGCCTTTTCTTGCGGCCCGACAGACTCTTTCCGAGTTTGGTGTTTGCAGAAAGAGCAACTGCTCTGATGTATCTCCTGAGTTCGGAAGGCAGATAATAATACCAACTGCCTCGCGAAGGAAAAATGAGATCCTTAAAACGTTTGGGTTTCAGGTTCGAATAAGCGATTTTCAGACGTTCTTTTTGATCAACAGGTACATTTTTGTTTTTACCTGGTTCGGAATCCGGTTGAACACTGCTTGTCAGGGAATTTCTGACACCCGCATAATAATCATAGCCTCTTCTGTGCCATTTACCCAGCCAGTCGATTCCAATCGTGGTGAAATTATGTTCTTTGAGAATTTCCGGCAGGAATTTTAAATTCGTTGTGTAGCTCTTTTCGGTTGCAGTGACCATTTTGGCATGGTGACGCAGGCCGTGAGAGAGCGGGTGTTTGCCGGTAAATATGGTTGTAAAGGACGGATCGGTGGAATTTATTGTTGAAAATGCGTTGGAAAAACGTACTCCCTGTTCGGCTATCCTGTCGATATTTGGAGATGTATTTTTGTCATATCCGTAGCATCCGAGACTGGATGCCCTTAACGCGTCGCATACTAACAGTACTATGTTCATGATTGCAAATAGCCGCGGCTGGCTCGATCCCCAAAAAACTCTTTCATACAGTATGTATTCTTATATTGATTTATATAATACATCATCGATCTATACTCGATGATGAGAATGTCATTTTCCAAAGTGTCGGGAATTTAGCAAATAATGTTGATACCTGTCAAGTTGAATCTCCTGAACTGTTTTGAATACCTGAAGATTTCTTGACAATTGGGCCGCAAACTGACAGAATCCACAACTGTATTGATCACGGGTGTTTCGAAGTTTTTATATTTGGAACGTTATTTGACTGGATTTTCAGGCTAAGGTAATTAAATGAGAGTTTTGATAATCGGACTTGACGGAGCGACATGGGATGTGCTTGATGATTTTCTTTTAGACAACCACATGCCGAACCTGAAAAAGCTCAAGACGGAAGGGTGTTCCGGCGTTCTCAGGTCCACCGATCCGCCTGTGACTCCTGCGGCGTGGACGACATTTATTACAGGTTGTCAGCCGTATACGCATGGTGTGCTGGGTTTTAAGGATTATTCGTTCAAAGATGACCGTTTGAGTATTTCCAGCGGCGCCAGTTGTGTCGTTCCTACAATGTGGGAAGAGCTTAGCCGACAGGGATACAAGGTGGCGTCAATCAATGTCCCATGGACCTACCCATGTCGGAAAGTTAATGGATTCATGGTAGCCGGTTATGGTGTTCCCGGTACACAGGTGCAATTTACTTATCCGGCCGATTTCAAGGATGAACTGCTCACGAATATCCCTGATTATAAAGTCCTGGCGGATTGGGAACAAAGTGATGATTACAGCCGTGAAAAATTCGATGAGAATATGTCCCGCGTTGAACGCTGTTTCAAACAACGTCTCGAGACTGTAAAGATAATCAATGATAAGCTGTCCTGGGATGTGTTAATGGTACAGTTTCAGGACATCGATCTTGTGCAGCACCATGTCTGGCCGTATCTTGATAAAAATACCAGGGACAAATACCCTTCCGAGCGTGACAGGGTTTTTCTTGCATTCAAAAAACTAGATAAGGCTATAGGCGGCTTGTTGGAGCTTGTCGATGACGGACAATCGGCGGTCGTAGTAGTGAGCGACCATGGTTTTGGACGAATGCTCGGCAGTATCAGGGCTAATATGCTGTTGTACAAATGGGGTTATCTGAAATTTAAATCTTCCGTCAGCCGAATGTTTCGTCGTCTGTATCGTAATCTTAATCCTATATTAGACACCGAAGACGGTTCTGTTCCAATAGAAATTAAAACTCCTGTTGACTGGAAACACTCGAAGGCAATGGTAATGTACGCCGCCATGAACGGCCATGTTTATTTGAATGTCAAGGGCCGCAATCCCTATGGAACTGTTGGTAGAGGCAGTGAATATGACGATATGATTGAGGACCTTCGTGCAAGATTCTCGCATGTGACACATCCGGTGACCGGTGAAAAAATATTCTCCCACGTCCTGACACCGACAGAATTGTATAATGCTGATATCAATAAAGTTGAAAAATTGGGAGATTTGATTCTCGTTGCAAAACCCGGATATATTGTTCATCAGTCAACCACCAGAAAAGGTAATCCAATTAAATTGCAACCGGAGGATTCGCTTGCGGGTTGCCATTATTGGAATGGTATATATATCATTAACGGTTCGGAATTTAAGGCCGGGTGTGATAAACCGGCTCATATTGTTGATCTTGCCCCTACAATATATGCCATGCTTGGTGCGAAACTGCCTGCGTATCTGGACGGTAAAGTCATACATGATGTTTTTTCAAATCAGATTAAAGTGGAATATCTAACATCGCAGAAGTCTGAACCCATCGGCTCACAGCATGAAGGTCTTTCTGAGAAGGAACAGATGCTTATCCACCAAAGGCTCTCCGAGCTTGGGTATATGGATTAGCAGCGATATTTATGATAACTAATATTGTCTTTACGAAAAATAGGCCGCTGCAGTTGGAGGCGTATCTAAGGAGTCAGCGAAAGTTTTTCCCTAAAGGGATTAGCAAGACTTATATCCTCTATAAAGTCGAGCTTTTCGAAAATGAATACGAACGGCTTTTCGCTAAATACCCGGAATGCACGGTTATAAAAGAAACGGATTTCCATAGCGACTTTCTGGAAATTCTCACACAGATCGATACAAAGTATATGATGTTCGGGATCGATGATGTTGTTTTTTTTGATTCGGTTGATTTTTCTATGATTCATAAAATATTCTGCGAATATTCAGGTGAAATTTTTGGTTTCACTCTCAGGTTTGGTCCCGAATCAATGAAAGACAGTAGTGATAAATTGGAAGAAATCGCAATTGCCGACCAAAAATTATATCGGCTAAACTGGCAGAATGGCCTGACATCGCATACCCGATATCCCTTCGAGTTATGCTCTACCATATACAAATCGGATTTGGTAAGAAAGATTATCGATGGCACGATGAATAACAACGACCTTGTAAAAGCATTGTTCTCGCCGAAAAGTATCTTCATAAAAGCATTAAACAAAGTTACATCTACGAGGAAGATTCTCAAATCTTTCGGATTTTTCTATAGTCCAAATACACTGGAATCGTGGAATTGCCGCTGGTGTCAGGAACACTACGACCAGTTGCCTGAGTTTACCTATTTTCAAAGGCTGTGCGCCAGCGCGATACAGGTTAATGTGGTTAATACATCTACTAAAGGGGCCTTCGCCGGCGCCGATGAATACACCGTTGAAAATCTGAACAGCAAATACAAGGAAGGGTATAAGCTTGATATTGATTTCGTGGTCAAACAAAAACCACCGGCCCTGGCCTGCGGCAGAGAATATTTCAGGTTAACTAAGGAAAAATGAATGTGAGGATGTTAGATATTTATCTTCGGCAATTGTTTGAGGACATGATATAATTATAGATGGCTTATTGGATGAATAATTTTAATGGACGTGAAAGTTTTGACGGATAAACATAAAAAGACGAACAGACCGAACTCGTGGCTTAGCGAATTTGCCAGGAATGTCACTTCTCAGCACGGGGAAAACGGAATAATTGAGAAGGTTCTTGAGGTTATAGGCCAAAACGACAAATGGTGTGTCGAGTTCGGTAGCTGGGATGGCAAGAAATGCAGTAACAGCTACGATCTTATAGACAGTAAGGGGTATTCAGCGGTTCTGATTGAAGGCGACAACCGCAGGTTCGGGGATTTACTAAAAACCTTTGAAGGAAACAAGAAGGTTATCCCAATAAATACTTTTGTCGGTTTTAACGAAGATGATAACCTCGATTCGATTCTTAAAAATACGAAAATACCTCGTGATTTCGATTTACTTTCGATAGATATAGATGGCAATGACTACCATGTCTGGGAGGCGGTTCATGATTACAAGCCGAAAGTTGTTGTCATAGAGTTCAATCCAACTGTTCCAAGCTCGGTGGAATTCGTGCAGCCGCGGGACATGCATGTGACACAGGGTACCGGTATTTCATCGATGGTCAAGCTCGGCAGGAAAAAAGGTTACGAACTTGTGGCCTGCACGAGAAACAACGCCATCTTTGTTGATTCGAAATATTTCGACCTGTTCGGTATAAATGACAACTGCATTGAGCAACTTAGAACGGATAAGTCGATGATAACGCATATATTTTTTGGTTGTGATGGAACTGTTTTTATCAGGGGTTGCGGCCAATCGCCCTGGCAGTCCATTGCTATCAAGGAATCCAAAGTGCAGATACTGCCGAAATGGGCGAGAAAACGTTTTGGTGACCGTAATATATTAAGAAGGAAATTAGGCAAGTTATACCGGCGTCTCCGCAAGAAAAGTATTATTTGACGGTTGTCTGTGGCTGTACATCGTTTTGAGAATTGAGCGGTTCTTTTAATTCGGGTTCACGAACCATATTTACGATCAAGTCGGCGGCTATTTTGACTGCGTCTCCAGTCCAGTGGGAATCGTCGGTGTGGAATAAAAGTTTCGGTTTTTCTTTCGTCAGTTCCTCTTCGTAAGCTTTTTGAGTGTCGACGGTTTCTATGCCGGCTTTCTTTAATTCGCAGATCAATTCACTCATGAACTGTGTTTTAACAGGATTTTTCCTATAACGGTAATATATGTTCTCCTTGCTGGGCAGCGGCAGGACAATGAATCGAATTCCTTTTTCAGCAAACGCCTTATCATACCGTTTCAGAGCCGCAACTATGCTTTGAACCGGGACATCATCGTATTCAACAAATGATGGCCTGAAAAACATAGGTGTTCCAGGTGTTATATCCAAACCTCTTTCGGCAACGAATCCGAGTCCCATGGCGTCTGTCAGCCTCGCCCGATAGTATTGAAGCATGTTGGCTTTCCACAGCCTGTTCCAGAGTGTATCCATGGTTCTTATCAAGCCTATCTTAAAAATTTCCCTCCTGATTTTTATGACTGTTTTTTTTGTATTGCTTTGTTTGGGTGAGCGTAGTTGCGTGAGATTCGTAGAGCCTAAAATCACAATTTTTGGCGGATTTTCGTTGAATCTCGGATCATTCAGGTATGTTTTAATGTTGGCCGGGGCTAAAGGATAAACACAGACATTTAACTGTTTTTCAAGCACCTCTGAGAGCATGTCATCCTGTGTGATTGCATCGCCTGCCATGAAAGAATCGCCGATTAAAACAATTTCCGGTATTGTATCCGTATTTCTTTTTCGATAACCGTATATGTCCGTAATCCATTTGACGTCTTTTTTGACGGCGTATTTTGTGTTATGTACCAGCCAGCCTTCCTCCTGTTTCTCAATCTCCATATTGGGATAAAAATGGCCTGTATTAATTGAGGTGCCCTGGATATTTAATGCCTCCCAGACCCTGAAGCAAAAAAAGTCTATCGGTAGAACAAACAGCTCTACAATTGCTGCCAGCATGAAAGGGGCAGAAAATATAATAAGTTTTATAATAAACTTTTTTACCATAACTTTTCAGAACTGAAAATAGATAAAATCCTGTCCTTCGGGATTACCAAATAGCAGAATACTTAATACTGCAATATAATATAATGACCACCTGAGCCAGATAGGCCTGCTTCTGAGTACTTCACGGACAACACAACGTCCTTGAAAGAATTGAGCGATTTCCAAAATAATGATTAAAATTATTGCTATGAAGAAAGCCACCGGAGTATTTAGAATATACAGACCGCTTAAGTTTTCCTGCCTGAAAAGTTGTCCCCAGCCTGAAGGAATATTAGAAACGATATACCATGCGTCGGACAATGTTTGTGCACGGAAGAAAATCCAGGCAAAGCATGTAAGGGCGAAAGTAATCGATACCTTGAAGGCATTTTGGACGATTGGGACTTTTTCGATACCGGTTATTTGGGCGAGCAATTCACGCGGCTTTTCGGTAATTCTGCTGATAATCATGTATGAGCCGTGAAGCAGGCCCCAGATAACGAATGTCCAGCTTGCCCCATGCCATAAACCGCATAGGAAAAAGACGATGGTCAGATTTATATAATGTCGATATATGGATACTCGATTGCCTCCGAGAGGAATATACAGATAATCGCGGAACCATGTCGAAAGCGAAATGTGCCATCGCCTCCAGAATTCTCGTATGGATTTGGATGAGTATGGGCGGTCGAAATTTTGCATTAGCTCTATGCCCATAACCTCGGCCGCCCCGATTGCGATATCGGAATATCCTGAAAAATCACAATATATCTGGAAGGCGAAAAAGATAGTGGCCGCAGTAAGAGCCGGACCCTGGTAGTCCGTAGGATTTCCATAAACGGGGTTGACGAGCTTGGCAAGAGTGTCGGCAATAACAACTTTTTTGAACATGCCCCACAGCATTAGTTTCAGCCCGTCCGTCACACGGCGATAGTCGAACTCGACCTCTTTATCGAACTGAGGCAGCAGACGTGTCGAACGTTCTATGGGACCGGCGACGAGCTGGGGGAAAAAGCTTACATACAGGGCGAAATTAATCAGACGCTTCTCTACTTTGGTATCACCACGGTAGACGTCTATTGTGTAACTTAGCGTCTGGAACGTGTAAAAAGAAATTCCAACCGGTAGCAGCACTTTCAGCAGGGGGGCCGCACGTTCAGCCTGCGAATAGCCGAGAAAATACATGGTTGTCCATGCGAAAAAGTTCAGGTACTTGAATACGAAAAGGATGCCGAGACTGCTGACGATGCTGATTATCAGATATAACTTCCGATAACGTATATTATCCGTTGCGGACATACGGAAAGAACAGATGTAGTTAATCAATGTGGAAGTTATAATCAGGATAATATATGCCGGTTTCCAGCACATATAGAAATAATAGCTTGCGGCCAGCAGTAGGATATTGCGGTGACGCTGTTTAACTGCGAAAAACAGAAAAACAACTATCGGGAAAAATACCAGAAAGTCTCTTGAGTTGAACAGCATCTTTTATTCGTTCATAATATCAATCGATATCGTTGCATATTGATTTTTTAAAGGAAATATAGTATCGCGGCCTGTTGTGATAAGCAACAAGTTTTTATGTCTTCTGTAGATTATCAGTAAGGTCCGTCAGTTTTTCTATATACCTGAAAAACCTATTGATATTGAAATACCATGTAGCTATACTGTGCCGGATTGAAATTTGGTATAAAAATGATTATTGATTATATGTTGTTTATTTTATGCAGTTTAACTCACTTGTTTTTATTATATCGGAAAAATTCTTAGATGGTTAAGTTGTTTGGTTGGAGCACTGTATATGAACATACTTGGGATTTCGGCATTTTATCATGACAGTGCGGCATGTTTAGTCCGGGACGGCGCAATAATAGCCGCCGCCCAGGAAGAGCGGTTTACTCGGAAGAAGCACGATTTTTCTTTCCCGATTAATGCCATAAATTATTGCCTTGGAAGTAGCAGCTTAACAACTGCGGATATAAATTATGTGGCCTTTTATGAAAAGCCATTTATTAAGTTTGAACGTATTTTAGAGACGTATCTTGCTGTTGCTCCGTTGGGAATCAAATCATTTATAAAGTCCATGCCCGTCTGGATAAAACAGAAGCTCTGGATGAGAGATATGATAGGGAGCGATTTGAAATACGACGGCCCGATTATATTTCCAGAACACCATGAATCTCATGCGGCTTCTGCTTTTTTCCCTTCGCCGTTTCAGGAAGCGGCTTTTCTGACGATAGACGGTGTTGGTGAATGGACCACGAGCAGCTATGGAGTCGGAAAGGATAATGAAGTAAATATCCAGGCGGAAATACACTTTCCTCATTCATTGGGTCTTTTATATTCAGCATTTACATACTATACAGGTTTCAGGGTAAACTCAGGCGAATACAAGGTAATGGGACTGGCGCCCTATGGCGAACCAAGGTACAAGGAACTGATATTGAGGGAGCTGATAGACTTGAAAGATGACGGCTCCTTTAAGCTCAACATGAAGTATTTCGATTACTGCGCCGGGCTTACGATGACGAACAAGAAATTCGATGCTTTATTCGGTGGTTTGCCGAGAAAACCCGAATCTCGTGTTCGCCAGTTGGATATGGACATGGCTCGCTCGGTACAGGAGGTGACGGAAGAAGTCGTTCTTCGCATGAGCAGGCACGTATACGAAGTGACCGGTCAAAAGAACCTTTGTTTGGGTGGAGGGGTAGCCTTAAACTGTGTGGCAAACGGCCGAATACTAAGGGAAGGCCCCTTCGAAAAGTTCTGGATTCAGCCTGCCGCAGGTGACGCAGGCGGCGCTTTGGGAGCCGCTCTATTCGTCTGGTATCAGTACCTTGGTAATGAAAGAAAAGCTGACGGCAGGAAAGATTTACAACATGGCTCATATCTTGGCCCCAAGTTCGATGACGACCAGATTTTGGAATATCTCAAGAAACATAACGTTGTATACACAAAGTTGGATGAGCAAGAAATCCCGGAAAAAGTAGCAGATATTATTGCGGACGGCAAGGTTGTCGGCTGGTTTCAGGGGCGTATGGAATTTGGGCCGAGGGCGTTGGGGACAAGGTCAATTATAGGAGATGCAAGGTCTGCTGAAATGCAGGAGACAATGAATCTGAAAATAAAGTTCCGTGAAAGCTTTCGTCCGTTTGCTCCGTCCGTATTGGCGGATAAGGTGGCCGATTACTTTGAGATGGATGAACAGAGTCCTTATATGTTGTTGGTGGCTCCGGTAAAAAAGAAAATTCGTCACCGTGAAACTGAACAAGAGCAGCGGTTATCCGGGTTAGAAAAGCTTCGCATAGTTCGTTCGGACATTCCGGCGGTTACGCATGTTGATTACTCTGCTCGTATCCAGACTGTTCACTACGACACAAATCAATTATATTATAGAACAATCGAGAAATTCGACCAAAAATACGGTTGTCCTGTTATTATAAACACTTCTTTCAATGTCCGTGGCGAGCCTATTGTGTGCACTCCTGAACATGCTTATTTATGTTTTATGCGAACGAATATGGATTATCTGGTAATGGGCGGCTTTCTCATAGAAAAGAAGAACCAGAAACTTCTTGATGATACTCAAGACTGGCTCAAAGAATTTGAGACGGATTGAAAAACAGGTTTTTTTGTAAATTTGAGGTAAGGATTTTGGAACATATCACTAAAAATATTGAGGTGTTGGCATGTCCTTCCTGCCGTGGTTACATGGAAGTGGCTGACGGTAAAGTAAAATGTGTGAAATGTAATAAGTGCTATGGTTTTACAGATAATATCCCCCTCTTGTTTGAAGCAAATGAATGGACTGATTCGAAAGAAGACATTACGGAGGTTGAAAGAGCATTTTATGAAGAGACGCCGTTTCCGAACTATGAAGATTTTGAGAATGTTGCGGATCTTGTTGAAAAAGCCAGAAAAGGACTTTTTGCCCGTTTGTTGAATGAGCAAATCCCGTATAATATAAGAGTACTTGAAGTGGGGTGTGGCACGGGTCAGTTGACCAATTTTCTGGGTGTAGCTCACAGGGTTGTTTTTGGGACGGATATGTGTCTGAACTCTTTAAGACTGGCTCAGCAATTCAAGGCAAAGAACAATTTGGAAAGAGTTGGTTTTTATCAAATGAATCTTTTCCGTCCAATTTTCAAGGAGGAGAGTTTTCCGGTTGTTATTTGTAATGGCGTGCTTCATCATACGAGCGACCCTTTTGGAGGTTTTCAATCGATATCAAGACTTGTTAAAAAAGGCGGCTATATTCTCATAGGGCTTTATAATAAATATGGCAGACTTATTACTGATTTGAGACGTGTCATTTTTAATGTGTCTAATAATAAATTCGGTTTTTTGGATCCACGCCTTAGGAGGAAAGATGTTGGTGACGTCAGGAAGCTTACCTGGTTTATGGATCAATATAAAAATCCGCATGAATCGAAACACACTATTAATGAGGTTTTAGGATGGTTTGATAAAACCGGTTTCGAGTTTATCAATAGTGTGCCGAAATCGAGTGCATCAAAAGCTTTTTCTGAACAGGAAAAATTGTTTAAACCGAATCCGAGAGCAAACTGGCTCGATCGTTTTGTCGTTCAAACTAAGCTTGTGTTCGAAGGCAGCCAGGAAGGTGGTTTTTTTGTAATGATTGGTAGAAAAAAATTCTAATGTAGAAAGTCGATATGTTCGGAACATTTTATGACTCTTGAAAATGTTAAACCTGGTGGAGATAAAATGAAGGAGCTTCGTAAGTTCGGTCTGACGATGGCGGCTGCTTTTGGTGTCATCGCGGCTTTGGCCTTTTGGCGGCAAAAGGATTACTTCTTGTATTTTCTTATTATAGCATTGCTATTTTTGTTTCCTGCCGTCTTCATACCTTCTTATCTTAGACCTGTCTATCATTCATGGATGGCCTTCTCTCATAAGTTAGGATGGCTTATGAGCAGAGTGATACTAATAACTCTTTTTTACTTGGTTTTGACACCAGTCGGTCTTATAATGCGTGTATTGGGGAAAGATTTTCTGAATAAGGAATTTGATCGAGATTCTTCGCAAAGTTACTGGATAAAAAAGGAAAAAAATAATTTTGATAAGCAGGGTTACGAAAGACAATTTTAAGAGTTTTTGAAGACATTCATCTGAGTTTTTATGCATTCAGATACAGCTGTTTGCATATCAATAACACTTGACTGGTTGAGCACCGATTATATACTTGACTCAAACGTCTTATGATTGTTGGGGATTAATAATGAGTAAAGTATCAATATTATTTGAGTTCTGGCAGTTTTTGAAGGTCCGGAAGAAGTGGTGGCTGGTGCCGATAATTATCTCCCTGTTGATTCTTGGGACAATGATTGTTTTCGCTGAGAGTTCGGTATTGGCGCCGTTTATCTACACGTTGTTTTAGCAGGATAGTGCAACCTTTGAATTAGAATCGGTGGCGGCTTGTGTTTACAGAGTTTTCCTTTCTTATGCCATACAAGCTAACTGGGTGCCGACCCTGTCCGGGTTTAAATGCTTTTGGAGAATGCGTATGAGTAAGAGAAAATCGGATGTCGAAAAAGCGGCAACGAGATTTGAGATAAAATTCGGGCGTTTTGTTACTCGCGCCCTTATGGTTATTATTCCTCTGCTTGTGCTGGATTATATAAGCCCTATGTTATGGTTCCATCGTCGCTCCGAGATAGAACGAGAATTTCCGGTAAGGAGCGCACGAAAACCGAAACCCTATATTATGTTTGGCGGTGAAAAAAATGGAGTCATGAACAATAACAAGGAGACGTTTAACAGTATGGGGTACAGGGGCCAGGAGCCGTCAATGCCTAAGCCGCAAGGTGAATTCAGGATTTTCATGTTAGGCGGTTCCACGGTGGTTAAAGGTGAACCGCCAATTGCGACACTGCTTGAGAGTGAATTTAAAAAGGATAATAAGAAAAATGTTAAAGTTTATAATTTTGGGATAGTCTCTGATATCTCTTCAATGGAATTATCACAGATTGTTTTTGAGATATCGGATTTGCAGCCGGATTTGATTATTATGTATAATGGAGCCAATGATATTTTGCACCCTTATACATGGGATCCTCGCCCTGGTTATCCCTTTAACTTTATTGTTTATGAGAATAATCCCCTTCTCGAAAGCGATATCAAGACATACCCGACTTTCAATTTGTTATTATATGGCAGTAATCTTGCCAGGACTCTTTTCGCTCGTTATTTTGTAAAAGCTTTTGTTCCGCTGGAGCAAGAAAGGAAAAAAGTGAACTGGGGATCTGAACAATGGAGAGATGAAATTGCTGAAGTCTACATGAAGAACATAGTAAAGGCCAATAGAATTTCAAAGACCTTTGGCTCGGATTTCATCGTATTTTTACAACCGTTGGTTTATTTCAAAGACGCGCTGTCGGAAGAAGAAAAAACACATCGATGGAATGAAGATTTGAAAGAACATTGCTTGGATATGCGGAGCCGAATTCTGTCGAAAGTCAAATTATGTTCGGAGGAATCCAAGCCGCTTTTTATTGATCTAAGTGATTTATACGATAATACGCCTACCAGGATTTTTATCGATGAGGCTCATACCCTTCAGGAAGGTAAGCCCATGATGGCGAAAGCTATATACGAAAACTTAACGAGTCATTTTAATTTCTGATGAAAAGAGTCGTGCAGTGAAATAATTTTCAGATTACTAAGACTGTAGGATTTATATGTCAGGCGAATGAAAGGTAGATCAACCGGCAATATTTAAAATAAGGAGATGATATAAAAAATGTCAACTCTTACATCATTAATCAGGCGGACTGTATGGTCGAAAAGGCATTTCGAATTCTGGCAGAGACTTGGCATAAATGTCACAAGAAAGCATTTTTCCAGTCCGATTCCCGATACGAATGAGCTAAGCCGAAGAAATGATCTCTGGACGGAAGAATCATCACTTGTCGGTCTGGATATGAATCCGAAAGGACAGCTTAAGTTTCTTGAGGAGATTTTCCAGAAGTATAAAAACGAGCTCAATTTTCCGGCTGACAAAGCGGATAATCCTGATGGCTATTATATCAACAATGCTGGGTATGGTTTTGAAGATGCGGCGGTTTTACACTGTATGATCAGGTATTTCAAGCCAAAGTTGATGATTGAAATCGGAGCGGGATATTCCACTTTTGTTTCCGCCGGCGCATCGCTACTCAATCAGAAAGATGGATACCCCATCAGGCATACTGCCATTGAACCTTATCCGAGAGATGCTTTGAAAAATGGTTTTCCGGGTCTTGACGAATTAATAATCGAAAAGGCTGAGTCGATGGAATTTGGTTTTTTTGACCAGTTGGATGAAAATGACATTCTTTTTATTGATACGAGTCATGTAGTGTGTATCGGGAATGATGTCAATTTTCTGTTTTTGGAGGTGTTGTCGAGATTGAATAAAGGTGTGGTCGTACATATTCATGATATTTTTCTGCCGTATCACTATCCGAGGACACAGATTATCGATAATCAGGCTTTTTGGGCTGAACAGTACCTTCTTCAGGGATTTCTATGCCTGAACAGTGCATATGAAATTTTATTTGGGAACTATTATATGTTGTCAAAATATCCTGAAAAAATGAAGGCGGTTTTTTCTCCTCCACAGGGCACCCGCCCCCGATGTTGCAACAGTTTTTGGATCAGGAGGAAAAATTAAGCCGCAGGGCGTCCGATTTTTCCGGGAGTTCGATATGTCGAGATCGAAACGAATATTAGTGATTGCTGATTTCAAGGATGAATCGCCCAAGTCGATTCGAATCCAGTCCCGGATGTGGGTTAAGGGGCTTTTACGTTTGGGTTGTGACGTGCATCGGTTCAGTTACAGAAATGTAATGACGCAGTTCAATCCGTTTTCCGGTGTGCATTTCAGGCGTTTTGCGCCCCGTTTTGTAAAAAGAAGGGCCAACAGGCTGCTTGCAAAACAGATTGGACGGTATTATCCGGATATCGTCCTGATATTATGTATGAAGTATCTCGATGCCGAGACAATCAGTGCCGTCCGCCAGGCTGCACCCAATGCTGTCTTTGTAGGCAGGGATGAGGACCCGTTCCCCGAAAGGAATGCTGACAGGCTTGCAATTGCAAAACAGCTTGATTTCGTTGTCAACACCAGTTGCGGCAGATTTTTAAGAACCTATAAGGATGCGGGCGTAAGGTGTGCTGCCTTTCTGCCGAACGTTTGCGATCCGGATATTCAGTACCGATATGACGTGGATGAAAAGTGGAAGGCGGATATTATCTTCACCGGCAAGCCCGAACACATGCGTCTCGACCGTAACCACGAACGTTATGATTTAATTCACGGACTCCATAAATTGCCCAATTCAAGAGTTTATGGTGCTTTCGGTGTGCCGAGAGTCGAAGGCATTGATTATTTCTATGCCGTAAGCGGAGCAAAGATGGGATTGAGCATAAACATCGTCAATGATGTGCGGCTGTATCACTCCGACCGGCTCATTAATTATCTTTCCTGCGGAACGTTGGTTCTGTCAAAAAGAGTGCCTGATACTGATTTGCTTTTTAAGGACGGTGTTCACCTGAGATATTTTGATACACCTGATGAGTTTTTCGATTTAGTCGATTGGTATCTTAAGCACGAGAAGGAGCGAGAAAAAATAGCCGCAGCGGGAATGCAGAAGGCGCATGAAGATTACAACTGTCAAAGAATAGCTCAGTATATGCTCGAACTGATTGATACGGGCAGTTATGATGCTCCCTGGGCGGAAATCCTGTAGTGGCATATTACAATATAAACAGTACAATAACCGGAGACATACAGGCAGATGGGAGATATAAACCAGTTTACTTTTGTCGGTAAGTTTGCAAACGAGCTTCAATCGCCGTTCCTGGAAGTCGGGTCGAAGGATTATGGCAGCACTCAGAATTTTCGGCCGTTATTTGCCGGTAAGGGTGATTATGTCGGCGTCGATATGGAAGATGGTCCGGGTGTGGATATAGTTCTTGATTTAACCGATGAATTTCAAAAAGTTGATGCCAAATTGTCAGGCAAGCGTTTCTCAACAGTTATTTGCCTGAGTGTTCTGGAGCATTGCGATCAACCTTTTAAGATAGCGGAAAATCTGATGCGGCTGATGAAACCCGGGGGAAGGATTTGCATAGGAGTCCCTTTTTCGTGGAAAATCCATGCTTATCCGAACGATTACTGGCGATTTACGCCCGAAGGAATTCGGAAATTGTTTTATAAAGTTCAGTTTGATATGAAAAGAAGCCGGGCTGCTACTTCGAGAGAAGACGAATTTATGGAGCTTGATGACGAGATTGGAAAGATACCTTTCAGCTTCACTATGCATAAAAATAAGGGACATGTTATTCGGGGCGTTTCCGCGAAAATTCTCAGGCAGTTGTCTCGCATCGGCTTTTTGAGCTGGCTGACAGGCTATCACTATGTTCATGCCCCGACGAATATCATGATGATTGGGCAGTTGAAGGGCGAATGAGAGAATCTCCGTTACTCGTGAGGATCCGGGCCTGAAGAATGAAGTTATTAATAGTCACAAATAATCCTCAGAGGGCCAGCTACAGACAACGGATTGGAATTTACCTGCCTATATTGCGTGACAATGGCATCGATTGCCA
>CAZKYP010000056.1:0-18070 GCA_964556885.1 uncultured Pirellulales bacterium | reverse complement strand
CAGACCGGCACCGATTTGCGAGGAAAGCTCGAATTTTTTCCTCTGCATTCCGAACGTCCCGGCAATACCGCAGCAGCCGGCTTTCAGATCGGTGACTTTTACGCCGCAGAGCGACTGCAGGAGATTTATACTTGCAGTCTCACTGCCGATTGCACAAAGATGACATGGCAAATGGTAAACATATTCATCGGTTATAGGTTTTGCCGGCGTCTGTAATTTATTCTGCTTATGAAGCTCGAACAGATAATTCATCAACTCGTAAGTGTTTTCCGAAACGAGTTTCGCATCGGCCCCGGCGACATAGTGACGCAGCTCGTCCCTCAGGCACAATGCGGCACTCGGCTCCGAGCAGACGATTTTGTAACCATCTTTAACAGCCCTGGCAAATTGTTTGACATCGTACGACAAATCCCTGCGGGCAAGTTTGACGTCACCGTAGACTATCGCCGGAAGCGGCGCGGGACGCTGCTTGGGTATAATCACTTCGATATTGTTGCTTCGCAGGACATCGAGCACGGCAAAGCCCAGCTCGTGGTCGTTGTAGTTGGCGTACGTATCGACAAAGTACGCCACCTTATCGATGGGACTTTCTATCGGCCCGGCAGTCTTAAGATACTTACGCCCGGCCCTGATGAAGGACCCGAATCTGAATGCAGGCATTGCCCTTCTTTTATCGATTCCGGCCAATTTGTCCAGGAACCACTTGAACACGGGCATCTGCATTACAAAATTCGAGATAGGCGAAAACATGCTGCCGAAAAGACTAAGGTAACGATTATGACTGAGGACCAACTCCGTCCGCCGCGGCCTTTTGCGTTTTACATACCGCGCCCGGGCCGCCGCCATCAGCGTCGAAATGTCCACACCGGAGGGACATTGCTTCGAGCAGGCCTTGCAGTTGATGCACAAATCCAGGAACTTCCTGAACTCGGCCGACTGGAATTCCTTGTCATCCAATTGTCCCGTCGCCCAGAAGTTCAGGATGTTCGCCTTGGCCCGCGAGCTGGCCAGCTCCTCCCCGAGCGCCCGAAATACCGGGCACATTCGCAAATCGGATTCCCTGCTAAGACACAATCCGCAGCCGTAACACTGCTCCAGCTCAATTGCAAGCTCATCATCGGCGAAAAGCAAATCCGTCTTTGTCCTCTCGGGCAATATCTTCTTGGCCCTTCTGAGATTTTTGACCATCACGTCGGGATCGTCGTTTATTATCTTGCCCGGATTCATTACGCCCTTCGGGTCGAATATGTCCTTGATTTTACACAGCAACCGGTAATATTTGTCACCATATTGCCGCCGCACGTAGGCCGCCCTCAAAAGTCCGTCTGCATGCTCACCGCTGATCGAACCGCCGAGAGACCAGGCCAGAGAAAAGACTTCCTCAGCAACAGCCCGCATCTTTTCGACGTCCGCCGGGTCGCCCAAATCAAGATACGGCCGCAAGTGCAGCTCACCGTCGCCGGCATGACCGAAGAAGGACATCGTAATATCGTACTTGCGGGAAATCTCCTGCAGGCCGGCGATATAATCACCAAGCCGTTTATAATCAACGGAGACATCCTCCATAAATTCGGTCGGATGCTTCCTGCTTCTCTTGCGGTAAAGCAGCGGCCCGGCGTCCTTCCGCGATTTCCACAGCCGCGACTGTTTATCCGGATCAAGAACAATCGTTCGAGTGTTCGCAATCCGGCCGACCGCAGAATCGGTTTGCTTAATCTTTTCCTCGACCTGCTTTAGGTTTTGGCCCGTATGCTCAATTAGAAGAACCGCAGCGGCCCCCGCCGGGAGAATATCACGATACTCCGGCAACGCCTTGAACGCCAAGTCAATCAAGGTCTTGTCCATCAGCTCACATGCCGAAGGGCCGGTATCGACAATAACCGGGACGGCTTTGGCCATTTTCTCAAGCGAATCGAATTCAAGCTGCAACAGGCCCTTGGCCTGCGGCAAAGGTACGGTCCGGAGCGTAATCTTCGTAAAGATAGCCAGCGTCCCTTCCGAGCCGGTCAGCAGTTTGGCCAAATCAATCCTGCCGTCGTGACAAACACCTGCGATATTATAACCGCTTCGATTTCGTTTGGTTTCGGGCAGCGCCTTGCTGATTATCGTCTCGTTTTTGGAAAGCAAAGACAAACATTGCTTACCGATTGCAGCCATTATTTCGTTATCTGCATGTTCCGGATCAAAATTATTTTTGAATTCGACAAGGGTGCCGTCGGCCAAAACAGCCTCTATACTATCTACATAATCGACTATATGACCGTATTCGAGCGAATGAGAGCCCGTGGAATTATTGGCTACGCACCCCCCCACTACAGCCCGATTGGCACTGGACGGATCAGGCCCGATTTTCCTGCCGAACTTTGCCAGGTACTTATTCAAGTCATCCAATACCACTCCCGGCTCGCAAACCACTTTTTGCCCGTCTTCATCGACACCGATAATTTTATTCATATACCGTGTCATATCGAAGACGATCCCGCTGCAAAGCGACTCGCCTGCGACGCCGCTGCCGGCGCCGCGGGCGACCACGTGGATTTTTTTGGCGGCCGCATACCTGACAACAGCGGCCACATCAGCGGCGTCACGCGGTACTACAACGCAATCGGGCACTATCCTGTAAATACTCGCATCGGTGCTAAAGGCAGCCCTGTGCAAAATATCGGAGTAGATGTCACCTCGTACAATTTTCACCAAATCAGACTTTATTTGTTCGGAATCCATTCTTTTTGCTTTATTGTTTTTATAAACCGCCGGTCAAATCGACTATTACTCAAAATCACGAGGCAGGAACTGGGCCTGAGAAATGCTTCCGCTCATCCGCAGAAGAGCAAGGTCGTCCTCACCGATCTGCCCGTTTATAAACTGCTGGACAACTGGATGTGGATGATTACGAATATCGTCGGCGTTGCCGTCTGCGACAATCTTACCTTCATGCAGCATAATAATACGGTCCGCTATCTTATAAGCACTCTTCATATCGTGAGTGACAACTATTGTCGTCACACCAAGCTCTCTCTGCAGCTTCAAAACAAGCTCGTTGATGACATCGGAACGAATAGGGTCCAGCCCGGTCGTCGGCTCGTCATACAGAAGGACTTCCGGATTCAATGCAATCGCACGTGCCAGTGCCACTCTCTTTCGCTGGCCGCCTGAAAGATTCGCCGGATAGTAATTCTGAAAACCATCGAGTCCAACCATAGCCAGCTTGGTTTTCACGAGATCTTCGACCTGCCTGTAATCCTTTATCCTGGCATGCTGTTGTATCGGGAACAATATATTTTCCGTTACGCTGAGACTGTCAAACAGCGCCCCGCCCTGGAAGAGAAAACCGAAATGTGTTCGTACTTTATTCAGTTCATTCTCGGTGAGATTATCGATTCTCTGGTCCTGAAAATAAATTTCGCCGGAACTTGGTCTCAGCAGAACTATGAGGTGCTTTATTAAAACAGTCTTGCCGCACCCGCTTGGCCCGATAACTACGGTAGTCTTGCCTTTTTCTATAGACAGTGAAATACTATCCAGAACGAGATTCTGGCCGAATTTTTTTGTGACGTTCTTTAAAACAATCAAATCCCTGCCGTTCCAGTTTTGCGTATCATTTGTTTGATTATCGTTTTTCACATTCCGCCCCTGTATTTATTATCGTCATCACATGTAATACCATCAAACCAGACTTTTAAGCGACCAAAATGTATTGTAAATTGCTTTGAATACTATCGCCAGTGCAAAATCCAGCGCCAATATCGAAATAAAGCTGGCCACAAATGCCTCCGTGCACGCCTGCCCGACACCATGAGCACCTTCTTTACACGTAAAGCCCTTGTAGCAGCTTATGGCCGCAATAGCAACTCCGAAGAAAAATCCCTTTATTACACCGATTGATACATCCCAAAGCTCCACACCCTGGGCACTGAAGTTCCAATAAGCCTGGCTGTTAATGCCGAATTGGACAACACTGACAAAATATCCACCGATAATACCCATTAAATCCGCATAAATTATAAGAAATGGTGTCAACAGCAGACAAGCCAGGATACGTGGCGCAACCAGATATCGTATCGGATTTGTGCCCATACTCCTGACTGCATCGATCTGCTCGGTAACATTCATCGTTCCAAGCTCGGCGGTCAACGCCCCGCCGATACGTCCGGCCAGCATAACCGCCGCCAATACCGGACCCAGTTCTTTTACAACCGAAATATTGATTAACACCCCCAAATGTTCCTCCAAACCCATTCCCGCGAGCTGATCATAAGCCTGTACCGCCAATGTCATTCCCACAAAGGCCCCTGTTATCATGACAACAGGGACACTCCGAACGCCAATTAAATTCATTTGTGTCCAGATTAAAGGGTAAGTATATCCGCTCGTACAACTACGGAAGGAAGCTATTATCGACTGCCAGACAAACCTCGCAAATCTTCCCACATTGTTGATGCCCTCTATTGTTTTGGCTCCCAATATCACAACCATAATAATCCACTCCAATGTTCAATATTCAGGACCAGTTCCCAAAACTGTTTCAATAGTAAACGGACATCCGTCAATAGTCAATTGAGAACGCAATATGACATCGGCCGTTTGAAACAGAATGTTCCATATATAACGCCAAAAAAGTAACTTAATTCTTGATAAAGCTCCTATAGATATATGTCGATAGTTCCAAATAAAATGGTAGAAATGTACTTATGGGACATTGCAAGTTAAGGGCGAATAATATCATTGATGTTGCCGATTTGCAGATTCATTATGGTTCCTAAAGAGTTCGAGATAACGATTTCAAATGAGCAAATGGATTTTTATTTTAGTTATTGACGACGACGAAATAGTCCGAATGGCGTTGAAACGCAGTCTGAAATTATACGGATTTGACGCTTATCTGGCCGAAGACGGCCCAACCGGCATTAAGCTTGCCCTGGAAAAAAAGCCCGTTTTTATATTATTGGACTGGATGATGCCTGAAATGAGCGGCCTGGAAGTTGTCGCAGAACTCAGACACAATAGAAAAACTCAAAAAATACCTATTTTTATGCTAACAGGCAAAGGAATGATCGGCGATGTGGACCAGGCCTTTGAAATCGGCGTTGATGACTTTATCACAAAGCCTTCAGACCTTATGCAACTGGGTAAAATTGTTAAGACCAAATGGGCCCAATTTACCGAAAAAGCAAATGTCCGATAAATCATAAAAATCATAAAACGGAACATTTGAGACTTTAATATGAATAAATTATGTTCGGATTCGCTGAAAAAAAGATGACGATGTACAAAGAATCCAAAATTTTTCATGGGGACGATAAGCACTAAACTGCGGAGTATATAAGTTTAATACGGGGGTTAATTTATGTTTGTGGAAATCAGTATTCCAAAACAAACAAAGACATTAAAGCACTTCTTGATGTCCGTATCAAATCTAACCTTTGAGCGATGCAGAAATAACACCCGTCGAATAACATATAAAATGGACGATAATTACTTTTTATTCCGTAAAAGATAAATCAGTATTTTAAAAATGACAAAAAATGAAAGCCAAAGTCTATAATTTGATAACTTTGATTGTGATTGTATGCTCTTCACTTATTACAGTGCAGGTCAGGGCTGATTCCACATCCAGCCGGGAATATCAGGTTAAAGCGGCATTTCTTTATAATTTCATAAACTTCATTGACTGGCCTGAAGAAAATATCAATGCGGACAAAAAAAATCCCATAGTAATCGGAATTATCGGCAAGAATCCGTTCGGAAATGCTTTCGAGCCTATAAAAGACAAGGAGGTTAAAGACAGAAAGGTCTTAGTTAAACAGTTCGAAAATTTGGAAGAGTTGAAAAAAGCAATTGAAAACAACACAGCCGCACAGCAATGCCACCTGTTATATGTAAGTCCGTCCGAAAAGGAAAATCTCAAAAAGATCATAGATTTAATAAAAGATAAAAGCATCCTGACTGTCGGAGATACAGCAAATTTTCTTGATTCCGGGGGTATAATCAACTTTTTAATGGAGGATAATAAGGTCTGTTTCGAAGTAAACAAAACGGCGGCCGAGAGAGCCAAATTAAAAATCAGGTCTAAACTATTACGTTTGGCGAAGCGAGTAATACCGGAATAATTGAAAAATGAAACAAAGAATTATGCTCATAATACAAAATATGTCGATAAAGAATAAGCTGGTATTTATTATAATGGCAACATGTATAACCGCCTTATTATTAGGAAGCGTTATACAATTGATATTCGAGCGAAGCGAATACCGCAAAGAAACAGTTGACAGTATTTCGTGTTATGCGGACATAATAGGAGATAATTGCAAAGCGGCCCTCGCTTTTGAAGACGCCGAAGATGCCAAGGAGACACTCAAATCGCTGGACGCCGAACCATCTATAGTTTTTGCATGCGTATATACAAAAAACGGCAAAATGCTTGCTCAATATCAGAATCCCGATGTGAAAGAAGTTTTCTCTTCACCGGTCTGCATGCAGGAAAAACAACTGTTCGATAGCAATTATTTCAAGCTCTATAAAAACGTAAAAGATAACGGTGAAACGGTCGGTATTGTTTACATCCAGGCCGACTTAAGCCAAATGAAGGCCATGCTCTGGCTGAAAACAGCTATTATAGCCATTATAGGGCTGGTATGCACCTTCGCCGCTTTCATTGTTTCATCCAATTTACAGAAATTTATTTCCAAACCCATCTTGTCCCTGGCGGAGGTTGCAAAAGCCGTTTCAGAAATGGAAGACTACACAACCAGGGCGGTAAAAAAGAGTAACGACGAAGTCGGCTCGCTGATCGACGCATTCAATGAAATGCTTGAGCAGATTCAACAGCGGGACTCAGCTCTGGTTGAAGCTAAGGAACAACTGGAAACAAAAGTCAGGGAGCGCACAGCAGAACTGTCGACCGCCAATTCGAAACTCACAAGTGAAATCGAAGAGCGGAAAAAGGTGATGGAATCTCTGAAATACGTCAACAACAAGCTCATCCAGTCCAACCAGCAGTTGCAGGAATTCACATACGTCGCATCGCACGACCTTAGAGAGCCGACAAGAAAGATCAGCTCATTCGGCCAGATGCTGGCCGAGTCCCTTGGGGACAAGCTGGAGAACGATGATAAAGAAAACCTGAACTTTATGATAGACGGCGCTGAGAGGATGCAGCAGATGATTGAGGCACTTCTTACGTATTCCCGTGTGAGCACAAAAGGTGTCACATCGGAAAAGGTCGATTTAAACGAAATTATCAAGCAGCTCAAAGAACTGGAATTGGCGGTCAAACTCGAAGAGACAAATGGTACGGTATCGGTACCGGAGCCGCTGCCTGAAGTTTTCGCCGATCCGGCTCAGGTAAGACAACTGCTCCAGAATCTCATATCAAATGCGCTGAAATATCATAAAAAAGATGTTGTGCCCGAAGTCACTGTACGAGCACAAAAACAGGACAACGGCATGGTTCGGTTAGAAATACAGGACAACGGTATCGGGATTAAAGCAGAGCAATATAAAAATGTTTTTATCATGTTCCGTCGTCTGCATTCGAGGAGCGAGTATGAAGGAACAGGTATAGGTCTGGCAGTATGCAAAAGGATAGTCGAGCGACATGGAGGAGAGATTAATGTAAGCTCAGTTTGCGGTCAGGGATCGACTTTTTGGTTTACAATGCCGACATCACAAGCATGTAGAGATAACAACAAGTCGGTTTTATGTCACTCAGAGTCGGCAGAGGTTATAGATATGGGGGTTTAAAATGGTTATGTCGAAGGTTATTGTAATGTATCTGGTTGAAGATGATCCAGGAGATCAAAAACTAATTAAAAGTGCTCTGGCGGCGCAGGAAGAACATGTCGATCTTCAAATTGCAGACAGCGCCGAAGAAGCATTGCAGCACCTGGAATATACGTATGATGAAAAAAGTCAACATCCTCTGCCAAGTTTAATCCTGCTTGATTTGAACATGCCGGGGATGGGTGGAAAAGAGCTTCTAAAATGGTTAAAGGCCAATGAAAAATTTAAAAACATTCCTGTTGTCGTTCTGACAACATCGGATTCAGAAGCCGATATCAATGAATGCTACAAACTACACGCAGCAGGATATATTCAAAAACCTGGAAGTGTGCAGGAATTAAAAATGATTATGAAGCAGACCATTAAATACTGGTCTTCGAATCTGTCTTTCGTGAAAAACTGATTCTTAAAACAGATACGAAACACGATTCGAAAAACATTTTCAATCCCTGCAGATTCTGGAAAAAATCAGAAAGGAGCAGTCAATGGACATGTTCAAAGCAGTAGTGATACTTTTGGTCGAAGACGATCCCGGAGACCAGAAATTGGTGAAAAAGGCGCTTGATCGTGAAAAAATAGCCAATGAACTCTATATTACAAACAGTGGTGAAGAGGCTATGGAATATTTAAATCGCAGCAAGACAGGAGATGTGAAAAGTCCTATACCGGACCTGATCCTTCTGGACTTAAATATGCCTGGCATGGGAGGACAGGAATTTCTTAAACGCCTGAAAGCAGACAATGAGCTTGACACAATACCTGTCGTCATTCTCACAACTTCCGATTCGGACAAAGACGTTTTAGAAACATTCAAACTACATGCTTCAGGATATATAAAGAAACCCGGAAGTCTGGCGGAATTCAAGACCATCATGCAAAATGTCAGTGAATACTGGTTTGTGATCTGTAAGAGAGTTAATCATGCAAGTGAACAACAAAAAAGAGACAATCTGTGTATTGTTGGTAGATGATGATAAGGCAGATCGCCAGTTGGTAAAACTGGTCCTGGCCAAAGCATCTCAGTCCATACAGTTTAAAATTGAAACCGCCGGAAGCCTGTCCGAAGCAAACGAGCTGTTGAGCAGGAACAAATACGACATCATACTGCTTGACCTCGGCCTTCCGGACAGCCAGGGAATTGAAACGGTTCGTAATATACATAAATTCATTCCTAATACTCCGATTGTCGTGTTGACCGGACTGGATGACGAAGATATCGGTCTGAAGGCCATAAAAACCGGTGCGGAAGATTACATGACAAAAGGGAAATCCCTGGAATATGTACTGGTCCGAACCATTCGGTATGCGATTGGACGTAAACAGACGGAAAAGGCACTCGCCCGAAACGAAAATCTGTTGCGTACAATTATAAACGCCACGAAAGAGGCCATGATATCCATCGATGATGAAGGTCTTGTAAATCTGTTCAATCCTGCGGCGGAAAAAATGTTTGATCGTAAAAAGGAAGAAATGATCGGCCAGTCCATCGACTGTCTGCTGCCTGACGAATACAGCGATGATAACGGACAAGATCTCCGGAAATACCTTAATTCGGTCAGACCCGAGACGTCAATCAGCGATATAATGGAGCTTACGGCCGTACGAAGTAATGCAGAAGAATTCCCAATTGAGCTGTCGGTATCGGCAGGTACCCTTGAGAACAAACCGTTCGTAATAATCGTCGCTCGTGACATTACCGAGCGCAAACAGGCCGAACAGAAACAGGCGGAATTGCTTAAAAAAGTGGAAAACACAAATAAAGAGCTCAATGATTTCGCATCCATAGTTTCACACGATTTGAAGGCGCCGCTGCGCGGTATAAAAACTCTTGCCAACTGGATATTATCTGATTACGAGGATAAATTCGACCAGGAAGGCAAGCAGCAAATGGACCTGCTTTTATCGAGGGTTGAACGGATGTATCAATTAATAGATGGCGTGCTGAAATATTCGAGGGCCGGGCGTCCGGAAGGAAAACAGGTTCCGGTGAACCTCGATGAATTCATGCCGGAAATCATCGATATGTGCGTTCCGCCGCAAAACATAAAGGTAACGGTGGAAGATAAACTGCCCACAATTATTTGCGAAGAGATTCACATCATGCAGTTGTTCCAGAACTTACTGAGCAATGCAATAAAATATATGGACAAGCCGCAGGGACTAATAAAAATCAACTGCATAGAGGAAAACGGATTTTACAAATTCAGCGTCTCGGATAACGGCCCGGGAATTGAAGAAAAACACTTCGAAAAGATATTCAAAATGTTCCAGGCATTATCAGTACGGGAGGAGTTCCAGGGCACCGGTGTCGGCCTTACCGTGACAAAAAAAATTGTGGAGCTGTACGGCGGAGAAATCTGGATCGAATCAAAAGTTGGTGAAGGAAGCATATTCTTCTTCACATTACCGATACAACAGACCGGAAGCAAAAATGAAAGAATTGAAGCCCATATTACTTGTTGAGGACGATATCGTCGACGTAATGACAGCTAAACGTGCCCTCAAAGACCTTAAAATACCGAACCAGTTGATTCGAGTTGGTAACGGAGAAGAAGCGTTGGAATATTTAAACAACAAGGGCAACGCGAAACCATGTATTATTTTACTGGATTTGAATATGCCTAAAATGAACGGCTTTGAATTTCTAAACATTATCAAGGCGGACGAAAAGCTAAAAAATATCCCTGTTGTGGTATTGACTACATCCGGAATCGAACAAGATATCACTGACAGCTATAAACTCGGAGTTGCCGGTTATATGGTAAAATCCGCAGATTACGAGAAATCCGTCGAAACAATTGACAATATAGTTTCAAACTGGATTACAAGCGAATCACCGTCTATCGGGAGTAAATAACATGGAAAATAAAAAATGTAAACTGTTGCTTGTAGAAGACAATGAGCTTGACCGGAAGGCTTTCAAACGCTTCGTCGATAAAAGCAACATCCCTTACGACTACACAATAGCCAACTGCGTTTCGGAAGCCGATAAAATACTGAGCTCCACGCATTTCGATATCATCATCACGGACCATTCACTCGGAGACGGCACATCATTGGACATCCTGAACATGGCCAAGGATATTCCCGTTATAGTCGTTACCGGCGCCGGTGACGAGGAAACGGCAATCAACGCATGGAAAACAGGGGCCAGCGATTATCTGATTAAAGACCTCGACCGGAATTATCTCAAGGCAATTCCAATAACCGTGGAAAACGTTATAAGACACAAACAGACGGAATGGAAACTGCAACTGCTGTCAGGCGCTGTAACGAGCACCGACGACATAGTTTATATAACCGACATGCAAAACAGGATAATTTTCGTCAACAGGGCCTTCTGTGAAAACTACGGATACAAGGAGGAAGAGATTATCGGGAAAAGCAGCAGCGTTATCTGGATAGGTAAAAACCAAAGCGAAAGCACGAGAAGCGTATTCCAGACCCAAAGCATGGGCAGCGCCAGCGAAGTCGGCTTTTATCACAAACGTAAAGACGACAGCGTGTTTCCGGTGTCTCTCTCCAGATCGATTATCAGGGACGTTAAAGGCAACGAAGTGGCAATCGTCGGTATAGCACGTGACATATCGGAACGAATCCTGATCGAGGACGAATACAGGACGACGACCATGACTTTAGCAAAAGAGAGCCTGTTCAAAAACGAATTCGCGATTATGGTATCGGAAACACTCCAGAGATCCCTCGCGGAAGGAGATATCAACCGGACAAAAAACATTATCTGTGACTATCAGGACATATCCAGGATCGAAGCCAATATGCTGACACTCGAGCGCAGCGACTTTGATTTTTCAATGTTGATTTCACAAATCACGGAATCTCTCCTTCCATCCGCCGATGAGAAGAACATAAAACTGAACAGCTCATTACCCGAGGGCGCACTCGTCGTCAACGCCGATCGCGACAAAATCGCCCGCACGCTGACCAATCTGATTCACAGGGCGATAGAATTATCCCCCGCAGGCAGTCATATCGAAGCGTCAATCAAGGATACCGCCGACAAGCTGACGGTTGAAATACAGGACGGCTCTCCCGCTCTCGAACCCAGCCAGTTAAAAAAAATCCTGAACCATTTCGACTGGATCAGGGAAAATTTCGACGCCGGCCGGGAAGACCTGAAGCTTGGCCTGCAAATCGCCAAAGCATTCGTCGAATTACACGGCGGGCGTATCTGGATGGCAGCTTCGGAAACTCAAAATAATATCTTTCGCTTTACGATACCAAAGTTAAGCGCGGCCAAAAATACCATAGAGGAAGGAGTATACTCTGTAATCATACAATAGAATGTTTATTAAATATTTGCGAGGGCACCATAGGATTAACACAACTGCTCTTATGTCTGACCTGATTGTCATAAAATGAAATAATTTCATAAACACAAAGAAGGTCACCTCCAAGTGAATAACAGGCTGAGGATGAAGATAAAGCAGAAACTTATTCTTGGATTTGCAGGCATTGCATCCCTTGTGGGTATTGTGGGATATCTGTCCACTTACGTAAGTCAAAAAGCCTTACATAAATCCATCGGAGAAAATGCCGTAGTCATGGTTATCGAGACTATGGACAAAATTGACAGAGAGATATATCATACAATAGAAGAGTTTCAAGCCTATTGCAAAGATTCAATCCTACAGCAGGCGGTCGCAGAATCAAATCATGAATTCGAAAACTTAAAAAATATACAGAATTATATAGATAAGATCGATGCCGAATGGGTTTCCTACCAAACACAAGACACAACATCTTTATTGTACAGATTAATGAACAATGAAGTATCAGAGGACCTAAATGAAAAAATTGAATTCCAAAAACAAAACCACGGATACAAAGTCTTAGGCGAAATCATTGTTACCAACAAGTACGGCGCAAACATCGCCATAACAGGAAAAACAACCGATTACAGGCAAGACGACGAACAATGGTGGCAGAAGGCAAAAGAAGAAAGCGTTTATATACATGGAACTGAATTCGATGAAAGTGCAGGCATTTATTCCACCATCATTGCAGTAAGAATCGATGACGAAAAAGGGAATTTCGCCGGGGCATTAAAAGTTGTAACCAATATCTCCGAGACAATCAACATCATAAAACAAACCGAGAATCCAAAATATAAGACCGCTGAAATCAAGTTATTTACTTCAAGCGGAAAACTGATTTACGACAATTCCAGAGAATTCGAATTTCTCGAAGACATATCAGGTAAAAGCTTTTTTCAGAAAGCTAAAAAAAGCTCCGGATACTTTCTCAAAAAGGCTGAGCAGGGTGAATCTCATGAGGGACACACAGAACTGATAGCTTATGCCATGTCACGGGGTTTTAAAAATAACAATAATCTGGACTGGATTTTAGCAATAGAGTATCAAATAAATGAATTGTTCTCCCCCGTCATAACACTGAGAAATATAATAATCGGTGCATCATTTATATTAACAACTTTAGCCATCATCATCGGCCTTCTAATCTCGGATTGTATATCTAAACCGATTTCGGAACTTAGAAGCGCCATCGATAAAATCGACGAAGGAAATCTGGATGTACATATCGATGTTAAAAACAACAACGAATTAGGTCAATTGGTAACAGCGTTTAATCGAATGACCAAACACCGCAAGTCTATCGAAGAGACTCTGCGAATCAGTGAAGAAAAACTCAATGCCATATTACTCTCTATTAACGACCACATCAGCTTAATTGATAAGGACTCAACCATTATCTGGGCCAATGAACCCTTTATAAAGACATGTAGCGATAACAATATTATTGGTAAGAAATGTTACGAAGTATATCACTGCAGAAACAGTACCTGCGAACCACATCTGTGCCCTACTCTTAAAACATTTAAGGACGGCCAGGCTCATCAGCATGAAAGCAAGGTAACAGGCAAAAGTGGGCGAACCAGATTCTTTAACATCACTTCCAATGTGGCATTAAGAGACGAGTTTGCCAGACCTTCAGCAGTCATCAGGGTCGTCAGAGATATTACCGAACAAAAGCTGGCCTCAGAAGCACTGCAAAAAACACAAGATGAGCTCGAGCAGCGCGTTCATCGGCGCACCGCCGAACTGGCAAAGGTTAATATAAGCCTTAAATCTGAAATAGTCAGACATCAAAAAACTGAGATGGCTCTTCGGGACAGCGAGCAAAGATTGAACGTTATGCTTAATTCCATTCTGGCGGGAGTTGTGGTTATAGATGTTGAAACACGTAAAATTGTAGACATAAATCCACTGGCCACGGAATTAATTGGAATACCCAAACAGGAAATTATAGGTAGAATATGTCACGATTTTATTTGTCCCGAAACGAAAGAGAAATGCCCGGTATGCGACCTGGGTCAGACAGTGAACCAGCAGGAGTGTGTTCTGCTCACATCAGACCGCAAAGAGATTCCGATCTACAAATCAGTGGCTTTTACGACATGGCAGGGGCACAAGTATTTGATCGAGAGTTTTGTAGACATAACCTCTCGCAAAAAAGCGGAGGAAGAACTCGAGAAATTGAACTCTGATTTGGAATCCGCCAACAAAGAACTAATACGAGCAAACAGAGAGATTAAGGAATTCACCAATGTTGCGGCCCATGATTTAAAGACGCCACTCAGGGCCATCGGAGTACTGGCCAACTGGATACAGACAGATTATGGCGACAAACTTGACGAGCAGGGACGGGAACAGGTTAAGCTGCTGATAGGAAGAACTGAACGCATGAACAAGTTGATTGATGGTCTACTGGAATACTCGAACGCCGGGCAAACTTCACAGAAACAAATAGTGGATTTGAATGAGGTCTTATCAAAGGTATTAAGTGAGATTCCATCACCTTCAAACACTGAAATAATCGTCGAGAATAAACTGCCGACGATATTATTCGATAAGAGCCTTGTAACACGTGTATTCTGGCACATTATAAACAACGCCGTTCGATATTCGGATAAATCCAAAAGACAAATCAAAATCGACTGTGTTCAGGAAGGTGAATTCTGGAAATTCAGCATCGCAGACAACGGCCCGGGAATCGACACTAAGTATTTCGAGAAGATATTCAGAATGGGCCAGAAGCTCTCATCGCACGACCTTGTCGGAGGCACGGGCATCGGCCTGTCAATCGCAAAAAAAATTATCGAGGACAACGGCGGTAAAATCTGGCTTGAATCCGAGGTCGGCAAAGGAAGCACATTTTATTTCACGCTGCCATACACACTGAACACGGTCTCCTGCTGATATAGAAGAAATTGCTCTTTCAGTCTTTAAATCAACCCATCAGGAACTTGTCAAGACATTACATAAAGTGTATCATTTATTCTGCGTTTACGATATCGCTTCAACCATAAAAATACAGTTGCATATACATTCTGCATACAACATTGAATAGTTACGAGGCTTTATGGCTCACGAAGGCCTTTGGGAACAACTTGATAAACTCGACGGACCCCAAACAGCTCAAAGAGCAAATTGCCAATACTTATCCGATCCGGAACGATATGTTGTCGTATTGCTAAATACCGAATACACAATCGATATTTCAGACAGAAAGATACTTTCAGTAATCGAACAGAAAACGGCGACCTTTCTCGAACAGCTTTGTCTGCTCGCATATCTGATTAACGCCCATGATTTACCCCAGACCGGAAAACTTGTCAAAGCCGAGAACCTGCCGGGCGGGCAGTTCTTCTTCAGAGGGTTGCACAGTCTTCCTGTCGATAAACTGGCAAAGACCTTTGGTAACTATTCGGAATCCATATACCGGATTTCCGATAGATTTAACGCCAAAAGATGTGAATTCGGTGACGCATCGATCAAACTTTACATTTTACCACGTATACCTCTGACAATCGTTATCTGGGAAAGCTGCAAGGAATTCGAAGCACGTGCATCCATATTATTTGATAAAAGCGTAACATCACAGTTACCTTTAGACGCCCTGATGGCCGCTGTGAATCTTACCATCGACGCACTTATAACAATGAACGAATCAAATTCGACAACATGATTATGAAACTTGACATTCCATAGGCAAGATGATAGGTTGTCGTCGATATCGTATTGAGAAATTTATGTGTTCTTGTATGGGAGCGCAACCGGCCATGAACATAGGCCGTTGTCATATCGGTAATGCAGGGTATAAAAATAGCTATTGGCGGCAAGGGAGGTGTTGGGAAAACTACGGTATGTGCAATCTGGGCACAACTGTTCGCTAAGGATGGTCTCGATGTATTGACCATTGACGCCGACCCAAATACCAATCTCGCATCGGCATTCGGTGTATCAATCGAGCAAAATCCCAAGCCGCTAATCCAGATGAAAGAGTTAATTGCCGAGCGAACCGGTACTACACCAAACACCATCGGTGCATATTTCAAAATGAATCCCAAGGTCAGCGATCTGCCGGAACAATACTGGCTGAAAATTAGCGGCGTAAAACTGCTTGTACTCGGTGCCATTACCCAGGCCGGCGGCGGCTGCGCCTGCCCGGAAGGCGCATTCCTGAAAACTCTGCTTACACATACGATTCTGCAGCGACAGGAAGTAGTTTTGGTTGACCTCGCCGGTGGAGTCGAATTCATGGGCAGGGCAAGCATTCAGGGCATCGATGCACTCGTTCTAATTGTCGAACCGGGAGGTAGAAGCATAGAAACCGCAAACAACATGGGGAAAATGGCAAGGGATTTGGGGATTAAATGTGTCGGAGTGATTGCCAATAAGATTACTGAAAAATCTCAAATTGACACAATAAAATCTCAATTAAAAAATATAACCATACTCGGTAATCTTGGGTACAGTCCATCACTGCAGCAGGCAGACCTTAAACGTGCCGCAGTATTTGATTCGGATGCCGATGTAACAGAAGAACTAAAAAAGGCAAAAAACAAACTGGTGCAGCTTGTATCAAGTTCTGAAAACGATGATTGACAACAGGATGTTTTTTCTTATTGTAAAGCTTTTTGCAGTTACCTGTAATGAGGAGCTTTTATGAAACCGAAGGAACGCAGTTCCGACAAAGCGGCACAGGAAATGATAACACGCATGGCCGAGGCCGGCCAGCAGAACGCATGGGACCGGCTCGATTCACAAATGCCGCAATGCGGCTTCGGCAAGCAGGGTATATGCTGCCGGATATGCGCGATGGGGCCGTGCCGAATAACCAAGAAAGCGCCGACGGGTGTTTGCGGAGCCGATGCCGATACAATTGTCGCCCGTAATTTCCTTCGGGCCGTCGCCGCCGGCGTCAGTGCTCACAGCGACCACGGCAGAACCGTCGCCGAAGTATTTATCGAAACCGCCAAAGGCCACGCAAAAGATTATAAACTTAAAGACACTACTAAACTGCTCAAATTAGCCAAAGAATTAGGAGTCAAAACCGACAACCGTTCGATGAATGATATCGGCGTTGATGTCGGAGAAATGGCCCTTGCCGAATTCGGCAAACCGCGGGGAACTCAGTTGATGGCCCGACGGGCGCCAAAGCCACGCCAGGAAATATGGGAAAAACTCGACATTACCCCGCGAGCCGTAGACAGGGAAGTAGTCGAAGCCCTGCACCGGACTCACATGGGTGTGGACCAGGATTATAAGAATATCCTGATGCACGCCGCACGAGTTTCTCTGGCGGACGGCTGGGGCGGTGCAATGCTGGCAACCGAACTGCAGGATGTTCTTTTCGGAACGCCTTATCCCGGCCGCGGCGAGGTAAACATGGGAGTGCTCAAAGAAGACGAGGTAAATATCATCGTCCACGGGCATGAGCCGATACTTTCGGAAATGATAGCGGTGGCGTCACAGGAAGAGGAACTCCTGAATCAGGCTAAGAAGGTCGGAGCAAAAGGAATTAACGTTGCCGGAACGTGCTGCACAGCCAATGAGCTTCTGATGAGACACGGCATACCAATCGCAGGCAACTTTCTCAACCAGGAGCTCGTTATTGCAACCGGAGCGATTGAAATGATGGCAGTCGATGTCCAGTGCATTATGCAGGGACTTGCGACTATAGCGAATTGTTATCATACCAAGCTCGTGACAACGACCGACAAGGCGAAAATGGTGGGTGTCGAACATGTTTCGATGGACGAGAAAAACGCTCTGAGCTGTGCGAGGGAACTGGTTCAAAAAGCTATCGATAATTATAAAAACAGGGGTGAGGTTTATATCCCGAAACATAAGAACAAGGCGGTTAGCGGCTTTAGTTTCGAATCGATAAATTACATGCTGGGCGGGCGTTTTCGTGCAGGTTTCCGCCCGTTGAACGACAACATCATTAACGGCCGCATTCGCGG
>CAZKYP010000055.1:0-18284 GCA_964556885.1 uncultured Pirellulales bacterium | reverse complement strand
CAGGGGACTTACACCCCACAAGCATCACACCATGCCCGGCGCACTAAAAAAAGCCTCTGCGCAGGACACGCAGAGGCCAACTCGGAAAGAAACTTATACAACCCCCCCTCAGGTCTGGTACTAAGCCCTCGCATCCTGCGAAAGCATCGTTTTTTTGCTTCTTTCTCGGTGCTACATTAAAAGTATAATACATAAATCCGCCGTTGCCAAACCGAGCCTGTTACTTTTTTTTCTTTTTTTATAAACCGATAAGAGCCGCAATAAACAACAAAAACAAGCCTTGTTTTCGGACATAATTAGCAATAACGAGACCTGCTAAACTTCCATTATTTCAGCCCTGCTTTTCAACCGGTCTATCAAATCCACAATAGCATCTTCTCGCAATCGTTCACTAAGTACATCCTTTATCCGGTCTTGAACTTCCTCAAAGCCAATAACACATTCCGGCTCCCTGTCATATACTTTAGCGATATGAAATCCGAAACGTGTTCGAAAGACATAGCTCACCTGACCGACGCCCATGTTAAAAACAACATCCTCGAATTCCTCAACCGTCTGGCCCCTGGAGATAAAACCCAGGTCGCCGCCGCTGTCAACACGATCCATATACTGGTCGATTACCTCTTCGAAAGTTATGCCGTTATTCAATTCGTCGTGTGCCTGTTTTATCCTTTGAAAAGCTTCCTGCTCATTCGTACGCCAGTCGATATACTTGACTATATGGGCCGCCCTGACTCGCTCGGTCGATCTGAATTGCCCGATATTTTCTTCGTAATAACGCTGCATATCATCCAGCGAAGGCTTCGGCAAACTTTCAGTTGTCTGCTTGAGTATCTGCTCGACCTTCATCATAAGCCCAATTTTTTCTTTTACCTTTTCCTCGTTATCGACATCAAATTCTTTATAAAGTTTCTTCGGATCGCCATACTGTTTTCTTAATCTGTTAAGGGCAGCTTCGACTTTCGCATTCGGTATTTTCTTGATGGTTTTTTCCGCTTCCTGATTCAGTAAAGTTCTTTCGACAAGATTTTCCTGGGACCACTCAACCAATTGAGCTTCCCGCTCCCGGGGGTCCAGATCGGCAAAAGCCTTTTCATACTCCGGCCTTAAACGCTCCGCCTCCCGCTGGACCGCTGTATCTTTAATCTTTTCACCATTTACTATCAACGACATGACACATCCTTCGTTATATTTATCAAAAATCTGATTGTTCGATTTAAGATTATCATTATGTTTTAAAGACCTATCCTTTCGCTCTGGCGTACCAGTCGGGGTCCTGAGCAAGTCTTTCTCTTGCCTCGGTCGTCATCATTTCAAATGCGGGATGTGTACTTTGCCAGGAACGCTCCGTGAACGGACTGCGGCGCATCTTCTCAATCTCCGGTTCAACTTCATTGAAGTAGCTGCCATAGATATGCAATGAATCGCTGATATCGACATATCTGCCGACCTTCACCGGCTCGCCTCTTTTTTCAGCTATCGAATCCGCGATTTTCTTTTGAAGGTCGGTCAGGGCGTAGACATTCATAAACCACGCCTTGTACAGGTCCCTGCTGCGCCAGTGCGTATTCATATTGAGCGTCCATTCACCCGCTTCGTTTGACAGCAGCCGGCACCATACCCTCTGAAGACACGGCGGGTCGTCTGTTTTAGGATCGGCCGTAGGCATCCAGGTTATCGCCTGTGCCCTTCTGCTGTGCCCCGCCCGCGAAAGATAATCGATAATATACTGAATCTGGTCGACTTTTTTGAACGGCTTGGGCGATTTGGCGTTGCGAATTTCTTCGACCGGACAATATGAAAACAGCCGCTCGTGATACGTATAGGTCCACTTGCCTGCGGCTGGGTCGATCCAGTGGTCGTGAATCCCGTTCACGACCTCCTGCCGATAGGATTCGAGCTCCTCGGGTCCGCCCGGGAAATTTTTATGAATCCGAGGCTCACTGAATGGATCCGCGACTGTAATCATGACGGTTGCATCCTTGCTGGGCGGATCCTGCGGCTTATCATACTGAGTCCTGATCTCCAGACCTTCATCCCATACCGCCAGGACGGCCTTTTCCCAGGCTTGCGGCAAACAGTCGGCAGTTATCGAAATCACAGGTATATTGACAGAAGACATAGTCGCATCCATTTAACGGGTTCCTTCCATGGTATAAGGTTCTGTACCGGGTCTTTGTTTAGAATACATACTGAGGTCCTTCTCATGCTCGGTAATATTATATTGCGTTTGATACCGCGGCGGCAAATCGTTAAACATTTGTTTTGCCCTGTAAGCATACCAGCTATCCGGCCATCTTTTAATAATCTCCCGGCAATTCGGCACCATAAGATTATAACCGGTCATCGGCAACCTGCCGATACTGCGGCCGGGAACTGCTACATTCAGCAATCTTTGAGCTTCGATATCATCTATTTCGGGAAGCTTTTTGAAATAAAGCGTAACCGGCTTCGGTGGTTCAACCGGCGTTTGGGTCGGTTGAACCGGTGCGGCCTCCGTATTATTTTCCGCCGGTCGTTGCGTTGCCGGTATTTGTTCCTGAGTTACCTGCGGCTTGGGCTCTGTCAGGTATTTTTCCTTGTCTTCTTCGACCTGATCATAGAATGTCTTCTCAGGTTGCTTCGGCTCCGATTGCTTCGAGTCCTTCGAGGTAAACGTACCTATCAGCACAATAATTACGACAAGCCCGACCGCTCCTGCCGCTATTTTCAGCCAAAAAGTGTTCATAATTGTCCTGCCCCCTTCTCCCGAAGTAAATCGGGATTGATTATTGATTATTGACTACCAAATACTTATAATCGATTGTAGTATTCTATATTGTTTTATCAATAGTCAAAAGTAAATAATTAATCGGCTCGTAAATGTTCACAGGGCTAATAGAAAAAATTTGTGCCGTCAAGGGAGTTCGCCGAAGCACGGACTCAATGCTTCTGATTATAGATTTAGTCGAACTGGCCGGTGAATGCAGGACCGGTAACAGCATAGCCGTTAACGGAGTATGCCTGACAATATCCAGGCTCGAAGGCAGTTTTGCAAGTTTCGAGCTAAGCGCAGAAACCCTGTCAAAATCGACACTATGTAATTTACAGCCGTCGTCTGAAATTAACGTCGAGCGTGCGATGAGGCCGAACGACCGATTCGGAGGACATTTCGTCCTTGGGCACATCGATGGCACTGCAACAATAAAGGCGATTAATACGCGCAACGATTTTGCCGATATTAAATTCGCCGCAGAACCTGAGCTGCTCGGGCAGATGGTCGCCAAAGGCTCGGTAGCCATAGACGGCATTTCCCTGACAATAGCGAATATAAATAAAACGAGCTTCAGCGTAGCCGTAATACCTGAAACGCTCAAGAGAACCACGTTAGGCAAAGCGAAAACAGGCGACCAGGTAAACATAGAAATTGACATAATAGTAAAAACAGTAAAAAAACAATTTGAATCAACTATCATCGATTTACAAAAGAAGCAGCCTTTAACGGTCGAAAGATTAAAGCAGCTTGGATTTTAAGTGATGTACAACGAAAATTTTTTTTACATAAATTTGATGTATTATGAGAACCAATGGCAACAATTCAATAATCGAACAGCCGGTAATAGGCATCACGATGGGTGACGCCGGCGGTATCGGACCGGAAATTGTTGTCAAAGCCCTGGCCGACCCTATTATACGCAAATCCGCAAAATTTATCATCTTCGGCATGAACGAGCAGCTTTGTTACGCCGCCGACGCCGCCGAAATCGAGCCGTTCTGGGGCCGGCATCAGCATGAAAAAATCAGCCGCGAATACCCGTACAAAGTCGTCGTAGCCGATTATGATGAGTACACCGTCCCGGCATGGGTGAAGGGTCCCAGCAAATCAGCCGGTGAAGCATCTCTAAGATTCTGTCTCGACGCCATTGAAGCCGCGAAAGACGGCATAATCGATGCCGTAGTAACGGCGCCAATCAGTAAGACAAGCTGGAAATTAGCCAACTCGGAATGGCCGGGTCATACTGAGATGCTCGCGGCAAAATGCAAATCCAAGCGAAAGGTGATGATGTTTATCGCAGGACCGTTAAAGCTTGCGCTGGCTACGATTCACGAAGCGTTGTTTGAAGTCCGGCATAAGTTTACCATCGGCTGCGTTTTCGAACCGATAGACCTGCTCAACGACGCATTAAAACAATACTTCGGCATCGAGCATCCGAAAATCGGTGTAGCCGCGCTGAATCCGCACGCCGGCGAGAACGGTCAGTTCGGAGACGAAGAGCAGCGAATAATCTCGCCTGCAATTCTGCTGGCGCAGGAACAGGGTATAAACTGCATGGGACCATACAGCGCCGATACCGTCTTTTTGCGGGCGGTTAAAGGTGAATTCGACGGCGTAGTAGCAATGTACCACGACCAGGGGATGATTCCCGTGAAACTTCTGGGTTTCGACCAGGCGGTCAATGTCACTATCGGCATACCCATTATCAGGACATCGCCGGCCCACGGCACTGCTTTTGATATCGCCGGCCAAAATATCGCCAATCCATCAAGTATGAAAGCGGCAATCACCACCGCGATACAAATGGCGAAAATAAAAAAGGCCAATCTCTTTGCAAACGCCGGTACTTCACATAGCTGATATAAATGCAGACTAAGCACCAAATCCAGAACTTGCTTACATCGGCAGGCGTGAGGCCGAACAAGCGGCTCGGCCAGCATTTTCTTATTGACCTGAATCTTATGCGGCTGCTCGTCGATTCGGCTGATATTCAAAGCGATGATATCGTGCTTGAAGTCGGTTGCGGCACCGGCTCCCTGACCGAGGCATTAGTTCAAAAAGCCGGTAAGGTAATAGCCGTCGAACTCGACTACACCCTTGCCGATATCGTTAAAACTCAACTATCAAACACCGATAATCTCGAAATTTTCAATGTCGACATCCTGAAAAATAAAAATACACTGAACGACACAATCATCAACGCAATCGAATCGGCCAAAAAGCAACACAAAGGCCACCTCCTGTTAGTCTCAAACCTGCCATACAATGTCGCCTGCCCGTTAATGATGAATCTAATCACCGGCCCGACAACAGCCGACCGTATGTACGTAACTGTTCAAAAAGAAGTTGCAAGCCGAATGACGGCCGCACCAGGTACCCACGATTACGGAAAATTGAGTATCTTACTCGATGCTACCGGCGAGATAAAAAAGATAAGAATCCTCAAACCAACAGTTTTTTGGCCTCAGCCGCAGGTTGACTCGGCCATGATCGGCTTTATCCGAAAACAGGAAAAAGTCTCACAAATTGGCAATATGGGCAATTTCGACAGGATTGTGAATCTATTTATGGGTCATCGCAGGAAGACTCTTTTAGCGACCAGCAAACTCGAACATGACGGATTAGCAAAGGGTATTAACTGGCCTGAAATTTTCGAAAGATGTCATATAAATCCCTCAAAAAGGCCGGAAAATCTTACTTCTGAAGAATACGTAACTTTTTCGAATGCAATTTAAATAATTCTCATTTTCACTTGCAAAAATACCTAATTCACTGTATAATTGGGTAAAATTCAGTAAAAACTCGGGTCAAAAAAGAATTTTTTACGATATTAATCGAACAGAAAGGCATTTTATCACATCAAATTTGAGAGTGTTTTGTACCAATGTATCGGTTTACGTAAAGGAGCGAGTATGAGAAAAAATCGAGGTTTTACTCTAATTGAGCTTTTAGTGGTTATTGCCATCATAGCATTACTGATGGGTATATTGATGCCTGCGTTACAGCGGGTAAAAAAGACGGCTAAAAATGTCTTGTGTCAGTCCAACCTTAGGGAATGGGGCAAGATTTTCCTACTCTATACGGATGACAACAACGGTAAATTCCCCGTTCGCACCGGCAGTTCCGGCCGATGGATGGATGCTATGGTGGAGTATTATATCAGCACCGAAGACGCAAGACTATGTCCACTGGTTACGAAACTCGCAAATCCAAACATGGCACCGGGGGTCAACTGGTGGGGCAATACAACAACAGCCTGGGGAAAGGTTCCACCATGGGACGCTTCAGGAGGCCGCACGGTAGGTTACTACGGTAGTTATGGAATCAACGGTTATGTCTACGTTCCCGGCGAGGACAACCTCATGGGAAAACCCAATGACAGGTTCTGGAGAACTACAGGGGTTAAGGGTTCGTCAACTATACCAATGTTTTTGGACTGCTATTTCTGGTGCGGCTGGCCTGACGATGATGATTCCCCTCCACAAAGTTATGACGGGCAGGATACAAGCGACGCCAACGCAATGAACCGTTTCTGTCTCAACCGGCATGACGGCAACATAAACGCGGTTTTCATGGATTATACAGTTAGACCTGTGGGATTAAAAGAACTCTGGACTCTGAACTGGCACAAGGGATTTAACAAAGCCAACCAATGGACCATGTCCGGAGGCGCAATAAATGCAAAATGGCAATCATACGGCGATGGCTGGATGGCGAAGTTTAAGGATTATTAAACAAATTATCAGATCCCGGGCCAAAAAGAGCGAATAATTTATTAGCAATCATTGAGGACTGTAAGATTTAGGCTATATTTAAGGACAAATTAATCTGTTTATCGGTTAATTTTAAGTCTTTTTTTCCATTGTAGTGTTTGCAGAATGTTGGATTTATTGATAAAAAAATCTGACATATTATTATATAATCGGTCGTTGGATCGCCTCCAGCACGGAACAGGTGCTGTAGGTTGTGATATATAGCCAGTTAATAAATGATGAGTTGGTCGTTTTAAACTTGATTTTTTGTTGGGATAGTGTATATACTCTATGTATGCGGTGAAATTATGTGACCTTAGTCGGAAGCATAATTAATCTGCAATACAATGGGTCGTTTAAAACTATATAATTTCATAAAAGACAGAGGGTATTTTGTATTTAAAGGGACACGTCCATGAGTCAAAAAAGAGGCTTCACATTAATAGAACTATTAGTAGTAATAGCAATCATTGCGCTGTTAATGGGTATTTTAATGCCTGCACTCAGACGAGTTAAAGAACAGGCAAGAACAACCGCATGTCTGGCAAATCTCAGGCAGTGGGGCCTGGTTACTGCCATGTTCACACAGGAAAATGACGGCAAACTTTGGTCTGGTACAGCACAAAACGGATATTATTGGATCGCAGATCTTGACCCCGCACAGCAAAGCTGGAAAAAGAACAAAATATGGTTCTGCCCATCGGCTAAAAAACCGCAAACTGACGAATTCGGTAATACTATACAGAACCTCAACATTTTCAACGCCTGGGGTATATATACAAAAGCGGACTATCAATATTTCTGTGAAGACGGTGTCGCAGGCAGTTACGGTATAAACGGATATGTCCTGGCGACGGAAAATCCCAATCCCCGGGGTACCCGCAACAGTGCAACGGTTGACAACTGGAAAACTACCAGTGTAGCCGGTGCATCCAATGTTCCTCTGTTTTTGGATTCCCTGCGTTTTGACCTGTTTCCAGAACCGACCAATCAACCTTTACAAAATCAATATTCAGCATGGTCATCAGACAACAACATGGGACGCTGCTGCATTAATCGTCATGATGGTACTGTCGGCACAGTCTTTTTGGATTTCTCCGCTCGCAGAGTCGGCCTAAAGGAACTCTGGACGCTTAAATGGAATAAAACATTTGACACTGCAGGTCCATGGACCAGGGCTGGCATGGTTAATCCCAGTGACTGGCCGACATGGTTACAGCGATACGAAGATTATTAATCGGTTAATTTCGCCGGAAGATATAGAATCACAATTATTCTTTGAAAAGAAAATTATTTCTTTGTAACTATACGGCAATAGAAAGAGGCGGTTACAAACATGCTATTTCCTCTATATCTCCGGTTTATATGTAAGCTGTGGTGAGTGTTTAATACGAATATCAGACGTAGGCAGATACAAACCACCGCTATACTGCTATGTGAACCGGCACGACGGATATGTAAACGACTCTTTCTGTGGCTTTCCAGCCGGTAAAGTGAAACTAAAGAATTATAACGGCTTAAGAGATTTGATGCCGCTGTTTCACAGACTCGGACCGGTTATGTTTAGACGGGCGACCGGTCGGATTGGAAAAAATTATCAGGAGTTCTAAAAATCCCGGATAAAAATATATTTATAATTTTAGTAATGTGAAACCTTGTTAAATGATACGCAGCCTCCAAACCGTAATGTTTATCAAGGCGGATTTTGTATTCTCGCTGCTGTGAGAATCAAGGTTTATATAATCGGGATTGTCATAACAGCAACGGAAACGTAGGGAGTACATACTAATCAAAAGAAATGTTAAAATTAGGAGCATCGTTATGAAAAAACAAAGAGGATTTACCTTGATTGAACTACTGGTGGTAATTGCAATCATTGCGCTATTAATGGGTATATTAATGCCGGCGCTGCAAAAAGTAAAGGAGCAGGCACAGGAGATGGTATGTCGGGCCAACCTGCGTCAATACGGTATAGCACAGGCTGTCTATCTGGACGATTCCGATGACCGATATCCCTCAGCGTGGCGATCTTTAGTATCAAACGAATACCCCGTAGCCGGCTATCAGCGTTACTGCCGCTGGCATGACCCGAGATATCCGGCCGATGGCCCCTTCTGGCCGTATCTGGCTTCAGCGAAAGTTCACCTGTGCCCGACATTCAAAGTACTTGCTAAATCCCTGGGCCAGAATCACCCCAACCACGTTACTTCAAATCCGGTCGTTCCTTACTACAGTTACAGTATGAATGCCTACCTCGGCTCAAAGCAAGGGGACTCGGACGGGTATTGTGAGGCCGATACAAGAGGACGCGGCGGTGTCTATAAACGCTCTGAGGTAACAAGGAGTAAAGCGGAAGTGTTCTTCTTCTCCGAGGAGAATATGTGGACCAGGACCGGCAATGCAAACGTATTGAACGACAACGCACTGTGCCCCGACGCACGCGACTGGCTGGGAACGTTTCACGGCGCAAAAGCCGGCGACCTCAACACCGGCTCAGTTAACGCCGTATTTGTCGATGCACACGTCGAGCAGGTGACTTCGGCTCTTACAACAAATAAAATCAACACTACTATAGATAAGTCGCAAATGGAGTTCGGCAGATTCGAGAAATTCGGCTGGCCCAACAAAGAAAATTTCGGTCAATAATAGCGCTATAATTCGGTCGTTAATATCTATCTCTGAAGTTTAACTGAATTTTGAACGGATGAACAAAAAGATTGTTAAACTCGGAGAAAATCCGTCGTTCCGATACGCAGATATTCACAAAAAGGAAAACTGCCATGGAAAGTCGAAGCGGATTTACGCTTATAGAGCTGCTGGTGGTAATCGCTATTATCGCGTTATTGATGGGGATACTGATGCCGGCTCTGCAAAAGGTAAAGGAGCAGGCACAGGAAATGGTATGCCGGGCGAATTTGCGCCAGTACGGCATAGCACAAACAGTATACCTGGACGACTATGACGACCGATATCCTCAGGCATGGCTTTCTTTGGTTGAAAACGAATATCCGGTACCCGACTATCACCGCTTCTGCAGATGGCACGATCCAAGATACCCTGCAGACGGACCATTCTGGCCGTACCTGTCGGCGAGTAAAGTTCATTTGTGTCCGACATTCAAGGTCCTTGCCAAATCACAGGGCCAAAGGCACAATGATCATGATCCTTCCATACCTATCGTTCCATACTACAGCTATAGCATGAACGCATTCTTAGGCTCAACCACACATAATCTCCAAAGCTACAAAGCAGTTCTTAAGCGTTCCGAGGTTACAAGGAGCAAGGCAGAGGTGTTCTTTTTTGCCGAGGAGAATATGTGGACCAGACCCGGCTGTACGTGGGTGCTGAACGACAACGCATTATGCCCGGACGGGCGAGATTGGTTCGGTACTTTTCACGGAGCAAAAAGCTCAGATCTGAACGATGGCACAAGCAATGTTGTATTTGTCGATGCCCATGTCGATTCGGTGCGATCAGGTCTCGGTGACGACGTCACAATCGTATCGGAAATGGAATTCGGTATGTTCGAAAAATTCGGCTGGCCGTTCAGGGATGAACCGAGGTAATCCGACGCTCTCTATTTTATTAGCTCGTCGGTTCGAACACCCAATCGGTGTTCTTCATATGGAGTCCGCAGGACTGCTGAATCAGCAATTAATAAAGGAGAATTGCCATGAAAAAGCAAAGAGGTTTTACCCTGATTGAGTTGTTGGTTGTAATCGCCATTATCGCACTGTTGATGGGCATATTGATGCCGGCCTTGCAGCGAGTCAAAGAACAGGCCCAGAACACTTCCTGTTGCGCCAATCTTCGACAATACGGCATAGCCCAGACTATATATCTGGACGACTATGACGACAAATACCCTGATGCGTGGACATCTCTGGTCATGACAGAGGAACCGGTACCCGGTTATCAGCGCTATTGCCGATGGCACGATCCGAGATACCCGGCAGACGGCCCGTTCTGGCCGTACCTGTCGGCGGCCAAGGTGCACCTTTGCCCGAGTTTCAAGGTGCTCGCCAAATCAATGGGCCAGAAACACCCAAATCACGATCCTGCCAATCCCGTCGTGCCTTACTATAGCTATAGTATGAACTTCTTTATAAGTAGACGCAAACGCAGCTCGTTTACCAGAAGTAAGACAGAGATTTTCTTTTTCTCCGAGGAAAACATGTGGACTCGGCCGGGCTGTTCCAATGTCCTTAACGACAATGCTTTATGCGGCGACGGACGCGACTGGTTCGGCACATTTCATGGTGCAAAAAGTGGAAACCTGAATTCCGGCATGGCTAATGCCATTTTTGTGGATGCACACGTGGATGCTGTCCGCTCCGCACTCGGCGAGGACCTGTCCGACAAGTCGCAAATGGAAAGGAATAACACTTATGAGAGATTCTGTTGGCCGTCCCGAGAGTATTCGCAATAACAGGCGACTTGCTACCTAATCAAATAGTCGCTGTTTTATGCCTGTGACTGTGACATTCGATGTTGACGGCAACCGGAAGTGAAGCGATATGGCACGGGGCGGTCTCAATTAAAACAGCCAGGGCGGTCGTGTCACCACCAAGCCCCTGTGGGCCAACGCCGAGAGTGTTAATCTTCGTAAGTAAATCTTTCTCAAGCTCGGCATAAAACTTGTCACTATCACGTTGATTCAGATTTCGGCACAGGGCCTTTTTGCTCAACAAACAGCTCAACTCAAAATCACCCCCGATCCCTACTCCGACAACAAACGGCGGGCAGGCATCGGCGCCGGCTTCTCCGACAACCTTTGCAATCCAGTCTATTATCTCTTCTTTCTGCGCCGTGGGTCTGAACATTCTGAACTGGCTTTTGTTCTCGCACCCGCCGCCCTTGGTCATCACGGTCAGCTTTAATTTATCACCCGGAACGATTTGAAGATGAATCACGGCAGGAGTATTCGAACCTGTGTTCTTACGTTCCTTCAGAGGCTCGGCAACCACACTTTTTCTCAGAAGACCCTTTTGATATCCGTCCTTCACACCTTCATTGACGGCATCTAACAAAGTCGCTCCGGTTCCGTGAGCGGAAGGCTTCACGGCTACATCCGAGCCCAGTTCGACGAAAACTACGGCAAGACCGGTATCCTGACACAAAGGGATTTTTTCGTCCGCCGCGATGCGGGCATTTTCGACGAGCTGATTTAATATCTTTGCGGCCCCGGGATTGGATTCCTTCCGGGCCGCTTCTTCAAGAGCGGCCAGAACATCCTCGGGAAGTTCGTAGCCGGCTGATATACAAAGCGATTCGACCGTCTTAACAATCTTCTCAAATTCGATATATCGCACAGTAACTAAATTTAAACATTAAAAATCAAATATTAAAAATTAAAATTGCGGAATCGCACCATGGGGCGATGAGTTCATTAATTTTGCTTTTTGCATTTTAATTTCTGATACTTTATTTCACTTAATCTATATTAAAATCGAGAGTCTTATACGTAGTATTACCAACGGCATCTTTGACCCTGATTGTCAATACATGGTCGCCTTCCGACAGCTTGTCATTCACTTCTATCTGGATGGTGAAATTCTCACTGGTCGTATCATAAACCATGTCGTCCGGAATAGACGCCACCCAGTCGGTATTGCTGTCAATCGTGTATTCCAGCTTTCCGATCGCGCTCAGCTCGTCCCAGACTTCGATCTTCAGAATCTGATATCGTTCGTCGCCTTCGAAGGCCGGCGTCACGGCCATTTTCATAACGGCCGGCCCGGTATTGTCAACAACCACCGGCTGGCTTATCCTGCTGCCGGTCAGTTTTGTCGCGGTGGTATTATTCTTTTCGTCGCTGGCGGTCACTCTGATTTCGTATCGACCGTCCTCGACGGTCTTTCCATCCCAGTCGAAACTACTGCCGTCAACCTGGTCTTTCAATTCGATCCAGTTTGTCCGTCCAATCTTCCTGAAGTCTATCCTGTAAATCAGCTCATCCTCGTTATCGTCGGATGCTTTATAGCTGATTTTCAGGAATCCCTCCTTGCCCGGCCCGGATATCGGGGCGACGGTCACCGCCTCTACTTTCGGAGCGAGATTCGGCACCGTATTGGCAACGGCAATCTCTCTTATCTGAGGTGTCTTGTCGCCGTTTTCACTTCGCAGCACAAGCTTGTACTGGCAGAACCTGCCAAGCGGGCAATTAAGCTGCACGGGCTCGGTAATTTCTACCAGGCCGGACCAGTCGGAAAAAGTCGGGTCGTTGACGTCCTCGACGTTACCACTGCGGCAGGCCATCAGAACCTCGCACCCCCGCGGGATGTCCGCTTCGAGCTGCAGCTTGCCCCACTTCGACGGCTGACCCGCATCTATAAGGTCTGAAATGTAAACGCCTTCACTTGCAAAACCCGATGTCAGTTTAATCAGCTTCGCAGGATTTGCCGTTCCAAGAAAGACATCCTGTCCGGATACAGCCATTGCCGTTATCTGCGAGGCTTGTTTATCCTCAAAAATCACTGCCTGTTCCTCAAGGGCCGGATCAATACTGTAAAGCTGGCCGCTGTTTCCGGTCCCGACAAGCAGTTTCCCATTCTGTGTTGCAAGACAGAAGAAAATCGCCGCCTCGCCGAATACTTCTCTTACGAAACCGTCTTTGGAAATATTGTATATGTAACTGGCTTTTGCAGTTTTTGCTCTTTTAACGGGCTGCGGCGGACCCTGGGGTGGTTTATTCTCTGTCGGTTTTTCCGTATTTGCAATCTGCAGGTTACGACTGCCCTCGCTTTGATCGATGCTGCTGCCGTTTTCAGTTTCCGCCTCGGGCCGGCCGGATGAAGAGCCGTCATAAACGGACGCGGCAAATTGAGTTTGTGCCTGAACAATCTTGGCCGACGTCGCCGCCGCATACAAACCTGTACATACATTATACGAAACACCAGATTCCATATCGGATGCTATCAGCAATGACGTTATCTCCGGCTGGTCGCTGTCATACAGCACCGTTGTTTTCCTGGTGCGAGGATCGATCTTGTACACCAGCCCGCGGGTGTCACTTCCGGCGTAAATACAGCCGTCCTGTTCCACCGCAAGCGATAGAATGTTTTTGTCCGGACTGTCATATATGACCTGGGCATTCCTGCCGTTCGGATTTAATTTGAATACCTTGCCCTCCGGCCCGGTCCCGAGGAATATATTGCCGCTTTTATCAACAGCTATCGCAAAAATATATTTTACATCATCCGTCTCAAAAATTATTTCCATCCCGTCGTTTTCAAACCGGCACAGTCTGCACGTTTTGCCGCTTATTCCGGCCAACAGCCGCCCGGAAGCATCCTTCGTCATAGCAAAAATATGCTCGTTGGACAGATGCTCCTCGGCCTCGAACATTTCCACGTAATCCTCATCATCTCCCGTCTCCAACTGCGGCATATTATCCTGTGGCGGGTAAATCCGCGTTAGTTTATTGAGCTCATATTTATAGATGCCGCCATTCGGGCTTGTACCGAAATAGACCGTTCCATTGATATTGACTACGCTGTTTATCGACCAGACATCCCCGAAATCATCGAAGTCTCCAATCAGCTCATCGGCCGCTCGCCCGAGCTTAATCGTTCCTCGTGAATCGATTACAACATTCTTCGTCTGACCTTTCAGCAAATCCGAACTGCTTACATGCCTCGTAATTTTGCTGGTGATTGCCGTACAAACAGAACTCAAAGCCAAACAGAGCAACACCGCAAAGGTTAATCTTATACCGAAACCGAATTTATTTCTCATGACAACTCCTGAATATTTTGGAACACTCCTTTGTTCATTCGGCACAATTTATGCCAGGATCGATGAACTATGGATATTTTTAGACAAGCTTTTTTAATCCTTACTTTTTAACCGTTATTTTTATAACATTCTTATCAACAACTATCGTGCCGGTTTTTATATTTTTCTCAACCCAATGCTGATACGGCAGAATTTGAATCGACCTTTTTGCATCCTGCAGGACCAGCGCCTTCGTCGCCGGCAGGTCCGGAAGCTCCGCCGTTTCCACCGTGACACCCGACGGCGGCAGGGCCAAAATAAAATGCAGTCCGTCTCTATCGACTCCAAGTGCGTTATTCAGTGCACTTATCAAGCCCGGAAAATTCTGGGCGACGAATCTTTGAGGAGCGGCCTTGGCAAGAAACTGCTCATAATCACGCGAGCCGCAAATCGTAAACTCGTATTCGCCGGGCACCAGGTCCTCGGGGATTTCCAGAGTGCTCCGGTATTTTTTCTTTCCCGCCAGAACAGACTCGACGACTACGTCGACATCAATTTTTTCACCGGCCTTGACTTCCGTATCGGACAAATCAACCGACCATATCTGTGAAGCAATGCTCCTCGGGACTATGCTGACATCGTAATCGATGGATTCTATATCAGCCACTTTGTACGGATTGTTCATAAGAAGCGCTACCGAACCGATACTCTCCAGCAGCAGGTCATTCAAACCCAGGTCGCTTGAAATATTTTCGAAAGCAATCGTACCGGCATCCCTGACGGCAATAGTCACTTTATACTTTATCATGTGGTCGGGTGGAAAAGATCCCATATAAACGGCCGCTGCAACCAAAGCCACACGAAGATATACAGGCGTGAGCGCCTGATTTTTGGCAAGCCGGCAGTTGTATACCCGTTTCTGTGCATCATTATATCGGTCTATTCTTATAGATACGGGAATTGTACCGGCCTCCGGACCGATTTGACCTATAACTCCGGCAGCCTCGTCTATCTGTAATGTACCGACCGTTTCCAGCGCGCTGGCAAGCTTAAAAGAGCTGACAATATTCGATACAATCGTGTGCACCTTACCCGTTGCCATCGGCAAATCGACCCGGCCGTAACCAAGCAATCGATGCCCGAATCCGTAAACTTTATCACCCACAACATCGGTGACGGTCCCCAATGTGGTCAATGTTATATCTCCCGTCACCCACGGCACGGCAAGACTCGCTCCAGGCACCAATTGCACATTACCGGCATCTTCGGCCCCGCCGCTGCCGCCGCCGGAGACAACCATATACCCGAACGGTTCGACAAAAGCACTAAGCTGTTCGCACGCTTCGGCAGGCACGCCGGACGTAATCAAAGGACACGGCATATAGTTTACGCCGCCAATCATTCGGTTTCTATCAGCCAAACCCTCTCTGAACTGCCTGTCAACTTCCACAAAATCAATAGGAGTGGTAAAATCAAACGTAATCCCCACCGGCACTCCACCCTGACCGGAACCGCCTGCCTGCGGCCCGGTGCCGACCTGAAGCATCTCACCTATCGGAGTAACGCCATAAAGAGGGTCCTTGGCATAAGGCCATGTAAAAGCCAGGGCGCCGGCCAGCCTGTTGTCGATATAAACGGGCGAACCGCTGCAACCGGCCACCGGGCCGGTATGGATAAACCGCTCATCAGTGCCCTCGACCAAAATCGCATCCCTGCCTGGATCGATATTACGTACAACATCAACAACCTTCAAACCGAACTTTTCTATCCCCGCAAGCCCATATTCCGTCAGGCAATATGCCTCCATGCCCGGCTTAATTTCATCGAGGCCGATATACCTGTTTGGGTCCCATATTCCATCCAAACCAGCCGGTATCACGACATTTTTCGCATCCGCAGTAACAGCTTCATCGGCCGCATAAACCACCTGATTTATCGGAACAACAATCGTCAAGACCAAAAGAACTGTAAGTAACACACCCGCCCATACCGTGCGAAAATCCTGCTTTATTCTGAACATTTATGCCCTTTCTAACGAACAGTCGTCTAAAATTCTAATCGGCAAACATGCCCATTGCAACATAAAAGATAATTTGCTAAAATCTGGAGTTTGTCCGGCAAAATTAAGCCGGACCGAAATTGAACAATGAACGAATAACAATACACAAAATAAAAAGATATTGGAGAAAGATATGAAATCTGACCATCGGCACGAACTCAAAACCAATGAATTGGCCGAATGGCTGGGCAACCTGCCTCAATGGACAAAAGAGAACCTTAATACGATTATCATCGTACTGGCGGTCATCGCTGTCGGCTTTGCAGTCTATAGCTGGAGGTTTTACAGCAACAATGTTTTACAGTCGCGGGAAAAAGCCGAGCTGATGAACCTGCTTCACCAGATACAACTCGGTAAAATGCAGATAATCCAGACGCAGAGCCAGAACCCTGCGACAGACATCTCGCACATCCTGCTTCAGCCCGCTGCGGGTCTTGAGACGTTCGCCAAAAGCACAAGTAAAAAGCAGTTGGCCGCACTGGCGCTAATTAAGCAGGCCGAGGCCATACGGGCGGAAGTGCATTACGGCACCGCGGACAAACTGTACATAGCAGAGCAAATAAACAAGGCAAAAGACTGTTACACAAAAGCAATGGAAAAATGTCCGACAAATCCGACACTGACCGCCCTCGCCCAGTTCGGTCTCGGACTATGTGAAGAAGAGCTCGGCAGCTTTGACAAGGCAAAAGAGATTTATAATCAAATCACAGCGAATTCGGATTTCAAGGGAACCATTGCCGTAACCCAGGCCAAATTCCGCCTCGAAACGATGGACGATTACACGAAGGACATAACTTTCAAACCGGAACCGAAAGCGGCAGCCGTTCAAACCACCCCTGTTCAGACGCCTGCGGCCGAGCCGAATATGGCACCTGAAACTATCGCCGCAACCGTAACGAGTGCCAATACACCGCTCGATCTCAAGCCGGTCAATCTGGCCCCCAACAGTGTCCCCAATGATTCGAACCGGCCTTTCGATATATCAAATCTGGTCTCGGAGATTCCCATTATCAACCCGGAATCTGCAAACAAACCGGCTATAGAAGATGCAAATGCTCCCGGCAAATGATTCAGATAACAAACACTGTAAAGCGTCTCTTGAGGGAGAGATCTACAGTCCCGACGGACTTCTTAAACTGCACGTTGGAAACTCAATCAAAGAGCGCCGGCTCGATAAGTACCTTCACGGCCGCTTCAGCAATTTCAGCCGCCACAACATCCAAATTATAATCAAGGCCGGAGCTGTCAAGGTCAACGGCAAAATCGGTAAATCAAGCTTAAAGCTAAATCCCGGCGACTTAATCGAGATGACACCGCCCGAACTGCCGAGCAGGGACATCCTGCCCGAGGACATCCCGCTGAATATCATCTACGAAGACTCCGACATGATTATTCTCAACAAACAACCGGATATGCTCGTCCACCCGGCCCGCGGCAACACGCACGGCACATTAGTCAACGCCCTGTCGTTCTATTCGGACCAGCTTTCAAGCGGCCTGGGTGAATTCCGCCCCGGCATAGTACATCGTCTCGACAGAAATACAACCGGCGTAATGATAGTGACAAAAAACGACCCGGCCCAGTGGAAAATCGCCAAACAATTCGAAAACCGGCAGGTGCAAAAAACATATCTGGCAATCGTTCACGGCAGTCCCGAGCTGGACGCCGACCGCATAAATGCACCGTTGGGTATTCATCCGAAGATAAGAGAAAAATATGCAATCAGACCCGACTCCGGTAAGGATGCAATCACTTTCTACAAGGTTATCGAAACTTTTCGCGGATTTTCTTTACTCGAACTGACTCCCAAAACAGGCCGCACCCACCAGATACGAGTGCACCTGTCTTACCTGAAACACCCGATAGTTGCAGACGATATGTACGGCGGAAAGCTTGTTTATCCCTGGCAACTGGCCGACGCTGAACCTGCGGCCCAGGAACCTGTTATCAATCGATGCGCACTGCACGCCTACAGTGTGCAGTTCAAGCACCCGACAACCGA
>CAZKYP010000054.1:0-18351 GCA_964556885.1 uncultured Pirellulales bacterium | reverse complement strand
TTTCTGGATTTATCCCGCGTTATCAAATGCGGAACCTGCCGCCGACCTCCCTGCAGACTCTGCAAACCGCCCGCGAAATCGGATTAAGTGAAGGACTGGATTTTGTTTATATCGGAAACATCGCCAGCAGGGAAGGTCAGAACACATATTGCCCCGGCTGCAAGATGCTGCTGGTCGAACGCAGCGGGTATACCATCTTGCAAAAAAATCTCAGAGACGGCTGCTGCCCGCGTTGCAATAAACAGATTTACGGAGTATGGAAATGACGCGCAGGAAATTCATCCATCAACTAATAAAAGCCGGTTCGGCTGTCGCATTAGGTTTTTCCTGGTTGGGCAGAAACGTTTCGCCCCGGAAATTCATACGTGCCTATCAGGCTAAGAAATATCCCGGTCCTTTGAAACCGCTGGGGAAAATCTTTAAGCAAAGTAAATGGAGCGGCTGAAATGGTTAGACGATACGAAAAATTATATAGGAAAATAAAATTACTACCGTTGGTAATCATGCTTGTAGGCATTCCCGGCCTGCTGGTCGTTTCATGCGGGAAGGAAACTCCCGTTTCGAACGATACACAGGCGCAGACCCCGGCAGAGGAATCGAGTGAGCCGGCTAAATCCGTGTTGCAGTCGTCGCTCGCCGGGACATGGTATCCTGCCGATGAGAAGGAATTACGAACACAAATTGAGGACTTTTTCCAGCAAGCCCAGGTTACACCGATTAATAACGTGATAGCCTTGATTCTGCCTCATGCAGGGTACCAGTACTCGGGTCAGGTTGCGGCGTGCGGGCTTAAAACCACCGACAGGAAATATAAACGAATCGTAGTAATCGGCCCAAGTCATCGTGTCTCGATGCAGGAAATACTTAGCATACCGAACCAGACGTATTATCAAACGCCTCTCGGCGAGGTACCTCTGGATGTGGAATTCATAAATAAGCTTCTTAAATACCCACAGTTTCAGAACGTATCAGTGGCTCACCAATACGAACACAGCGTCCAGATCGAGCTGCCGCTTCTGCAATATTGTCAGGATGACTTTAAGTTCGTTCCGATTGTGGCTGGGCAGTGCTCATTGGAAACGATCCAACAGGCCGCGGCTGTTCTAAAAGGTATGGTCGATAGGGATACCCTTGTAATTGCAAGCTCCGATTTTACCCATTACGGCCCCAATTACAGTTACGTACCTTTCAGCGAAAATATACCTGAGAAAATCAAAGAACTCGACATGGGCGCATATAAGCAGATTGCCAACCTCGATGCCAAAGGCTTTCTGGAATATAAAGATAAAACCGGAACAACAATATGCGGTTCTGTACCGATTGCAATCCTTCTTTCAATGCTGAGTAAACAATCAGAAGTGCACCTGGTAAAATATGCAACTTCTGGCGAGCAGGCCGGTGATTTTACTAATTCGGTTAGTTACCTTTCTGCCGCGTTTTCGGGGCAATGGGAAGAATCCCCGGAGGTTGAGCCACAGGCTGCTTCGCAGGAATTAACCGAAGAGGACAAGGAGCAGCTTTTGACTTTAGCGCGGCAAACAATGATGTACGCCGTTAAAAATCGAAAAGTCCCGCAGGTATCCGAACTTGATGTCACAATAAGCGATGCGATGAAACGTCCCGGAGCGGCTTTCGTGACACTCAAGAAAAATTCACAGCTCAGGGGATGTATCGGTGACATAATCCCGCAGCGGCCTTTGTATATGTCGGTGCTTATGAATGCGATTAACGCCTGCTTTAACGACAGGCGATTTCTTCCGGTACAAGAATCCGAATGCGGGGACATCACAATCGAGATTTCCGCTCTTACAGTACCTCAGCCCGTTGCCTCGCCCGACCAAATCCGGATCGGAATAGACGGTGTTATCCTAAGCAAAGACGGCCATTCCGCCGTCTTCCTGCCACAGGTCGCTCCGGAACAGAGCTGGAACGTCGACCAGATGCTCACACAGTTGTCTCTTAAGGCGCAGTTGCCCGCCGATGCATGGAAAGACGGTGCGAGCTTCCAGGTCTTTCAGGCTATCGTATTTGGCGAGAATGAGAAATGAAGTTTGCGAAGGGTTTGCTGATATTCTGTTACGGTCTTTTTGCCATCGGCGCGCAGACCCTGCTTTTCCGCGAGTTTATCACAACGTTCGAAGGTAACGATATAAGCGTGGGCATCTTTTTCTGGTCGTGGTTCCTGTGGGTTGGGCTCGGGGCTGTATTGGTTTACAGGGCCGGAAGATTTGCCCACAAGCTGCTTAATAACATAGAATTCCTGTCTCTGGCGTATGTACCGGCCTTTGTTTTACAGGCGATATTAATCCTGAAGGCAAGGGAGATTACCGGTGTCGAACCTTATGCACTCTGGTCGGTAAAAACGATTCTGCTTTCAGCAACGATTATCAATGCGCCGGTCAGTATCATAACCGGGATGCTTTTCCCTGTTGCCTGCAGATGGATTTCCTCGAATCAGGTTAAGCAGGACGGCGGAATTGCCGTTTCACTCGTATACATAATCGAAGCCGCCGGAAGTTTCGTCGGCGGCGTTGGTGTTACTATCCTGCTGGGACTCGGTACGAACCTCGTTACAATTTTTTTTGTGCTTATATTTGTCCTGACTATGTCGATATTTGCCGTCCGGATAGCCAAAGGTCTGATGTCGCCTGTTAGTCCGAATGGTTTAAGCGGGGTACGGAATAATTTATCCATAGGACAAATTTCGGCTTCTGTCATATCCTTTTTAATCCCGGTCTCAGTCTGTCTTGCTCTGGTCTTCGGCGCCGATAAAACGTTGATGCGATATATGCAAATTATCAAATGGACCAGGCTGTTCCCGGAAGCAGCAGACGCCGAACTGGCCGGTTCGTTCCAGACGGCCCAGGCCGAATATCTTTACGGGACATATCAGGGCAGATGGATAACCGTTCGTGAGGGTGGGGTAGTTGAGGCATTGCCGGATGAAAGTTCCGCCGCTCAGACAACCGCTATAACGCTGTGCCAGAAGCCGGATGCGAATGAAATTCTCGTTATCGGCTCGGGGCTGGGGCTTTGCGGTAAGTTCCTGGAATTCCCGCAGATTGAAAATGTGACGTGGTCGGACTGTGACAGCCAGTATGTTCAGAATATCAACAAATTTGTTCCTGCTGAATTTCAGATAACTGATAATCGATTTGCTCCTCTGGCCGGTGATATTCGCCCGATGCTTGAACAAAAGAAAAGGGTTTTCGATATAGTTATCCTCAACCTGCCCGAAGCAACCACTTCGGTCCTGAACAGATACTATACACTCGAATTTTATAACCTGTTGAAGCAATCACTTCGTCCCGACGGCATTCTGGCCGTTCGCATGGCGGGCGGCGAGAACATTATGGGCACCGAGTTGATAAATCTTGGCGCTTCTGCCAGGCTGACGCTCGAAAAAGTCTTTTCGCGGCTCGTACTGGTACCGGGCGAGGAGACGTGGCTGATTGCGTCCGATTCTGCTGAGATTACCGGCAATCCCGCCGTCCTGCGGGACCGTTTTGCATCGATACAGGAAGCAGATAATGTCTTTGCACCTGCGGCCCTGCTTTCAATTTATTTACCCGACCGCGCCGAGACCGCAATGAATTATTATTCATCCGCTGACCTGCCGGAGAATCTACTAATCAACCGCGACACCAGGCCGTTAACATATCTTTATAACCTGTTGCTGACGGCAAAACAATCCGGCGCACCTGCGGCCAGATTTATCAAACTGCTCGCCCTGGCCGGCCCTTGGGCGTTTATTGTACCCATCTTGGTTTTTCTTGTTCTACGAATCATTTATATATCTTCATATCCTAAACGAGACCTTGTCAGCGAAAAGAAAGGAACGAGTTTTGACAGCTCATTTCTGGTTTTCTCCGCGGGTTGGATCGGGATCGGCGTAGTGATTGTTCTTATGTATATGTATCAAACCCGTTTTGGCTCGTTATATCTGCATATCGGTATCGTTTCATCTTTGTTTATGGTGGGTTTGACAATAGGAGCTGCGATAACCGGGGGCCTGTTGGGTGGCAATAGAACAACTCAATCCCAAAAATTATTACTCGTCCTGATTTTCGTTCATTCTTTGCTTCTTTACTCGATTACTCTTTTACCCGCCGAGCAGCTAACTCACCAGATTTTTGCGATTGCCTTCGTCCTGTGCGGTTTATGCGCAGGCGGCTATTTTCCCATAGCCGCAGGGCAGTTGGCCGATTCCGCCTTAGAGACCGGCTCAGCGGGCAGCAAACTCGAAACCGCCGACCATATCGGAGCATCGGCGGGAGGGCTGCTGACGAGCCTTGCACTTGTTCCAGTGCTTGGTGCGAAGGTGACATTGCTCGTATTTATTCTGCTCATTGTGGCCAATTTGCCTGTTGTTTTAATAAAAATATTCAAAAAAGAAAAAATCATTCCTTCTGTAAAAGATAGCGACCTTGAGCTGCGGAATCTCGGATACACTTTGTTCGGCGTCGGATTATCGATTGTCCTGTGTTCGAATCTGCTTGTTCGAGCCGGTGAACGTTTCAGGTCGGCCTTGCCGGAACATGCGGCCCAGGCCTTGGCCGGACAATTGCATATCGAGCGTGCGACATCAATCCTGTCGGGCGGCGATAAAAAAATAACCTACTATAAAGTTTTTAAAACTGATAGCGAAAAACAGGGACAATTCGGACCATCCTCCGATGATGAATTAACCGGGTATATCTTCAGCTCAACAGAGCTCGCGCCCGAAGTTGTGGGATTCGGAGGTAAAATCAATCTTGCTATTTATGTGGATAAAACCGACGGCAAACTCGTCGACTATTCCATAATACAATCCAATGAAACGCCGGAATACCTGGAACTTTTGAGTGAATGGCATGATTCTTTGAGCGGCCGTTCAATTTTCGCAGAGGAACCGTTTTATGATGTTCATGCTGTGACAGGTGCAACTATAAGCTCCAATGCAATTCTCTCGGCGCTGCAAAACTCAGGCCGCAGATTTGCCGCAGAGGTCCTCGGATTATCTTTGCAGCCGCAAGCCGCAGAAAAGACATGGTGGGCCGGATTTCTGTCGAATTACAACGGGATTTACCTGATTTGTGTTTTAATTTTAGCTTTGCTCGTAACGTATTTCGGAGGATTCTGGAGCAGACTGGCCGTGCTTTTATCAACACTTGCCGTCGGCGGCTTCCGGCTGAATGCACAATATTCCAGTGAACAAATTGCAACCATATTATCCCTCCAGGCTCCCGCCTTGAGATTGACGGGGCCGTTTATTTTTATCGTTGGTATACCGCTGTTGGTGATAATCTTCGGCAATATCTATTGCGGCTACATCTGCCCGTTCGGTGCGGCCCAGGAACTGCTCGGATATCTCGTTCCGCAGAGATTCAAATCGATACCGGCTGTCAAACCGATGCGTAAAGCAAGGTTCGTCAAATATATCGTCCTTTTGGTATTGATTGTTGTTTTTTTCTTATCGAGAAATCGAACGACTCTATCGGCGGACCCCTTGATTTCGATCTTCAATTTCCGATTTGTAAAATCCGTTATTCATCCCGCAATTCTGTGGATTGCGGTAGCAGGATTAATCGGTTCAATCTTTTACACCCGTTTCTGGTGCCGTTATTTATGCCCGGTCGGGGCTTTTTTGGCGATACTAAATAAAATTGCGATATTGAAGCGATACCTGCCGAAGAAAAGATTCGGCAGATGCGAGTTCGGTCTGACAGCGGCGGATAATATGGATTGTATCCATTGTGACAGATGTCGCTTCCAGCTAAAGGCAATTTCTGAGAAAAAGTACATTCCGCATGTTCCTTCCACTCCAGTAAAATTCCAGAATCCTTATTTTCTGACGGCAGTAATTGTAATCGCAGTATTAATATCTCTATCTTCAATTAACAGGCTTTCGCGAGTGGTTTCGACCGGCTTTGACCAAACTGTTGCTGTAATTACGACATCTTCCGGCGGCCGGCCGCGAGATGTCGACCTGCAGCGGGTCCGGACAATGATCGAGCAAAATAAACTCTCTGATAAGGAAGCAGAATTTTATAGAAAAGCTGATTAGAACTCGTCCCAAAACCTCTTCATACTGCGATTGGCTGCAAATTCCGTGGCTCTGCGTTGTCGGCGAAAAAGGTTCTCGACGTGCGTGAAGCACACCTCCGAGCCTTTTTCACATCCGGCCTCCTTCGACATTACTCAGGACAGGTTGACCACGAAATTTTCGCTCAATCTCGTCACAAAACAGGTTTTGAGAGGAGTTCTAATTATAATGTCAAATCAAACAATTTGAACCATGTTAAAAATAAATAAGGCCGGGATTGAACCATCGCCAAACCGCGACCGAATCAATATGGGCACCTACGGCGGTACTATGCGGGCAACTAAAACAGTCTCTGGCTGGTGGGGCCCCTGATTAATCGCTTCAGGCACATATTCAACTCACATAAAAAAGGCCCGTACCAAATCAATCGATACAGGCCTGAGATAATCTCACACTATAAACTATTATCTACCCGCAAGGAAACGCACTTCAGGTCCAGTTAAAACACGGTTGTAGATACGGAACTCATCTAATGAGCCAACCAGGAACGGGTCGGCAGCATATTGTGACAGGCCAAGCCAGTTCTGCGTAGTCTGGCCGAGAGAGCTCGGTGTATATATTGCTTCTGTGTTCTGAGCCGCCACTCTACCATCGATGTATAGCGTGTGGGTAGTATTGGTTGGATCAATCGTAACGGCTAAATGATGCCAGCCGACAGCTAAAACTCCCGGTGAGGTTGTTTGTTCCTCACTCGTACTGCCCCCGGTCGTTATGGCAAAACGCGTGGTCGAACCTACGGCGTTAAGTGTAAGGAACATATTAATATCTTCACCGCTGCCGAAATCAAACACACGCTGCCATGAGCCGCCGGTCCCGGCCCAGTTTACCCAGGTGGTAAAGCTGCTGTCAGCTAATGAGCTTATGAGCGAACCAATCGGTAATGTTATAAAATCTCCATTGCCGTCAAGTACGATTGCCGTTCCGTAGCCGGTCGGACCGGTTACATACGCCGGATTACCCGAAACCGAACCATGTTGACCTCTGCCGGAGGTGTCCTGGGTATTATTATCGAAAGCGTAATAAGCCCTTAGATTGGCGGTACCGGGATCGACCGATTCTCCACCGGATTCAACAACTATCGGTTCCGAACGACTCAGGCGAATATCATCGAAGAATACACAGCCCGAGCCGCCGGGGGCGGGATTATTTCTGTCGCCGAAACCAATAGATATCGAATTGACACTGGAAAGGTCCACACCCAGATCAGCGAAATCCTGAAGTAGTATATCCCATTGGGTCCATTCACTCGCAAATACCGCTTTTGGATCCTGATTGACAATTACAGCACTTCCATTCAAGGCAATATACATCGTATCAAGACCGTTGCCGAAGTCGCCATAATAGAACAAAGTCAACGTTATAATATCATCGATAGTCCAGTCTTGCAACTCGGTCAGAGTTTTGCTTACCTCGGAATAGATACCGTCGCTGTTGTTATAGAACACCGGCATGGATTGATAACCGCCGTGAACAATATCGGTTTCGACATAATGTTCGTCAGCGATGAAGTCGGGGTCGGGATAACCTGCTATCGAACCGTTGGTCGGATCACCGAATCCATCGATCCACGTGTTCCATATTTCATACGGGGAATCATCGTTATAACCCTCGAAGTCCTCTAAAACAATATAGTTTGCCGTTGTAAAACTCCAGAGATTTCCCTTCCATGGACTATCCGCCTTTGCATCATTCACCTCATCAACTCGCCAGTAATATGTCTGACCATAGTCAAGAAGACCAGGAGGATCATACATCTCGTCTTCAATCTGTCCCTGTCCGACTAAAACATTTAGGGGATTATCCGTGCTGGCATCATTGACATCGTTTGCATCGGTGCCGAAATATAAATCACGGGTAACAGCATAATCTCCCCTTTTCCATCTTAAGATAACATCCCGTGACACTTCCACCGCACCTTTCGCCGGATAGGGCCCAAATGCACACACAACTTCATCACCTTCCATAGCAGCCTGAATCTCCTCAGCCGACAAAGCATTATCCCATATCTGGACATCGTCGATCATTCCCAAAAGATCGCGACCGGCATATGTCCCTATGGTCAAAGGGCCACCGAGACGGTTTTCAATCCCTGTTGGGACTTCAAGCTCGCCATCTACTTTGCCGTTAAGAAGTATAGAAAGTATTTTGGTATCTTCACTGTAAGTGACAGCAACGTGATACCATGTGTCAGGTACTACCTGAGTATTACCGTGAACCACCGCCCATTGGCCTTCGTTTGTGATAATACCATGGAGCTTTTCATCGGTAAACTGCTCGTGAAGCGATATAGCGTAATCGTCGGCCCTTGACAGGAAATCCTGACGCGTCATAGCGGACGAAGCGACTGTAGTGAAATTTACCCATGACATCAGAGTAACAGATTTCGGATTAATAGCAGCCGCACCAGGCACCTGTACATAATCACCGCCGTCCATCAGGAGTGCGCCGCCTAATATACCGCCCACCCATACCGGATCACCTACGAATTCACCTTGATTTTCATTGCCGGATGAATCAACGACAACTGTGCCGGAACCATCATCGAGCCTCCACCACCCGACGCGCTCTGCCTGAGCTGTGATCGTTACAATCAGGCTCAGTACCATTACAAAAGAAATCAGATGAATAGATTTTTTTAACATAATAGTCCTCCTTCAAAAAATTCACCTAAATATAAAATAACTAATTGTGACCTTCATCATACAACATTATTTACTTTTAACCAGGATAACGTCGATCGATTTGGTACTACCTCCTTCCTTGTACAGAAGAGTTGCGGATTATCAATAAGTGAAGAAAAAAAACCGCAAAGTATTTTCTTGCTCCCATGGTCTGTTCCTGTATATTATTCCAGTTGTCGGTAGAGAAACTTAATAATAGCGCTAAAGTTTTATCTGTACAAAAACGTAATTTCACAGATTTGTGCTATTAAAAAGCTTTATACTCCTATAATATATATATATCACATCAATTAGTATAAAGTCAAGCGGATTTTAGGGTGCGACATCGCGGCCTTTTCGGCCGGATTTATCAACTATATCGGGTATATATTGAATCCACTTGAAGGCTGCTTTGCTCAGCACGTGTCTGCAAATAGTTCGAAACGTGAGAATCTACATTATATTCGTATTTTTTACCAGCTTCGTTCTCTATATCATCCATTATCCGCACAGTATTTTAGATATCCGATATTATCAACAATAAGTACGTCCGTACCGGCCAGTGCCACACCGTGCTCAATAGGAAATCCTCTGACAAGGCTGTTGTTCTGCATCCCTTCAAGTGCGTAGATTACGGTCAGTTGAGGTCGCTGGCGAGCAGGAATAAGTTGTAGTGAAGCCACCGGAGCCCGCCGGTATGGACCTTGCGCTTATATTTGTCTGTTATATTGGGGGACAGAAAAAATTTTCATCTGGATTTTTGAAAAATCATCTAAAAAGTCATCAACAAATCCACACTTGGATACGCTTTCCATATAGTTAAAGGGGCATATTGCAGCCTTGGGTCTGTAAGTACAGGTCCAAAGAGGGTTTATACGATCTGTATGTTTGTTATGAACTTAAAATACAGGCAACATAAATATGGCAGTGTGTTGGTTTTAGTGCTGATTGTGCTGTCGAGCATGCTCATTTTGTCGGTGGGTCTGGCCTACAGGACCCAAATCGAGCTGCGACTCGCCCAGTCGAACGCCCGGCGAACACAGGTCTATTACCTTGCACTCGGCGGTATAGAAAGAATGAAGACCCTTCTTAGCCAGGAAGAGCTTACCGCTTCAAGCATTGCAAGATTATGTCAATTCACTGCTTCGGCGGCCGACGAAGGGCTTTTTGAGCAGGTTGAGGACTTTTCCCTGCCGGATGGAGTGCTTCTTACATACAGCCTTCGTGATGAGCAGGGGTACTTGAATCTGAACAATTCGGATCCGGCAAGCTGGGCCAATTTGGGATTAATCAGTGAACAGTGCCGGGCGAGCATAATTGACTGGGCCGATGAGGATGACCAGGCTGAACAGGATGGCGCCGAGGCTGATTTTTACCAGCGGCTTGAGCCTGCATATACATCGAAAAACAAGCCGTTCGTTGCCCTCAAAGAGTTGCTTTATTTGCGAGGAGTTACGAAGCAGTTGTACATGGGTGAGGACCTGAACCGCAATTTATTATTGGATGACAACGAGCGGGATGGCCGGTTCAGACTGCCTCCGGATAACGAAGACGGCGTGCTGGATTTGGGGCTTTTGGATATCTTCACCGTTTATGGCGACGGCAGAGTAAACATAAATACAGCGTCCGGATGGATTTTGAGTTCGCTGCAGGGCCTCGATGAGCAGGCCGCTGAGGCGATACTGGCATACAGGGCCGGCGCCGACGGTCGATTCGGAACCGAAGATGATGCGGCCGTTGAAAGTGCGGAGGATTTTGCGGATATCGAGGGGCTGACGGAATTGCAAATCGAATTATTGAAAGACTATTGCTGCTTCGATTCGACCTGTTTCCGCATATTCTCGTCGGCCGGGCGGGATAACGACTATCAATGCTCTTTAATGGCGACCATTGGATATGTGGATAATCAGATTCGAGTCCTTTCTTTGGAGAGGTTGTTGTGAAGACGGGTAAAATCAAAACAGAGTGGGCTTCCTTGAGTTTGGCTGCAGATGGAAAAGTGATTGTCTGTGCAAAATTCAACGGCACATCATCCTGCATACTTTTCAATTCTCCTGAACAGCTCAAACAGGCCATTGACAACAGGAGAATATGCGTGAGGAACTGGGCCGTATCTGTGCCGAAGAATTCCTGTATCCTGAAATCGGTGACTTTACCGGCATCGAACATGACAGAAGCCGCAAAAATGCTCGAATTTGAGGTTCCTTCGCTGGTGCCGCTGTCGCCGGATGAGTTTGTTTACGGATGCACGCTCATGGAACAGCAGCCCAACATGTCGAAGGTGCTGGTTTGCATCCTGAAATTGAGCACGTTAAATGAATATTTGGAACCGTATAACAAAATAGGAATCCGGCCCCGCATGATTGTTACTGACTCCTTGGCGATACAGAACTGGTTCGATGCAGCCGGTGACATTACATCCGAGTCGGCAATAAGTGTTCTTGTGGATGAAAAAAGAAGTTATGTTCAAACAAGCATCAACGATAATCTTGCTGCGGCTAATGAATTGGCGATGATTGATACTGATGTAACAGCATCGTCGGATGAAATCGTGGACCAGGTTTACCATCAGATCCAGGATTTGCCGGATTCTCTAAAAGATACAATCATTGTCAAAATTTCCGGTGTTGAAAGATATGTCTCGCAGGTTAAGGACCTGATATTATCAGATGTACGGGCATGTGGTCTTGCCGAGAGAATTTCGGTTGTTCCAAATCCCGAAATCACTTGTCATGACAGCAGTGACGAATATAAATCGGACAATTACAGTTTTAATGCTGTTGTTGCATCGGGTTTGTTTGGATTGGTTGAAGATACAAAATACTCGTATGCCAATCTGCTGCCTTACGAGCATGTCAAAAGATATGAGAAAAGGATTTTACTGTTTAATTATTTGCGTGTTGCCTGCCTGTCTTTGTTACTGCTTGGTTTTTTATGGTTGTCCCTGGCGGCATCCAACCGGAGGATAGAGAAGAAATCGCATCTGATTGAAGCTCAGATAGCCCCAATAGAGCTTGTAGCCGGCGGTGTTGACAGCAAGCGTCAGCGTGTTATCGCTATTAAAAATCAGTTGTCAAATCGCGGCCGAATCGGGCGGATAATCGATGAGGTTTACGAATATACACCAAAAACTATCTCCCTGAGTGAATTGAATTTTGGGACCGGGCACGGTGGGGCGTTTATCGAAATTAAGGGGCAGGCAAATTCGATGCCTGCGGCGTTCGATTTGACGGATGCTATGAGCCAGGCACAATTGTTGAGCGGGATTCAGGTTGAAAATGTCCAGCAGACGCCGGGGCCGGGCGGCAGTGTTATTACGTTCAAGGCATATTGTGATATTCAGGGGGAAAATTTTTAAAATGGCCGGGACAGTGAATAATCGTGAGAAGATTTTAGCGGTGATTACAGTTCTTGTGATAATCGGTGCTTTAGTTTTTTATGTCGTCATCGAGCCGCAGTTGAAGAAGCGACAGTCATCTTTGGCACGTATGAATCAGTTGCAGTTAAAGCTGGCCAGGATGAAAGGGGACTTGCTCATCAAGGACCGCATTGATGCGGTATATGCGCAAATCGAGCCTTTAATCGCCGGTGACGGCACCGACCAGCAGGAAAAGTCCCGGTTTACCCGCGAGCTTGGTGAGCTTTATTCGAAGCTGGACGTGACAATCACCTCGACGACGATACTTCCGACTGTGAATGAGGATTTCTATCGGCGTCTGTCGGCGAAGATTCAGATGCACGGCAATGTGAGGGAAATCTTCAGGTTTATTCTTGCCGTCGAAAGTCATTGCAGTCCCATAAGGATTGAGCAGTTCGACTTCAAGGCACGGGAGATTGCAGACAATGTCAACGCAACATTTTTAGTGACCAAGGTGGTTGCGGATTCGAGGATATAGGTTGGTCTGATGCCGGAAAACAGAGTTTATAAATTTGGTGATAAGAACGGTTTGCTGCGGCTGATACAGACAATACTAATTGCTGGAATTGCCGTTTGTACGGTCGTACTGATACTGGAATTGTTGCTGCCGGTGAATTTAGACGGTGACAATTCCGGTGTTTTACCTGTTGTGAGCTCAGTGGATGCCAATGGATTATCGAAGAGTGTTGTTGAAGCTGAGAAAAATCAATCGATTGCTAAAATAACAAGATCGGGCCTGTTCAAGCTGGAGTCGTCCTTAAATGACAAGCCGATGGCCGACAGGACCATCGATATGATAAGGTCGCAGTTAAAGCTCAGGTGTATCATGGAATTGAACGGCGAGCCTGTGGCTTATGTGCATATTAAAAATGAAGGATTGCAGAAATGCAAAGTGGGAGATTCCGTTAAGGATCTTTTTACGGTCCTGAATATCGGTGATAGAAGTATTGAAATTACAATTTTAGGGCACAGACAGGTCTTAAGTTTATGAGGAGCTATATAATGTCAAAGTTTTCTGCCGTCGGAAGCGCAGCTTTTACTTTATTGATTTTGATGTTGGCCGCATCTGTGATAAAAGGTCAAGTACCGCAGGCGGTTGATTTCGATCCCTTCGGGTCCGGTCAGGTAAATACGTCCTCTGCCGCTCAAAATGTCACGGACTCAAGCCCGGTCATCCCCCAGTTGCATTTAAGCGACAGCGATATTTCCGAGGCGTTTCAAATCATAAGCGATGTGACCGGCTGGAGTATCTTCCCGACTGTGGAAGTGAGCAGGGCGAAAATCAGCCTGATATCAAAAGACGTGACCGCACGGCAACTGCTGGATACGGTTGTAATGCTGGCCGGCTTTATTTATCACCGGGAGGGGGACATCATCAGTGTTATGACATACGATGAGTATATGCAGCACTACGGTCTCGGAAAAAAAGTGGTATCACTGTCACACGCCGATGCCGATTCGATTGTTGCCGTAATCAGGCCGTTTCTGACGAAACTCGGTAAATGTAATGTGCATAATCAGACGAATAAAATTGTCCTGTACGAAAGCACCGCCAACCTCGAGACAATCATTGATATGATAAACCAGCTTGATGTCCCCGCCCAGGTGCAGACAATCGTTAATGTTGTTGACTTGCAGTATATGGACGCCGCAGAATTGGCTGAAACGCTGCAGAAAGTCTTTTCGGAAGAGGAGCCGTCATACCGTCCAGGTCCCGTTCAGCAGGAAAGCGAATTATCGAAACGTTCAGATGACAGAATAACAGCTACTGAGGTAAATAAAGAAGCCGCTCTGTTGTCCCCGCGGTCGAAAGTGGGTGTTTATGCCGTCAGTCGAACAAACCAATTGATAGTCAAGGCCCAAAAGGATGATATGGAAGTGCTTGATAAGCTGATTAAGGGTCTGGATACTTATGTGGAGCCGATGACCAGGAATTATTTCTTCACCTATGTTGATGCGGCCGAGATATATAACGGTTTGGAGGAGATTCTGGATATCCCCACAAGGGCCGGCAGGTATAGCAGGACCGGCGGTGGTCAGGCCGGGCAGGAGGGCGGCAGACCGGGGGGTATTACACTTGTTACCAAAACCAATTCGATTGTGCTGACCGCTCCGCCGTCCGTGCACGGGATTATGGACAGTATCGTTAAAAGCGTCGATATGCCCGGCAAATACGAGGCGGGTATGATACGGTCGTATAAAATTCAGAATGCGGATGTCGATGAGGTTGCAAATGCTATTAAGGAATTGATCGAAACCGGGAACAGGCAGCAGGAAAAATCCGGTGAGCCGACATACAGAGGGGAAACTCCGGAAGGTCCGGTACAGGCGCCGGATTCGTTCGGTCTGGAAGAGACCGAAGTGTTTGCTCCGCAGGTTGAAGCGAGGGTGACTGTGAGCAAGTCCACCAACTCGGTAATCGTTCTGGCGACGGCCAGACAGCACCGAGAGCTGGAAAAGCTCATCGCTGAGCTGGATGTACGCCGAAAGCAGGTCCTCATAAAAGCGATAATTGTTGAAGCCACTACCACCGATTCAATGGACCTGGGGGTGGAGCTCGATTTTATCAACGGAGACGTTCTTTCCTTCACATCTTACGGTTTGTCTACAATTCATCCTGATACCGGGGTACGTGACCTGATTGTCAGTACCGGTGGTACGGCGGCTGTGCTTCGACCCGGCAAGGTGCAGGCGATATTTAACGCACTTGAAGGAAACGAAAATGTCAGGGTTGAATCCGCTCCGCAGGTAGTGGTTAACGACAATGCTGTAGGGTCGATTCAGAGTATAGCTGAGGAGCCGACAAAACAAACCAATCAGGGTGAAACCACGACCACGACGTCTTTTGGCGAGTACGTGACCGCCGGCACGCAGTTTTTTGTCACGCCGCATATCAGCGATGGTAATTATCTTCGCGTGCAGTATCAGATTATGCTTAACTCGTTCGGCAAACAGACAGACCTGGAACTGCCTCCAAAAAGAAGCACGAGTACTATTCAGAGTGAAGCTACCGTGCCTGACGGTTCCACGATAGTTGTCGGCGGAATACAATCGTCGAGCGAAACCGAGAGCGTCGATAAGGTGCCGATCTTGGGAGATATTCCTATCATTGGCCTGGCGTTCAGAAACACTGCTACAGAAAAAAAGCATATTACGACATATCTGTTTATAACTACGACCATAATGAAAAGCGAGGACTTCGGCGACTTACAAGATGTCAGTCAAAAAGCATTGGAAGAAATCAGGAAAGACGGCGGAAATAAAACACCCGGTAAGCAAGCCGGCGACGCGGGACGGTAGCTTTAATGCGGCGGCCGTCCTGGTCGCATTGCCGGTATTCAATGAATTGAAATACCTTGATGATGTTTTATCTGCGGTCCGTGAATATTCAGGTAACATATTAGTCGTTGACGACGGCAGCACGGACGGCGGTTCCGAGCTGCTGAAAGCACATTCGCATATTAAGCTGATTTCACATCAGAAAAATATCGGGTACGGTCAAAGCCTGATTGAAGCGTTTGATTTTGCCCGTCGAAACAATTTCGAATGGGTAATTACTATTGACTGCGATTTTCAACACGAGCCGTCATACATACCTCATTTCTATCGCCAGATAGAAAAAGACGATGTCGATATTATCAGCGGCTCGCGTTATTTGTGTAAGATAGATTCCGGTATGTTGCCGCCGCCGGCCGAGAGAGTTGCTATCAATAGAAAGATTACCCTTCTTCTCAACGAAAATCTCGAACTGAATTTGACAGATGCATTCTGCGGCTTCAAAGCATACAGGACAAGTGCTGTTTCCAAACTCAAGCTGACTGAAAAAGGTTACGGATTGCCGCTTCAGTTGTGGATACAGGCAAGCCGGACGGGTCTGAAAATACGTGAAATTCCGGTGCCGCTGATTTATCATAATCCGAAAAGGAAGTTTTGCGGTCCTCTCGAAGACCCAAAGAGGCGGCTGGATTATTATTTGGAGATAATCGACAGAGAGCTTGAATATAATGCTGATGGAAACATCGAAAAAACTTTCTATTCCTGAAAAGCAAAACGTCATCGGTGTGAGTCCGGAGCCGTCGCAGTGGGCTTATCTAACGGCTTCGAATAGACAAATCTTATACCATGTTCCTGACAGGATGAAAGTTCGCGGGGAATTGCTGAAAATCGCTCGGAATTACATGCACGAGGTGATAGGTACGAGTTGTACGATTGATATCTTTGAGAATATAATAGCAGCAGGGCACCAGGCCGTCTGGCACCATTGTGGTATATGGATAAAAAACCTGGCAGTAAGTAAGTTTGCAAAGGCCGTTGGCAGCGGCGGGCTGCATCTTGTACTGGATCATGATATTTGTGATACGGCAATGCTGCTGCCCGGGCAAGATGAAAATTGCAACTGGTTTTTCCAAAGAATCGAAATCGAATCTAAGCAGAAATCCGTCCCGCTCGAACTGCGGTCGCTGCCGCAGAAAGAATATATAAAGGATTTTCTTAATGCTGTTACAAAGGCTTATCCATGGCAGTTCTGCAACAGCATCTGGTCACAGCCGTCAATTATAGCAGATGAAAAAATATCGAACTTACGAAATGTTGCGGATTTAATTACATATCTTCAATCGGTGCTCAATATAAGTTTGGGATTTGATAATATTTTGTATCTGCCTGCGTCCCTGCTCTCAGAAAGCGATGCGTTTTTGGATTTTGTTATTTCCTTGACGGTTAATGCGCGTGACTTCGCCGATTGTTATAATAATGGAATCGATAAAACGCTTAAATTAGGTAAATCCAAGACCACAATTGGCATCCGGCGTTTGGTATATGAGCGGCAAAAGGATTTGACCGAGCTGCCATTTTGGCTGGTTTGGCCTGATGGAAATCGTACTTCGCTATATGTCCACTCTAACGAAAGTGGGGCGATTTGGATTAGTAACGGCACGGCAATAATAGGCTGTCTGCATTCTCAGTCCAAATCCGGCAAAATTGACCAGTTGAGAAGTATGTTGCAACAAGCCGGTATACGTTTGCGGCCGAAGGCAATTTCTCTGACTTTATTCGCCCGGCTGTTCCTGACGGACTGGTTTGTTCACGGCGTCGGCGCACAAATGTACGAGACGGTGACAAATTATATTATCGAAAACTATTATAAAGTAAAACCGCCTGAATTTGGAATAGCAACATGCACGATGAGGCTGCCGTTGTCGGACGATGTTGCTCTTGGTGATGATGTGTTGCAGCTGCGGCAAAAAATGCGCGATATCAGGCACAATCCGGAAAAATATATAGATAATTCAAAGTTGAAGAATCAGCAGGTGGAAATTCTGGTTAAGACAAAAAGGCAGTTGATTGAGCTGGCTGCCGACCGTTCTATGTCGAGTGACAAAAGAAAATCAGCATGGAAATCGCTCGGATTGACAAATCAAAGACTCCTCGAATATACCAAAAATGTAACAAGTGAATTAAAATCCAAAGCCATAGAATCACAAAAGAATAAAGTCTCACATCAGGTTTGCAGCAGCCGGGAATATTTCTTCGGCCTGTTCCCCAAACAAAAACTTAACGAAATTACAAACTCATTTACATTCCCTGGTTCTTAGAATTTTCGATTGACTTCTTGAGCATACTTACTCGAATTGATATGATAATCCTTACGAAAACAGAAAATCTATTGATAGGTATTTTAAGCTGAAAGGAGCCAATAAAATGTCCATGTCTAAAATCTGTATTTATACTGTTTGTGTGGTTTTTACTTTATTGGTTCTGGGCGGATGCAACTCTAAGGCAACTAAGACAGTTTACACGGCCGACTGGGAGTCTCTTAAAAATCACAATCCCGCGCCGGACTGGTTCCGTGATGCCAAGTTCGGTATTTATTTCCACTGGGGCGTCTATAGTGTTCCGGCTTTCGGCAGCGAATGGTACCCGCGAAATATGTACAATAAAAACGGCGAGGGTCGGCGAACCAGCCCGAGTCGGGAATACCAGTATCACGTCAAAACATTCGGTGAGCCGAACCAGTTCGGTTATCCCGATTTCGTGCCTATGTTCAAAGCCGAGAAGTTCAACGCGGCCGAGTGGGCCGATCTGTTTGCCAGGGCCGGCGCTCGTTATGCCGGTCTGGTGGCGGAACACCATGATGGTTATTCGATGTGGGCCAGCAGGCTGACGCCCTGGAACGCCAAAGACACAGG
>CAZKYP010000053.1:0-18707 GCA_964556885.1 uncultured Pirellulales bacterium | reverse complement strand
CATTCAGCCAGCAGCCTTTCGCGGGTTTCGTCAAGATTGTCGCCGGTGCTCAAATCCATAACAGCATCCGCTCCTACCGACAGCGCCACTTTCATTTTTTCGATTTCGGCCTCGACTGAGCTTCGAATGCTGCTTGTGCCGATATTCGCATTGACCTTTGTCGTTAGCACGCGGCTTATGCCGACGGGCTTGAGAGATGCTTTCAAATGCAGTTTATTTGCGGGTATTACAAGCCTTCCGGCCGCAACCTCACTGCGAACCAGCTCGGCATCTACGTTTTCCACCCCGGCGACATATTCCATTTCCTCGCTTAGCTTGCCGTTCCGTGCTGTTTGTAATTGCGTTGTCATAATTATTTCCGTATTAAAAACAAAAAATCGCTTCCGCCCCGAAGCGATTCTTGTTTATCTAAATTAATACCTAAATACCAACCAATCGCTTCCCTACGCAGGCCTATTCACTATATGTGATTATCCTGATCAGGTTCAAAGGGTTTTTTTCTCAGATCCACAATTCGCGAATCACCCCTGCGAACTGGCCCATTATAACTTGCTGTCCACAGCACGTAAAGAAGTATTGACCGAAATTATTGCTGAAAACGACCTGTTTTCCTTAAGCATTGCTTCCGTGTCGCGGGCGTCTCGCCCGCGGTCCGAGTGGTTGGCAGCCTCCCCCGGAAGGCGTCCCTTTGTGAAAGGCGTGTCCTTCGTGGTATAAGTTTTTACGGGAATCGTTAAAAATCACGGCATGACTACTTTAGCTTTCTGAAAAAACACGTAAAAAAGTACCTGACACCTTTAATTTTCCCTCTTGACAAATGACGATCAATTAACCGCCGGGCTCACTGTTAGCTGATAATCTTCTTTGTACGCGGTATTGTTATCCTCATCACTTTCATTCACTTCGTTATCCGGATCTATGATCCATCCCACATAATAGCTGCCAGCGGGAATACTTGTAGGAAACTGTCCGGTCCACATGCAATCAACCGATCCACCTGCAGGAATCCCTGGTACGCTGTTTTGGCCAATATAATCATCGGTCGCTCTCCCACTGCCCCCTACTATATATTGGTCCTTTGACGCGTAAAATTCCACTGTGAACGGGTTGGAGTCGGCGTTACCTCGATTTCGTACATCGCATTTAATCTCAAAGCTTTGGCCTGGTTTGTTACCCACTACCGTTTGCGGCGAAAAACTCCGATTTTCTTCACCACCATCGCGGAGGTCAGGCATGAAACGTATAAAATGGAAATTATCAAACTCAAACGTTGCTGTAGATTCGTTGGCAAAAAGCTTTCCAGACATGCCAACTCTGACATTTGTTAGATCTACTTTTTTAGAGTTTATAACGATGTTATCCACATAGGCAGTAATCAATGTTGTTTCTGCGTCGTAGACTATCTTCAATTGATGCCAAGTTGTTGTTTCATCACGAAAAGCTGTCCTACCCGATTCCCAACCAGAGCCTTCCTTGTTTTTGTACCAAATGTTGTAATTCAAACCCATGTGAAGATACACGCTATATGAATAATCATCAGCGAGACTTGAACTCGCTGAAAGCCACGCCATTCCACCTAGTGCACCTCTCGGTACGCGAAAATCTACCGATGTTTCAAAATCTCCACACACATACGGACTACTGCTTTTAATTCCTCTATCGCAATCTTGGTTTTGTCCACCTGGTAGAGTAATTGTCAGAATTCCATTTCTTTCCAAAATATCAGATCCCGGGCAAGGTGTCCAGTCCCCACCGCCGACATTCCAAAAAGAGTCGATTACTCCATCCTCAAAATCATCTGCAAAGCTGAGGGAAGGAGGAGGAGGCTCCACCCTGAGACTGTCAATTGCTCGGCCCAAGTTAACTCTTGGTTTTGTTATGTTCGCTTTGGCGTCAGTTACATTATCTCCCGTTGACGTTAGTTTATCTCTGATCTCTGACGGCGTAAGGTACCTATTTAGAATTGTCTTGGCGGCCGATTGAAGACAGGCAACAGCTCCAGCAGCATATGGACAAGAGGCTGAGGTTCCACCGTAATCCCCAAAGTAATTGCCCGAAGAGTATCCCGCCTGGCCAACAGCATCCGTCGTACCCACATTGTGGGCTGGGGCTAATATATCCAGGATATCCGCTGTGTTAGAATAACATGGCACCATATCTTCTGCCGTTACCCAGTCAAAACAAAAGCCAGCAACCTCAACGCATGAGTCGGGCGCTATATCATCGAAGCCTGCTTGTCCAATGTTAGCATCGTATACCGAACCGACCGAAATCAAGTTATTTAGGCAAGCGGGGCTGCTTATGCGATCACAGTAACCATCGTTGCCGGAAGCAGCAAGAATTGTGATCCCCGCTTTGGTTGCATTGTCAGCTGCTCTTGCATAGGCGGAGGGACATTCCACAGGGAACTCAATATCGTCGATCCAGGCCGTGTCCGCGCCACTGGAAAATGATACATCCTTTAAGTAAATCCACATGAAAACATGTTCTCCTTCAGTCACATTATAGGATTCCCGTCCCCAAGGAACATTCCCAGACCAAACACCTTTTAGATCTTCATCGATGAAAAAGGCAAGGCCATCATAGTTAAGCTCTGAAGAAACCTTTCGTTGAAATCTGATATTCCCCGATTCGCAATCAAGCATTAACCCTAAAACAGAGGATTCGTCATGACCAATTCTTCCTGCTCTGGCGCTATAAGTTCCGGAATACTTCTCATTTGAGGTGATGGTCCAATGAGCCTCCCCGAGATGCACCCACGGTAGCTTGAAGAAATCACCCGTTTCGAAATCCTCTTTGTCAAAACAATCACAAGGATGGTTAAATCCCAACGGTGATCCCAGGCTATTGCTTATAGCGATTATGGGGTGATCAGGATCATCATTCTTGTGTCTCACACACCAATCCCATGCTGCGATTGTGGAATCGCTCCACATGTTGCAGTCACTTCCTATGACCTTTAGAGCGTATAGTTTGGCGCTAGGAGCAACACCGCCTATATAGTCATTGGGGTTGTCATTTGGTTCGCTTGGTTGCCATGCTGGATTGGCATCATTGGGTTCTCCTGCAGCAATGCCCGCACAACAGGTTCCATGAGCATGATCTTCTGCTGCAAAAATACAATTTCCATCGTTGTCATAACACGCGTGTTTATCAGGAGCCGGGTCAGGATCATTGCATCCAAAATCATAACCCCCAATAACTTTGTTATTGGGAAAGCCTCCTCCTCCGAGTTCTGGATGGTTGTAGTCAATCCCGGTGTCCACAATCGCGATGGCCATACCTGCTCCACCATAGATCGATCGGTATGTTGAAGCATTCATCAATGGAATTCCTTGACGCGTCTGAATTTTCAACTCATAGACAGGTTCAACCGACTTGACCCGTGGATCATTCAGGAGTTTTGCTAATCCATCTAATGTGACCTCTCCGGAGAATCCGGCCTGATTCTCGAAACGGTGCCGAAGTTGGAAATCATTGCTGCTCAGAGTGGATAATACATGATCTTGAAGGCCCCTTATCTCATTGTTCAACCTTTCCAACGATGGCCTGGAATTCCAATCTGTGGTTGACTTGATCGCTTGAGGTTCGGCTAAATTGACGATCACTTTTACTTTCTCTGAGCCTTCTTCAAAAACTGCAAGGATGTCCTCGGAATTGATAAGCTTTTCCTCGACGGCCCCCTCCACGCTACTTACTGCACCGAATACCAACTCCAGAACAAATACCCAAGCCAAAATTGTTTTAATTGTCGGTTTCATTTTATCCTCTCCTAAACGTGAGTTGTTTTTTCTCGACTATAATTGTCAGCACGTTGACACATCGTATGGTTTTTAGCTCATAGGCATTCCCTCCTTCGCTTTCCCGATTTCAGGGACACATACTTATTTTTATTATCGCTGGGGCTTATGTCCTCACTTGGCGGATGGCGTAAGTATTTCAAAGATGCCCTCGACGGAACAAAAAGGGCGTGACCTACTGACGCCCCATCCAAGGCACTGGCATGCCCTCCACGGAACGCTTTCGGGCACGCCCAGCTTGGGGCGCGCCTCGAAACGCCGTCCGTATAATGAAAGTGCCAGTTTCTGAATGTACAGCAGCCGAAGCTACGCAACTGTCATGTTGTGGAAATCAATTGTCCTTATTTATCAGATTCTCCCTTTCATGTTCCTCTTTCTCTTTAGTTAATTGAACCCAAACTCGGTCTTTTTGCGGGTTCAATAAAAAGCCACAACTTTTTCTTTTTAACACATGACAACGGTTTAAGTCTATTGTGGTAACTACGTATTTTTTCATAAATTTATATTAAAGAAAGGCGTTGGTCAGACATGAGATGTTGATAAAAAAATTTGCAAAAAATACATGAATTCACGAAAAATTTGAGGTTGAGAATCCACGGCCCGGTAAGTTTGCCGGAAGCAGTTTTTTATAGCCCCCGCGGCGATTAAGCGGGACTAATCCTCATTTTTAGGCCAATTTCGCAGGTTTTAGTGTTTACATCGCCTCATTGTAAACTTACATCATCATATTGCAAGTTTACAAAATCGATAAGAGCTGATGCTTTTTATGAACTATTTTTTCGGCAGCAGTGGGGAATGGGGGCATTTTCGGGTGATAATTTCGCAGCCGGTTTTGGTTATCAGGCAGTCATCTTCGATACGCACGCCGAGCTTTCCGGGGATATAGATACCCGGCTCGATTGTGATAATCTGGCCTGCTTTTAGTTTGCCTTTGCCGTCCGGTTTGAGGAATGGATTTTCGTGAATTTCCAGGCCGAAGCCGTGCCCGGAGCCGTGGCCGTAAACGGGCAAGCCGCTTTGCTCGATTACTTCACGAGCGGCGGAATCGACTTTTATCATATCGGCGCCGTCTCTCAACAATTTTATCGCTGCGGCCTGCGCACGCTCGACCACTTCGAAAACCTTCATATAAAACTTTGTCGGCCCGCCGACCACAAAACATCGGGTAATGTCACTACAATAGCCTTTGTACATGGCTCCGAAGTCAATCAGGACCGCATCATTTTTTTTGAGCTTTTTCGTGCCCGGCTGGTGATGAGGCCGGGAGGCGTTTGGACCGAAAGCGACAATCGTCTCGAAGCCGTTGCGAGCGCCAAGCTTGCGGAACTGGAAATCAAGCATACCGGCCAGCTCACTCTCGGTGACACCGGGTTTGATATATTGCAATGTTTGTTTCAGAGCCTGAGTTGATATGGCCGCTGCTTTTTTTATGGTTGCTGTTTCATAACTGTCTTTGTCACTGCGTACAGATTCGATAATACCCGCCGCTGTCTTAAACCGTACCTTCACTGCTTTTTTCAACCGGCTAAAGTCGGCCAGTGAAGTGGTTTTTTCCACTGTTATAATCTTAATCCCTTTTAGCTTTTTAACCAATTTTGTGACGGCCTCGGCCATAGGCCCGATTCGTTCGAAGATTTTGCAGCCCAAACATTCCTTTTGGGCCTGCTCTGTATATCTGCTGTCGGTCAGAAGATAAACCTGGTTCTTCGTAATCATCGCCCAGCTATCGGCGCCCATGAATCCCGTCGTGTACGTGACATTGGCCGGTTTTGTCAGTAAAAGACATTCGATCCGTTTAATTCTTAATTCGCGGCGAATTTTTTTGATTCGTTTTGCTATTATGTCTTTATTCATTCCCATTTTTTGCTCCATGCAGGATAATCATCTTTGAGCAAACCTGACGGCCAGAATCCGTACCACGCATAACCTTCCCGCCGCTCCATTGATATCTCTGACATTGAATAATATACCTTTCCGTCCCGGTCGCCGAAGACAGGTCTGTTTGTCCCTATCTCGTACAAACGCGCCCATATTGGCGGAGCCGTTTCGTCTTCGATGATGACTCTGTCAAGCCTTACCCGCCCGCTGTCATCGATTGGTTTACGAATCTGCCGAATTCCTTTAATCTTCACACTGTCCAGCCAGGCTGTAGATGCCTGTATGGCTTTTACGACTTCCGGTTTCGGATTATCGATACTCATCAGGAATTGTACTATTCCGACAGTTTCACGGGTACTGAGAGCAACAGGTTCGAATTTCCGGGCTGCTCTTGGTTCCAAAGTTATTTCGTCATACTGCTGACACCACGCCGTAAGCTGCCCGTCTACTTCAACCTGACATTTTAAGATACAATCGATACCTTTTTTAACGGCGACGACGGCCTTTTGACGCCGCTGTTGATCTACAAAATTATATTGGGGCTCACCATCAGCAATTTCCTTCAAAACGCTGATGGCTCCAACCATAGCATCGTCATTGAACGTGATGTATTTATGATAGCCGGTCGGCGAGGGATAAATCTGCGGCCAGCCGCCGTTGTCGTACTGGGAATCCAACAGGTAATCCAGACCCTTCAAAATAGGCTGCTTGAAACGTTCGAGCTTAGTGGCATCGTATACCTTAACCAGGTAACGAATCTGTGTGTGGGTGGCGCCGTTATCAAGCAGGGCGTCTTTTTTATTCTTGTTCTCGCTAATTTGTTTTTTTTGCTCATCGGTCAGCTCACTGGCCATGTCGATGTTCGAAGGCCAGCCGCCGGTGCTGCGCTGATAAAGCAGAACATTATCGGCGACCCTGACGGCCTGCTCGCTCGAATAGAATTCCGGTGACTGGTCGAGACAGCGGCTCCATAGCATAAACGTCGCCGATAAATTGCCTTGAGCACTCAAAGTCGTCGCAACAACAAATAAAAACAGCAAAACCGTCATCACAAATCTTACGATGTTTCTCGTATCCAATCTTCTCCCGGCCCTGTGCAATCCACAGAAAAAGCAAATTTTCACCGTTATTTATCCAGGTCCGAATACAAGTGAATAACCATTGCCGGTAAAAAAATAAAGACTTTTCTGTCGAATTATTTGGTTTTGTGTCTTTTTATTCTTATATTTTAATTAGAACGAGATCCTGCTGAGGGGGAGACCGATAAAGCGGGAGTATGGAATGAGCTTTGGTGTTTTCCGTAAGGGAGAATAACTGTTAACAATGCTCAATTTTCCCGTACTGGACGGCTTATGCCGTCCTTTTTTTTATGCCTTGTCACAGTCTCTTTTTGCCGTTACAATACCCAGGTTTGTATTTCCCGGCGCTGGAAATCGAAGTTTAACCTTAACAGTAACAATAACGGCAGTCGAAAAGATGCTATTACCATATAGAACAAGTATATCGCCAAGACGGACACCATACGTAAATTACGCCATCATTATTGTTAATGTGCTTGTATATCTTTTAGAATATGAAGTCAATAGCTACACGGGAGCCGCCGAATTCAGGTCCTGGGTCGATCAGTTTATTTTACACGCCCAGCGGCCCAAACTGTGGCAGTTCGTAACCTATGCGTTCCTGCATGCGAACTTTATGCATATTTTCGGAAATATGTATTTTTTGTTTATATTCGGAAATAATGTAAACGATAAGCTCGGCCATATAGGATACCTGAGTTTTTACCTAGCGGGTGCGGTTTTCAGCGGTATAGGTCATATATTAATCGGCACCGGGGATGTTCTCGGGGCAAGTGGTGCGATCGCCGCAGTGACAGGTGCCTACCTTGTGTTGTTCCCGCAAACATTAATATCGGTTTTCTACTTTTTCTTCTTCATTGGCACTATAGAGCTCCCCGCTCTATACTTCATAGCTTTCAAGCTTATTATCTGGGACAATATCTTCGAGCCTCGCCTGGCTCCGGCCGGGATTGCCTACACAGCACATCTGGCCGGATACGCCTTTGGTATTGCATCTATGGTAGGTCTGCTGGCTACCGGCCTGATAAAAGGCAGTAGTTACGACTTGTGGGCCATGATAAAACAATGGAACCGCCGGCGCCGCTTCCGCGACCTCACATCGGACGGTTACGACCCATTTAATCCGCAAGCAGGAGTCAGGCGGATAAAGGTCAAAGAAATCATTAAAAGCACCGCTGAACAACAAAAAGACGACCAAAGCAGCAAGCTTCGCAATGAAATCAGTGCACGAATCGCAGAACATAACTTACCCGCCGCAACCGAAAACTATTTAGAACTTATGAAACACGATCCGGAACAGATACTGCCGCGCCAGCAGCTTCTGGACATTGCCAACCAGCTCGCCGGAGAGAATAAATCCACCGAAGCCGCGCGTGCTTATGAGCAGTTTTTAGCACATTATCCCAATTACGAATATTCCGAGCAGATCCAGCTAATGCTCGGTATCATATATGCACGATATCTCGATAAACCGGAGCCCGCCATAAAACATTTACAGGCCGCCGCGAAAAACTTAAGCGATCCCGGTCAGTTGAAGATGTGCCAGGACGAGCTTGCCCGTCTGCACGAATAGCACAAACGATTCATATGGTTAGTATAGGCAACCCGCCCGGAATCGATTTGTATATTCACGAATCCGTCACGGGTCAGGCTTTGGTGCTTAAAATCAATCCGTCCTGCTCTTTTTCGGAAGCATTTATGGAAGGCAGTGTAAACCAGAATATAGATCCATGACCGAAGGTCGAATTAACTCCGATGTCTCCTCCGTGTTTTTCTATGATTCTTTTGCATATAGCCAGACCTATACCTATGCCTTCGTATTCATGCCCGGTATTCAGACGCCGAAAAATAGCAAATATATTCTCATAGTATTCCGGTTTGATCCCGATTCCGTTATCTTCGACTTCTATGCGCACCATACCATTATCCAGACGGAATGCACGTACGATAATTTCAGGCGGAACATCTTTTTTGCAATATTTCAGGGCATTTCCTATAAGGTTATCGAAAACCTGACGAATCTGAACCTGATCACCCTGGACAACCGGCAGTGGCTCCTGTATCCGCAAGATGCCTGAAGTTTCTTTCTGCAAGGAAGATAATCCGATTTTTTTTATCCCGTTAATTTCTTTGCTTAAATCGATTTCATTAATTTCCGGATCTTTATTAATAACTTTTGAATAAGCTAATAGAGAATTTACTATCTGCTTCATTCTATCAGCCCCACTAATAACAAAATCAAAATTCTCCTTTTGGTCTTCATTTAATGTCCCTCCAAGTGATTCTTTAAGCATATCTCCAAAAGCAGATACTTTTCGCAAAGGTTCTTTTAAATCATGTGTTGCTACATAAATAAACTCCTGAAGCTGTTGATTCATGCTGACTAATTTCTCATTAATTTCCTGTAATTCCTCCTCTGCTTTCTTGAGTTCGTTGATGTCAATGAAGCTTTCCACAAGGTATTCCCGTCCCTGCCAGAAGGACTTTGCTACGTTTTTCAGGATGGAGATATCTTTACCGTTTGGTCTGAGCAGCACGCGCTCGGAATTGTCTACTGTTTGGCCAAGGTCACTTATAGGGCACTTTCCTTCTTCCGCCGGGCAGATAAATTTATGACATATCTTATTTATAATCTGCTCTTTGGGCAGGCCGATCATTTTCGCTGCAAGGGGATTCACATCTATGATATTATGAGTTTCACTGTCTACGATTATAACGCCCGTCAGTATTACCGAGAGGATAGTGTCAAGGCGTTGTTTATGTTCACGAAGAGTTTGCTCAATTTGTTCCCGCTGTTTAATTTCATCGATTAATCGCTCATTAGTCGAGGTCAGTTCGGCAGTTCGTTGTTGCACAGTTTCTTCGATTTCGAGGTTGATTTGACGAAGTTTCTGCTCCGCCACCTTGCGTTTTTCTATTTCAATTTTCAGATTATCATTCGCTTCTTCGATTTTGACCATTAATTCGGCGGCGTATGCATTGGCTATAGCCACATCCTCGGCTTTGTGAGCGAGTCTCTGATTCTCCTTATGGAGGCGTTTATTTTCCGATTCGAGTGCGGAGCAGTCCTGGTTGATCTCTTGTGCTTTAATGTTATCAGTTATCTCAGACATTTTTTGTTCTCTCGGTACTATCCATTTATTGTCATTAAAAGATTATTGTATTTGTTGTATTGCATGCCGCCCGTATTGCAACTTCAGTCAATCCCACATAAGAATATGTTTTAGTAGTGTTTAATTCAGCTTTATCTATTGTACAGTTATTGTCGACACAACTTGAGCAGAGTTGAACAACTGCATTATTATCTTTAAGAATTTCAATATAGTCCTCGATCGACGAAAAACCGTTCACTTTTTGTTTTGCGGCTTGAACATTTTGTTCTGCCCAGGTAACTCCCTGTAGAGTAAGAAAGACCATTACTTTAACACCGGAAATTGCCGCGGATACAGCAAAAGCAAAACCAAGAACAGCCCGGCTGACAGCTTCAGGGCCTGATGCAATTATTACCTGTAATTCGTATTCCTGTTTCTGTTCCATAATTGACCTATATAAATAATGTCACCTTTGAATCACGTGCGTCAGCCAGATATGTCGCCACACCTCCGAAGTCCAGATTATCGAGTAATTCTTCTTTGGTGATTCCCATTACCTCCATAGCCATCTGGCAGGCTATAATACGCACACCTGTTTCACGAGCCACGCCGATCAAATCCGGCAGAGACATGATTTTTTTCTTTTTCATAACATAATTGAAAAAAGCCGGCCCGATACCCAGCATATTCATCTGGGAAGTGGCAAGATGAGCAGGGCCGGAAGGAAGCATCATGGCAATCAATTTCTCGGTAATGGGCTTGCCTTTGAATTTTGTTTTTTTCTTAAGCGCCGCCAGTGCCCAAAAAGTGCAGTATACAGAGACTTCCATACCCATCGATGCGGCACCGGCCGCTATAATAAATGCGGCCATGAGTTTGTCCATGTCCCCGCTGAATGCAACTATAGTAACACGATTACTCAGTTGCGGCGTTGCAGAGTTTTGCTTTTGGGCCAGGGTTTCTTCGAGCTGTTTATGAATGGAATTCAGCTTTTCGGTTAATTTGTCCTCAATCCTGTTATTGATATAATCTAAAAGTTGCTGGTCGAACTCTATTGTCTCAAAGGACCGATGCATAGATCAAACTCCTTCTTTATGGTTTTCGTATAACTGCCGTTTGAACCGAACCTTCTTCCAACTCCAGCAGCTCATAGCCCATAGTTGTAACCCACGCCTGGATATCTGATGCAAAAGCCGGATCAGATGCTTTGACAGCCAACGTTTGTCCTGAAGACATTTGCTTTACTTCCTTGCTGATTTTAACTATCGGCATGGGACATCTTAGTTCTGTACAGTCCAGGTATTTGTCAGCCATCTGTTATTCTTCTCCATTTCTTTTCGAATCATATCGCATTATTTTTAGAAGAGTTTTGCAATACCAACCTCGACTGAATATTGAGACATTTCGGTTGTGGCGCTGTTAATGAACTGGTTGGCGTTCGCTGTTTCAAATGAAACCTTCGGTGCGTACATAGCACCGAGGTTCAGTATCAGCTTATCTGTAAGATTTATTCCTAATCCCCCCGTAATATGGTGCTCGGCAATAGCGGGGAAAGCTATATTTTCGAACGCCCTGTTTGAATTGAGAGGATTCCTGGCATAATTATAACCGAGACGCAGCTTTGTTTTGTTACCGATGTCATACTCAAAACCGAGCTTATATACAAACTGCTCATCCCAGTTCATATTCCAGGCGGTAGCTCCGCTTCTGTTTTGGGTATAAGCCGGCAGATTTTTTCCAACCGTCTGCGGCCAATCTATCCACGAAACGTCAAATGCCATTCGGAATCTGTCCGTAGGCTTGATTCCAACGCCGCAGGTAAGGCTCTGCGGCTGATTAAGACGCAATTTATCCGTCCCTGCAGGAGTATTAAACCTGAAATCAGAAAAAGACTGTTTGCTTTCATAAGCAAGACCAATAGCAAGAACTTCAGACATTTTGTACATAGTTCCGACGGTAGCACCGATACCCCAGGCATCTCCATCTTTATGAGGCTGCTCAAGAGGCGAGCCGGCGTTGAATTCCATCATTGCGTAATTGAGGTTCAGAGCGGTACCAATTGAGAGATTGTTATTAAGACGGCAGGCAATCGCCGGAGCAAATTTCATAAACTGATATTCAGTATAGGTAACATTGCGATAGAGATTACTCGGATAATCAACACCCATACCGCAAACACCATACGCTCCGAAGCCAAAAGTAAATCTATCATTAACAGGCAGCGTCACACCGGCCGCAGGTATAACACATGGACCAGTATCGGAATCGATGAAAACATTGTTCCTTGTTATCATCGCAGCATTGCTGGCGGCCTTGTAACGCACTTTCGGATCGAAATAGGTAGCTGCGATATCCGCACGTCTATCAAGCTCAATAAGGGCCGCCGGATTACTTAAAGTGACCGCCGAATCGAGAGGCAATGCCGTATTCGCACCACCCATAGTACGTTGCACGGGTCCAAAACCGATAACCCGCATACCGTTTGTCGCAAGTACCGGTGAATTATAAGCAAGAATCAGGCACAAGCAAAGTACCAATCGTTCGATCTTTTTTGCAGTTTGCTTTTTCATTTTTACACCTTTGCATTTATCTCTATATAATCCCAGAAAAATTAGTAATTTTAAAAATATCAGTTAGGAATAACCAACTCCCTGTCTATTCTCGGTGTTTGAAATTAGTTCTCTTGGTCCTTTCTTTGTAGTTTTCTGTTCAGGCAATGTAAACCAAAACGTTGCACCCTCCCTGAAATTTGACTCAACACCTATTTCGCCCTTATGCTTTTCTATAATTCTTTTACATATAGCCAGACCGATACCAATACCTTCGTATTCCATGTTGCCGTGCAGTCGACGGAAAATAGCGAAAATATTGTCATAATATCGCGGTTTGATTCCAATACCGTTATCTCTAACTTCTATACGTATCATCCCTCTATCAAGCCGGTGCGCTCGTACGATAACTTCCGGCGGAACACCTTGTTTGTGATATTTCAGGGCGTTTCCAATGAGATTGAACAAAACCTGACGTATCTGGACAGCATCACATTCGACAAAAGGCAGCGGCCCCTGAACCAATAACGAGCCGGAAGTTCCTTTGAACGTAGAAGACAATTCATAATTTCTCAGGTGGTCTATCGTTTTATTTAAATCTACTCCCTCAAATTCGGCATCTTTGGTAATAATATTCGAATAAGCCAACAGTGCATCCACCATCTGCTTCATTTTAAAAGCACCGTCGACCACGAAATTCAAATTTTCCAGCATGTCATAGTCCAGTTTTCCTAACAGAGCCTCTTTGAGCAGTTGCCCGAACGCTGTTATCTTTCGAACAGGCTCTCTCAGGTCGTGCGAAGCTATATCGATGAACTCCTGAAGCTGCTGATTCGAGTTCATCAGTTGTTTATTGGTCAGTTCCAACTGCTCCTGGCTGGCCTGCAACTGGGCATTGGCCGCATTAAGGGAATCAATCGAGGTGGTTGTTTTTCTCAACTGGTGCGTCATATAATTAAACACCCTGCCGAGATGACCTATTTCATCGTTTGATTTGATAATCACTCTTTTTGAAAAATCACCTTTACCCACCATTTGCGCCACGTTGGCAAGGTTGTATATCGGCCTGGCTATATTAGTAGCCATAACCAGAGAAGCGAGAACACCTGCAATCAGAACAACCAAAGATATCAGTATCATTATAATTCCCATCCTGTTAGGAGCACTCATAAATTCCTTGTAAGGTAGTATCGTAAATACTATCCAGTTTTGCCCCTGAACAGGCACACTTGCAAAAAAACCATCAATCCCCAAAATCCTTGCACGGCCCGTGCTGGATTTCAAAGCCGTCACCCTGGCAATGATCCGGTCCGCGTCCGCTCCCTCAATAGCAATCTTTGTTAATAATAAACTTTTATCCCGGCATGACAAAATAGTTCCTTTGTCATTAATCATAACGGCAAATCCGGATCGTTCAAATTTGAATTCATGAATTATACCGGCAAAGTCCACAATAGGGATCTTGCCAACAATTAATCCGATAAACTCGTCGAAATAGTCACGATAACAATAGCTGAGATGCACATACGGACCATTCGGTTCAGTGCAAGATTCATGATATGAACTGATAGTTGTATTTGTGTGCCATGTCGCCTCTTCGAAAATCGTCGAATCCTTGATATTCAAAAGATTTTTCGATACCTTACCATTAATTAGCTTAAACTCCTCCATTCCATTTTCGTTCACATAAGACAACACAGGAAACTGTGACTTAAATTTATCAAAATATTCGATTAACAAATTCTCATTTCTTTTTTTACAGTAACTATTGACCACCTCGGATGTTGCCATTTTTTCAAGCAACTGCTTTTTGTATTTAACCAACGAGTTAAGGTTTTCGCCGATATGCTCGGCCGCATATTGAAGATGCTGCTGCTGGGTCTTCTTCATAGTAGTCAACATCAGCAAATATGTAGTAATTCCAATAGCCAGGGCTATTGCGAGAACAAGCCCGGTTTGCAGAACCAATACTTTAATTTTTATTGACTGAAACATCACAGAATTTGTAAATTACCTTCGACTGTTGTTACCTCAATCCACCGGTACACTGCCGGATACAGTAATAATTTTCTTTGCCTCAGGACTAAAGAGGAACTCTATAAACTTTTTTGCAAGTCCCTTAGGTTCTCCCTTGTAAACAATGGCAAATGGAATGGTCAGGTCGTACTTTCCGCTTCGCACGTTTTCAATCGACGGATAAACGCCGTTTAATTTCAATATTTTGATCTGTTTACCAATCGTCGCCGGCAGCGGCAGAAAACCGATGGTTTGTTTGTGTTCTACCACAGCATCAGTAGCGTCCTGTGTACTGTAAAATATCTTACCGACCGGTTCGGAAATGTCCGCAAAACCCGGTATCTTCTCACTTAATACCCGCAGACACGAATCACCCGATTCTCTGTTTATCGGATATATTTTACCTACCTGATAGCCGAACTCGTTCCAGTTGTTAATCCGGCCCGAATATATCTTTATTATTTCCTCAGTTGTTATATTTTCGATGCCGATTACTTCCGGATGTACCACAAAAACTACAGGTGCCCGGGCAAAAAGCCGATACGTAAGGCCGGCTTCCTGCTCATTTTTATTAAGAGGTCTGGCAACTCTGGCTATATCGGCTTCCCCGTCGACCACAGCTCTTATCCCGCCACCTGAGCCGACGCTGTCAGGGATTTCTATGTCTCCGCCTCCGAGTGTATCTTTAAGAGTCCCGGCGATAGTTCGCAAAAGTTCCTGGCTGTCACCGGTGCCGGCAATGCTCATCTTATGGCCCATGTAGCCTTTTATAACCATGCTTGCTTCCACTAAAATTGTCAATGGTATTTGATAACCGATTTCATCGGCGGCGTTCGCATTGATCACTATTTGATAGTGTGACATTGTCTGTATGGGAATATCACCGGGATTCCTGTCATGTACTAATATTTCAACCACCGCCTTAACACATAACCTGCCGAGTGCCTGATAATCCACCGTCATCGCAACTATGCCGACAGCATTATCCATCGGCGCTTCGAGCCCCATTCCCTGCACGGTACTTGAGACAACAGGGATTTTTTTAGGATGTGTCATTCTGCCCACACGATCCATATTTTCGTAAACAAGTATTTCCCTCGGCACCCAAAGCGCATCTATACCCTGAGAGATTAAAAGCTCAACCGAATTTTCGATTTCTTCGACACTATTGATGTGCGCCTGTTTTAGTGCAATACCCAAAGACTCACAAATTTCCTCCGCTTCTGTCACTTCTGCCAGAGGGACAAGATTGTTCGGGTCATAGATTACCCCCAGTGTTTTCAACTCAGGTACGGCCTTTTTAAAAGTCTTCAATAATATTTCACTGCTTATCCAGTTACTGGTCCCGGTGACGTTTCGACCCGAACCGTCCCAGCTTTTCGATATGCCCGATGTAACGGGATTGGTGACGGCGATAAATACAACAGGTATGTCCTGTATTTCTTCAAGAGCAATCAAAACCGCCCTGGTACCCACAACACAGACAAGGTCAAATTTCTCATTTTTCCAGTTTACTAATATTCGCCTGGTTTCGATCTCGTTACCATCGACCTGCTTGATGTCCAGATCCGCAGGCAGCCCGCTTAGCTCCACCCCTTTTAAAAAACCGGTCAGGGCATCTTCGTCGTGCGAAGTACTATGCCATACAAGAACACCGATTTTGTATGTTTTAGTTTGTGCAAACACAAGTGTACTAAAAAACAGAACTGAAAAAAATATAAATAAAATATATACCTTTTTCATTGTTTATCCCAACCTTTCAAACAAATTTATCTGGCTATCACGAGTCCATATCTCAGGAAGGCGGCCGTATCATTACGGTCTCTATTGTAAAAATTACCTGGGAAAAACAGCTCGCCTTCCACCCTGTGACTTATATACTCGTTGACTTTGTACTTTATTTGAGCCCTGACAAGCTGTCCGCGGAAAATACCTCTCTTGCTGAGACCACCGGTGCCGCCCGCCATAGTGTTCTCGTCCGCAAAGAGCAGATGGTAATGCGCCTTGAGTTCCACCTTGTCCGTCGGCTCCGTAATCCAGCCGCAATGAATACGATGCAAGTTCGAGTCGTCATAAGCCCTGCCGTCTATCGAATCTATTGTGCCCTGATACAAAACACTCCACGTGTCGACGCGTCCCCAGAGCCTGTCGAAATTTTTGTCCGGATCATCATCACCGGAAAGATACTCGTATCCGACATACAACTGGTTCTTATCGTCATCATTGAAATGATATGTAAGCTGACTATTCGATCCGAAAGCACTGAGCTCTTTGCCGTCTTTATGACCGAACTGCGGTGCAAATTCGAGGTAAAAATGCCAATGATCATTAAGCATTTTCCCAATCAATGCTCCCAAAGTATATATCTCACCCTGGTAACCTGAGGCTGTCTTTCGGTCATGGTCGTGCTTGTAAATAAAATAACCGTCAACGCTGGAATATTCCGCAGTTTTATTTGACAGATATACTATCACTCCCTGCTCATCCTGCTCACAAAGATCGAAGTCCCTGTCATTAATCGGCTTTAGCCGTTTGGCGGTATCTGCGTAATTCTCCACCCAGATTAAATCGGCCGTTGTATTCGGGTCATTCAATTCGCTTGTAAGTCTTAGCGCGTCGAAGTAAGCGGTACGCCCGCCATCCAGCGGCGTACCGTCAATTACCAGCCAACCGCCGCCGAGTTTGATATCCTGTCGCCCGATGACGGCCGCAACAGGTTGATCAAACACATTACGCCAGGTGACATTTAAGCGATCAACCAGTCCTTCGTGGTAAATTAATTGTTTATCCATTGAAGGCGGACGGTGATAATATCGAGGCTCTGAAACAATGCGGATATTGTAATCAACGTTTTCAGATTGCTTTATTTTCACCTGTAAACGTCCCCGGTAACGAGTGTTGAGACGATCATGACCGACTGCTTCTCTATCCAGTTTTCGCGCATCGTCGTAGACGACACGAAAGCGAAATTCCAGGCCGATCTCCAGCCAGGGGAAGAGCTCCTTGAGGTCCTTCATTATTCCATTATATGGATCGTAATCTTCCTTCGGAGCCGCGAATGCCCGCTGGAAACAAATAAAATTAAGTATGACTGTAAAAAATACGAGCCGTTTAAATTGTATTTGCATTCTCAGAATCCATACCCCCAGTCGTTCCGTTAAAATTAACCACCCCGGAAAAGATGTTTACGCTGGTTTACTGTAGGTCTTTCGGTGTATTTTAGGCTAAACTTGATATGCTAATATCAAACTGTATTTTTTCGCTTGGAAACAAATATTTGAAGTGATTACTGTCTTTTAGAAGACATGTTATAGGGCAGAAAATGGGGATTTAGGGCGATTCATCTTTTGATGAACATGTTACCCGGCAGTTGATTTATCAGACCTTTGAGCCTGAGTGATATCAGGCTCGCGTTCACGTTTCCCGGCATCAAGTCCGTATCTGCGATTATTTGTTCGATATGTGACGGTTCTCCATTCAGAAAATCATAAATCAATTTTTCATCCCGTGACAGATTCAACTCGCTGACTTCAAACAAAGATTTTTCCACACTCTCAACAGCCGTTGCCGCCGCAGCGCTGACATGGCTTTCCAATTGCTCCCCGATAAATCCGAGGGCTTCCATCACATCCTCGACCGATTCGATGAGCTTCGCACCGTCTTTAATTAGATGATGCGCCCCCCTGCTTAAAGGCGAGTCGATTTTCCCCGGCACCGCCATTACTTCCCTGTTGTAATCCAAAGCGGCCCTGGCGGTCAGCAGCGCCCCGGATCGCATGCCGGCCTCGATTACAATTGTTCCGAGTGACAGCCCGGCTATTATCCTGTTTCGCGGTGGGAAATTGGAACTCAGAGGTTCGTAACGCAGCGGCAGCTCGCTAACGCAGGCCCCGGATTCTGCTATCAGCTCGAACAGCCGATTATTCTCCGGTGGAAAGATATTCGCCAGGCCGCAGCCCTGAACCGCAATCGTTCGTCCGCCGGCCGAAAGCGCCCCCTGGTGTGCGGCGGTATCTATACCACGCGCCATACCGGAGCAGATTGTAAAACCGGCCGATGCCAATAAATGGGCGAACCGCGAAGACTGTTCCTGGCCGTACAAACTGCAGCGCCGAGAACCGACAATTGAAATTGCCAGATTGTCCTGGCGGTTTAAACTTCCTTTTACGTAAAGTACAGGAGGAGGGTCATATATTTGTCTCAATGCAGGCGGATAGCGACTATCGTCAAGATTAATTATCGAAACACCAAGTTTGCCGGCTAACTCAATCTCCGCATCTGCGTCAAATTTAT
>CAZKYP010000052.1:0-18927 GCA_964556885.1 uncultured Pirellulales bacterium | reverse complement strand
TATCCGGACTGGTTATTATGGCTGTAATCGGTGGTATTTATCAATTCTCATGGGCATTACAATCTTCACACAAAACAAAAAAGAATCAATCCGAAAAGTCACCTGAAAATATTAACAACAATATATGAAGTCCTTTCAAACCTTACCAGCGAATTTTCTTCTCATGGACATACCGGTGCAGACTCGTCAATAGTCCCTTAGCCGGTAGAGAAATCAGGGCGGCGCCGCCAAGGTTCATCAAACTATACGGATTTGTCTTAACTGCTTTGTAATAATATTGCCTTGCCTTTTCAATATTACCTTCTGCGGCCATGAAAAAACCTGTAAGAAAATACGAGCGGGCGAAACGCTTATTAATCGCCTTTTCGCCAACCGCCTTACGCAAATCCGGATATTTATCCAGGACTTTCGTCAGCTCTATTCGTGTCCATTCGTAATAATCTTCCTTTTTCGTGGCCCTCGATGTGTTCGATTTATGCCGCCGCCAGCAAGCCAGCGGCTTGGGATCATAAGAAGTCTTACTTATATGAGCAATCTCGATCCATTTGGTATGACCCATCGCCTGCCTATGGGCCTCGAAAAGACCCGTGCGGAGAAAAATCTCCTTGCGAACCATAACTGTCGCAAACGGGATAAAACAATAATCAGTTATCAGTCTCTCGGCAACATTGCCGGGCAAAACAGGATAGACATCGCCCATTTTTGCAATAACTTTATCGTCGGAATCGACAATCAATACATCAGCAAATACTAATCCAAGCTCCGGGTCACTTTCCAGTCTGCCAACCTGTCTTTCGAACCTGTCCGGCTGCTCCATATCATCGCTGTCGATGAAACAAATGTATTTTCCCTCGGATAAACCAATCCCCCTGTTGCGAGCAGCATCGACGCCCTGATTTTCCTGAACAGTAATCCTGGCTCTCGAACCGGCTCTTTTTGCCGCCTCAACCGTGCCGTCTGTGCTGCCGTCGTCGATAATGATAATCTCGAAATCCTGGAATGTCTGGGCCTCGATGCTTTGCAGAGTCTTTTCGATGTAATTCTCATGATTGTAAGATGCTATAATCACCGACAAAGCTGCAGGCATTTAACTTTATCTTTCATCTAAAAGAAATGGATAAACAATGAAGAATGTTTATGAATACAAATCATTCACTCCACCTGATTATCGTATGCCGCCTTTTCCATACGAGCGGCGCCCTGCCTTTTGTTTTCACATTGAGTTATTGGTACTTGCCCGCTTCTGTCAGGGCTTGAAGCCGGATATAGTTCGTGTATCGGAAACCTGTGACATAGCTCTCGTACCCTGGTCCTGATTTCGTTCTTGAGTGACTCATCCATTCGATACTCTTTGTCCGAAACAATTCGGACCTCACTCAGCACCGTATTTATCAGAGACGATATATTTTCCATCTCCTCGATTCCCATGCCGTTCCTCGTAACAATCGGCGTACCCAGCCTGACGCCGCTCGTAACGGTAACGCCTCTCTTATCGTAAGGCAATCTGTTCTTATTGACGATTATCCCGCAGTCTTCAAGGCACTGCTGCGCGATATGTCCCGTCATGCCTTCTCTCATATTGGCAACATTTATAAGAACCATGTGGTTATCCGTACCGCCGGTCATCACATCAAATCCCAAATCAAGCAAATCGTCCGCAAGTCTTCTGGCGTTTTCAATAATCTTGAATTGCCTGGCCCTGTATTCGTCCGAAAGCGTTTCTTTGAAGAAAACCGCCTTGGCGGCTATATTATTCAAATAAGGTGTCCCCTGGACCCCCGGAAACGTCGATCTCTGGATACATTCCCATAAAGGTATTTGCCTGCCGGCAAACTCGATTTTCCTGTCAAAGTCACGTCCCATCAGAATCAGGCCGCCCCTTGGTCCGCCGGGCTTGTATGTGCTGGTGGTTGTAAAGTGAGCATGGTCAATCGGAGAAGGATGTGCACCTGCAATCACAAGAGCGGATATATGCGAAATATCTGCAAGAAGATAGGCACCAACTTCATCTGCAATCATGCGGAATTTCTTAAAATCTATCACACGCGAATAAGCCGTGGCCCCGCATACAATCAGTTTGGGTCTGAATGCAATCGCCTGCTCCCGGATAGCATCATAATCCAGAAGGAAGGTGTCCTTATTGACAAAGTAGTTTTCTATATCGAAGTATTTCCCCGTAAAGGAAACTGCTGCACCATGCGAAACATGCCCGCCCTGGTCCAGGCCGAGGCTCAGGATTTTATCACCTTTATCCAACAACGCAGTAAAAACGATATGATTGGCACTTGTGCCGGAATGCGGCTGCACATTTGCATATTTTGCGCCGAATGTCTCTTTGGCCCTCTCAACAGCCAGCTTCTCCAAATCGTCAACAACATCACAGCCCCCGTGATATCTTGCGCCCGGGAAACCCTCGGTCGTTTTATTCTGGATGATCGAGCCAAGGGCCGCCAGTACCGCTCTCGAGCACTGATTCTCAGCGGCGATAAGCTGCAGGGTATTCTGCAACCTTTCATATTCCTTGTTGATCAATCGATAGACCTGTTCATCCTGCTCTCTTAGCATGTTGAATATATCTCTATGATACTCCTGCGAGAAAAGTCTACCGGATAATATTTCCAACACTTTAGAATCCTTTCTTAAATAAGAACAAGTATTAGAACCTTTTGACAATATTCCCGACAGCACTTAGCTGAATAAATTACGGATTCGGTCAATATCGTTAAACGTCACATAAACAAGAAGCGCCAGTATCAACGCCCAGCCGGTATATGCAATTATCGCCTGTGTCCGCTCACTTATAGCCGACCCTTTAATCTTTTCGATAAACAACAACAGTACCAATCCACCGTCAAGGGGCGGAAGCGGCAGAAAATTAAATACGGCTATTACCGCACTTATAAGACCAAGGAAATAAACATAATAAATCCGCGGCTGATTGGCCACAATATTATAACTGAAAGTTATAATACCGACCGGCCCCATCAGATTCTTCGGACTGACAAGCCCGCCGATCAGACGCCTCAAGGTCACATAAGTCTGGGCGATAAACATAATAGTTTTTCTGTATCCCATCAACAATGCATCAACAGGACCGTCAGCTTTATAGATTCTCTTCAAAGCCTCAAAGGGGATTAATTCGGCAAAAGCTGTTTTTACAATAAAAGCGTCTTCACCACTGCCTATATCCAATGCAACAGCCCCTGCTTCTTGTTCATTCAGGCGATAATCAATTGTAATCCTCTGACCGGCATATTTATTTATTTCCCTGGCAATATCATAGAAGCTTGATACAGGAACTCCATCAACGACTGTTATTGTAGAACCCGACGGAATGTTCAAAGATGTCGAGCCGTCATCAGTTTTAACAGTACCTGCAATGACAGCATGCTCAAGATCATACTCAAGACCAACACCAATCATAACCTTATCTCCGCCGGGCTGTCGTTTGGGAACAACGTTGACTGTAACTGTCTGTTCGTTGCCGCTATCATCAATGCGCAGTACCTTGACAGGCAGTTCCCGATTCTCATATTCAGTGGTAACCTCACGCATTTGCTCATAAGTCGGATTTTCAACATTTCCAATCATAAGCACAATGTCACCCGGCTTCAAAACCTGCCCAATGTCATTACTATCCTGTCGAGCTAAAACATCCGCTATGCGCAAACGTGGAATCATGGAGTATATATCCCCAAAAGCAGTTTTAGACGCACTTTTACTACCCGTTAGGTCCAAATTGAGGGGAATTCGTGTTTCAAACAGTTTAACTTCCTTCGTGACGGCATCCTGCCTCTCCACGGAAAATGTCACCATCGGAGCAAAGGTGTTTTTAACTATTTGCTTAAGCTCCCAATGACTCTGCACTTCTTTTCCATTGACAGCTTTAACTTTATCACCGGATTTTAAGCCCGTCTTTTCAAATAATATTTTCTCTTCATCCTTATCGTTAAGGTTTGCAATCGTCAGCGTCTGCGGCGGTATAATACCGAAGCCTTTCAACATCTCGCCCGGAAGCTCTTCAGCGGCGAGTGTCAATTTCTCTTCGGAGCCGTCCATACGACTGATTGTCATCGGAACCTGTTCATTATTGCCGGACAAAGCCGCCGCCACACCGATATTGCTGAAATCAAGGTCTTCTTTTTCACCGTTAATCTCAATTATCTCATCGCCCGCCCTCAGACCGGCACGAGCCGCAGGTGAGTTTGGAATCACATCGCCAACCACGGGAGGCGGCAACTCTATCCCAATCAAGAATGCTATCATAAAAATAATACCGGCACTGATAACATTAAAAAACACTCCAGCGGCCAGGACTCCTGCACGTACCAAAGCCGGTTTGTTGGCAAACGAACGAGGATCATCGGTGCTTTTTGCCGATCCTACATCCTCCTGACCGAGCATTTTCACAAAACCGCCGAACGGAATCAATCCGATACGATATTCGGTTTCGCTCGGGATACCCTTCCGACCAATCGTAAAACTCAAGGCTCCTTCCCCCGATTCGTCACCCTCCTTCGGGAACATCTCAGGTAAAATCCGAACTCGAAAACCATTTTCTGTTCTTTGCAGGCCAAATAAAATCGGAGGCATAAAAATCGAAAATGCCTCTACTTTTATGCCAGACAACTTTGCTACGGTAAAATGGCCAAACTCATGAACAAGAATTACGGCTCCGAAACCCAATAAAACCAACAACACGTTACCGGAAGTGTTGATATGTCGGGCAACCAGATAAATAACACCAACACAAACAATACCAAGTATAAGCAGTCTAAAATATTTGTCCGTTAAACCTTTTGGTTTTGTCATTAAAATATCTCCACATCCTGCAGGTACATAAAATCCTATAAAATACTACATTAAACTATACACCGATTCCGATACTTCTTTTCTTGCCCAGGCATCGGCTTCAAGCAACTCTTCAAGAGAAGCTGCTGTTTTAACATTATGCTTATTAAGACAATTTTCGACAAGTTCCACTATATTTATATACTTTATTCTGCCGGAAAGAAATTCTTCAACAGCAGCTTCGTTGGCTGCATTGAAAACGGCTGCGGCCGTACCGCCCGTACGAGCCACCTCAAATCCAAGAGATATCGCTCGAAACATCTCCAAGTTGGGCTTTTCAAATGTTAAAGTACCTGTCTGTTCGAGCCTGAGATCCCGCGCAACTCCTTTAACACGTTCAGGATAAGTTATAGCATATTGAATCGGCAGGCACATATCCGGCTCACCGAGCTGTGCTATTACCGAGCCGTCTATGAACTCGACAAGGGAATGCACTATTGACTCCGGATGAATCAAAACCTCTATTTTCTCAACAGGCATATCGAACAGCCAGCGGGCTTCGATAATCTCAAATGCCTTATTCATCATAGTAGCCGAATCAATGGTGATCTTCGGCCCCATATTCCAAACCGGATGCGAAAGGGCCTGCTCCAGGGTTACATTCCGCATATCCTCTAAATCAGCCCGCCTGAAAGGGCCCCCGGAAGCGGTCAGGATGATTTTCTTTACTTCCTCACGTTTACCGGCCTGCATAGCCTGGAAAACCGCTGAATGTTCGCTATCCACAGGTAAAACAAGGCTGCCACTTTCCTTAACCGTCTTTTGAAGCAGCTCGCCCGCAATCACAAACGGTTCCTTATTGGCTATGGCAAGTCTCTTGCCTGCACGCCCGGCGGCAAGAATCGCAGGCAAGCCCGCAGCACCGACTACCGCAGCAAGGAGAATATCCATATCCTCAAGCTCGGCAATCCTGACCATACCTTCGGGGCCGGTTAAAATCTCAACATTCAAATCACCAATCAGCTTTTTAAGCTGCTCTACGCAATCAGAATTCGTGATAGCTACAAATCCGGGTCTATATCGCCTGACCTGCTCCGCCAAAAGCTGCACATTACTGTGTGCACTCAACGCGACAATCCGGTACTCCGGCCCGAGCGCATCGACTACACGCAGGGCATTTTTCCCTATCGAACCGGTCGAACCCAAAATAGCAATCTTTTTTGTCATATATAAAACACCAAACCCAGTATAGCAATGCCCCAATAACCGGTATTATGGCAGGCGAACCGCTGCAAGTATATCTGATTTGATGCAGATAGCAAGAAAACTGTAGTATGAATAATCAGTGAATAACCTTGTTCAGAGGATAGGTAATAATCCCCGAAGCCCCCGCGCGTTTGAGAGCCGGCACCAGCGAGCGTTCAATTGCATCTTCAATAATCACTTCTATCGCCACATAATCCGAGTCAGCCAAAGAAGAGATAGTCGGGCTTTTCTCCGAGGGAAGTATTTCCAGTATCGAGTCCAAATCGCCTTTCCTGATATTCATTTTCAGACCGACTTTGTTACGGGCCTCGATTGCCGCATTCAAAAGTATCGAAATATTCTCAATTTTTTCACGCTTGAATCCGTCTTCCCAGGCCAGCTTATTGGCAATCAGCCTTGTAGTTGAGCTTATTACGGTATCTATTATTCGCAGATTATTCGCCTTTAAGGACGAACCTGTCTCGGTAAGCTCGACAATAGCATCCACGAGCCGGGCCTTGACCTCGGTAGCACCCCAGCTAAATTCGACCTTTACGTTTATATTCCTGTCTGCAAAGTATTTTTTCGTTACAGCTACCAGCTCGGTGGCTACTATCCCCCCGGCCAAATCCTCCGGACTTTTAATTTTCGATTCCTCGGGCACAACCAGAACCCATCTTGCCGGATTACTTGTGGCCTTGCTGTAGGCAAGCTCACAAACATCTATAACATCACTGCAGCTCTCCATTACCCAGTCATAACCGGTTATGCCGGCATCGAGCACACCATCGGCAACATACCTTCCCATTTCCTGTGCACGAAGCATGATAAGACGGATTTGTTTGTCGTCTATATGAGGCAGGTAGCTCCTGTCCGAGTTAAGAACATGGAAACCAGCTTTACCAAGTAGTTCAATCGTTGCTTTTTGAAGACTTCCCGCGGGAATACCAAGTTTTAATATTTGTTCCGACATTATATTTCCATAAAGTATACGTATAGCCTTGGTCCTTATCTTGCCGTTCAAAGGGCAAGTTATGTCATTTTTTCATTTTCTTAGTTTTTTTGGTTGCTGATGAGGCCGCTTCGTCCTTTATCTTTCTGGTTGTTTTAACTTTCTTCTTACCTGAAACCGCTTCTATCTCGCTTTCACGTCTAAGAAGAGCATAAAATTCATACCCACTCTTTGCGGAAATCTGCTTGGCCAGAAAGCCTCCTATCTCCTGTTCATCAGCATCCGGCTGAACCAGCTCATTGTTCCTGAGGTATTCAACCATCTTGCCTGTGAGGGGTATGGCATGCCCGCCAAGAGACGTAACCATGCAATAATCAATCACATAACGGTCGATGCCTTCTATTTTCTCAAGAACCTGTTTAGCCGGACGCTTGCCCATCTTTTTCAACGTTTCCAGACTTACCTTGTGATACGAATTGAATATCCAGTTCAAGATCTTGTTTATCTTCGCGGCTACATCCCTTGCGACGGGTGTATTTTCACCAAGGACCTCCGCAATCTCTTCCGTACGCGAAACACGTAAATCGTTCAAATCGACGAAGCATTCATCTATTTTCTTCATCACGGATTCCGTCACCGAGTCGCTGAAATTCTCCCCGATTATTGCGTATACAATCGCTCGTTCCACTTGATCATGGTCTACTTTCTGTACTTTCGGATATTTACGAACCAGCGAACGATACAACTTTTGCACCTTATTTGCATATTCTTTGCTGTTCTTCATCTTAGTCTCTGTTAGAATGCCCGATTTCGCATATTATAAATAGTTTAATTCACATCGAATAATTTTATTCGCACGATTTGTCCTATTCAACAATCTCCTCGTTTTTATCTTCAATCTCGCTGTTCGCCAGATCTATCAGTCTCATAGTTTCGAGGGTTTTCTTGAACTTTTCATCCTGATGGATATGTATAATAGGGCAGAATTTACTTTGTATTCTGTTTGCCAGAAGAGATTGTATCCGGCTTCTCGCATGTTTTACTGCCGCGAACGTCTTGTTCTGCCCGTTCTGGTCCTTGCCAAAAATGCTGATATATACATCCGCATTACGCAAATCAGCGGCCACTTCAACTCTTGTTACACTTACAAATCCCTCGATACGAGGATCATTAAGGTGGTTGATAATGGCGTCACTAACCGCTTCTTTTACCACACGAGCAACCTTTTCCTGCCTTCGAGTTGCCATTTGACCGTTAATTTTTCTATATATTGACTATTAATTCCAACGCGGCTTATAAAATACCGTTTTCAATTAATAGTCGGTTATTAATCTTCAATTTTCAATTCAAAGAGTTCTGGCTATTTTCACTATTTCATAGAACTCGAGAACATCGTCAATCTTGATATCGTCGAATCCGGCAATTTTAACGCCGCATTCCAGACCCGTCTTGACCTCACGCACGTCATCCTTGAAATGCTTTAAAGTTTCTATGCTCAGCCCGTCTTTGAGCACTATATTGTTACGTATCAGACGCACTTTTGCATTCTTAGCGGCGTGTCCGCTGCTGACATAGCAACCGGCCACGGTACCGACTCGTGAAATCTTAAATATGGTTCTTACTACGGCCCTGCCAAGTGTTTTCTCCAACTCTTCCGGTTCGAGCAATCCTACCATCGATTTCTGCAAATCTTCGGTTATTCGGTATATGATGTTATAAAGCCTTATCTCGACACCATTAGCTTCTGCAATTTTGGCTGCATGCTCCTCGCTGACAACATTGAAGCCGATAATAATGGCATTCGACGCTTCGGCAAGCACGACATCGCCTTCCGTAATGCCACCCGGTGCGGCGTACAGAATATTTATCTTAACTTCATCCGTGCTCAACTCCGATAAATACTTTTTCAACACATCAACCGAACCCTGTACATCGGCCCGAATAATGATATTTAATGTCTCAGTTTTGCCTGCTTCAATTTGACTGAATAAATTGTCCAGCGTCACCTGCTGTCGCTCAGCCAGCGTATGCTCCCGCTTCTGCCGCTGGTTCTCCTCAGCGGCCGCCTTAGCTCTGTTTATATCGTCAAGGCAGTAAAATCTATCGCCAGCCTGGGGTACATCACCAAGCCCTGTTATCTCAACAGGCATAGAACTTGTGGCTGCGTTTATATTTTTACCGTAGCTGTTCCGAAGCATTTTCACTCTGCCGTAGGTACCGCCGGCCAGCACTACATCACCTTTATTCAATTTCCCTTCTCTGACCAGAAGAGTTGCCACAGGACCGCGCTGCGCAGACATCTTGGCTTCTACAATCCATCCTGTCGCCGGGATCGTATCATCAGCTTTCAATTCGAGTAATTCGGCAACATAGTCCAGTGATTCAAGCAAATCATTAATGCCCTGACCGGTGACTGCGCTTGTTTTGACCACTTCGGTCTGACCGCCCCACTCGGTCGGAACCAGGTCATGTTCGGATAACTGTGAATAAATCCGGTTTATGTCGCAACCGGGCAGGTCGGTTTTGTTCAGCGCAATAATAATCGGAACCTTTGCCGCCCTGCTGTGGGCTATCGCTTCTACAGTCTGGGGCATTACACCATCATCGGCGGCAACAACCAATACAACAACATCGGTCATATTAGCGCCTCTGGCACGCATTGCAGTAAAAGCTTCGTGCCCCGGTGTATCAAGAAACGTAACTTTTTTATTACCCCAGATAACCTCGGAGGCCCCGATATGCTGTGTAATACCGCCCGCTTCACCTGCGGCAATATGCGTTGACCGTATTTTATCCAGTAAACTGGTTTTACCGTGGTCAACATGCCCGAGCATCGCGGCTATCACCGACCTCTTCTGGAGATTTTTCTTCGGGTAATTTTCAAATTCTTTCCGGATTTGCTCTTCCAGTGTGGTTTTATGCTCAATTTTCAGTTCAGTATCAAACTCAAGAGAAATAAGCTCGGCAACGTCCCTGCTTATCACCTGATTTGAAGTAGCCATTACATTCTGCTGCATCAGTTTGACTATAATATCACTTGATTTAATCCCAAGAACAGCAGATAAATCCCTCACAGTAATAGGTTCGCTAATAACAGCTTCCTTGGGTCTGGCAGGTTTGGAAGCGGCTTTTGCCTGAAACTTGGCGGCAATTTTACGTACAGGTCTTAATCGTAAACCTTCGCCACCAGCGGCATTAAGTCGAGCCTGGCGCTCTTCAATATCCCTCTGTCGCCATTTACTGCCTAACTTCGCTTTGCGTACCGTGTCCGATTCCGGCTCATCACGCCTTCGTCCGTGTGTTCTCTCTTTACCTCTCTTCTGTGCATGCACCTTTTCTTTTCCCTTTACTGCAAAATCATCCCGGTCCTGATTGTACATTAAGGGTTCTGTAACAGGAGCATCATATCTTGATTTAAATTTTGGCCGGGGTCTGGGCTGACGTAAAGGCTCAGGCGCTTCGACACGTACAACCTTGGGTCCGCTAAGTTTTGCCGGTTCCGGTTTTTCCATAATCGGTCCGGCAGGCACAATCGGTTCAGGCTCAGGCTCTTCCTGCACTTCGATCACCTTTTCCTCTTCAACCTGCGGCTCCTCCGTGATTACCAACGTATCGGATTGCATTTCTGTATCCGATAATGACTGCTCATCTTCGTGTTCCATTTCCTCTTCAACAGTAGCCTGGTCTTTGGCTTTAGCCTTTTTCGTCTCGAGCTGCTGTTCTTCGGCTTCTTTAATTCCTGCACTCTCTGACGGTGAAACTCGCTTGGCCTTCTTTTTCTTTCTGACCCGGACCTTGGCCAAATCCACTCTATCGGACACCTCAACTGTTGTGACGTTTTCCCCTTCGCTAAACCATTCGCGTATAGTGGCGGACAAACCGGCAGATATCACAGACATATGGTTTTTTACATCCAAACCTTCATCCTGACACTTCTTCACAATAGCAGAGCTTTTAACGCCAAGTTCCTTAGCTAAAATGTAAACTCTTGTGGTCGCCAAAGATAATCTCCCATCTTGTCTGTGTTTATTACATCATATATTTCAGTATATTCTAATGTTGACATCGTACACTTATTGTTCGTCATTAATTACTTTTGTCTGTTTAGCCATCTCCTTTTCCAAACTGCCTCGTTTAGATTCCGTCCCCTGACGTTCAATCTCCCGAACCGCCGCGGTAATCAGTTTTTTAGCAACGTCCGCATCAATCTTAAGCTCATTAACCAGCGGCTCTACCCCGACATCATCCAAATCCGCAACAGATATTACACCCAGAGCTATCAGCTTGTCGACAACGTTGTCATCCGCCTGCTCTACAGACTTCACACAGCTTGTCAATCTTTCGATTCCCTGGTTGTACTCGTCCGGCGTGAGTATATCGATATCCCAGCCGGTCAACCTGGCTGCCAAACGAACGTTTTGTCCGTGCTTGCCGATGGCAAGGCTTAACTGGTCTTCATCCACAACAACAGTGGCTCTTCCCAGTTCGAAGCACAAGGCAATCTCGCTGACCTTCGCGGGCATAAGGGCGTTTGACACAAGCACCTGTGACGAATCATTCCAGCGAACAATATCGATTTTCTCACCACCGAGTTCGTCAACTATGTTTTTTATCCTGCTTCCCCGGACCCCAACACATGCCCCAACAGGATCGACCTTGTCGTCAAATGAAGCTACTGCAACTTTACTGCGGTAGCCCGCCTCCCGGGCAAGAGCTTTGATCTCGATAATTTTCTCACTAATCTCCGGTACTTCCGATTCGAATAATCTGCGGATAAAATCCGGATGTGTTCGGGAAAGAATTATTTTAACCTGATTGGAAGTCTCTTTTACATCGAGGATCAAACATCTGATTCTCTCACCCACCCGATGTGTCTGGCCCATTATCTGCTCGCCCTTCGGCATAAAACCTTCGGTCCATCGGTCCAGATTCACAATCAACGTTCCGCTCTCATAACGAACGACCGAGCCGCTTATAATCTCCCCTCTTCTCTGCACAAACTCAGAAAAAATACTGTCTCTTTCGTCGGCCCGTATTTTCTGGATAATCACCTGCTTTGCCGTCTGGGCGGGGATGCGGCCAAGACGTTTTATATCAATCTGCACGTTATCCTTGAACGCCGTGATTTGACCCGTGGTTCGGTCGATATTGACAACTATATTGCTTTCCGGCTCGCCGAAGTGTTTGCGGGCGGCTGATATCATTGCCTCTTCCAGGTCTACAAATATCGATTCCTTGTCAATATTCTTATCACGAGCAATATTCTCCACGATTCTCAGTAATTCCTGGTTCATCGTTTCTTCTCTTTTTTAATATAGATTGAAATTTTTCATATTTCCAGCTTCGGCGCTTCAAGGAAGTACCGAATAAAAATGGAAACCCAATAAGGTTTCCACTTCCCGCAGGATTTATCGACATAGATATTTTCCTGCGCACCAAGAACGAACAAGAGGTTGTTTTTTACCTTTGCCCTACATCATCTGCCTCCCTAAGAGAACCCGATTCTGCAATTGTCCTGCAAAAACGGGACAAGTATAAAAAACCCCGTTCGTTTCCCGGCATTGAAGCAGAAACAGCGATTGCCAAGTCACTATTCGCGAAAAAGTGTAGGCGTACAAATTCTTTGTTCGTCTACTTTGCACTGTTCGCCAATCCCATCAAAAGCATTTTTGTTACCTCTTTTTTAGTTCAAGTTTTTGTCTTGGCAGTCTATTTACTAAAACCATATAGCCGAACCTGCCATAATAATCGTCAAATCCGGCAATATCAATGATTTTTTTGCCGAAATTGCATAATTTTTGGCCCTATAGCACCTTAAATATGCACGGCAAACATCTTTAAAATCGACAACGTCCCTATAAATCTGCTTTTTTCATGTTAAAAACCACACTACCAAGAAAACTTTAAACACCAACCATCACAAAATCTACGAATTTTGTCCACGTATACTCTGAGGTTTTTTTAATACTATACCCTATCTGCTCCCTATGCATGTCCCAAACTTCGTATAAACTGTAAAAAGGTATGCTACGAAGACGGGGCAAGATGCACTATTAAACGTTCATTTAAAATGACGATTTTTTCTACCAAATACTTTCTACCCTCGATCTTGAAAACCGGCTCAAACGCCTTATCATTCAACAGGGAAGCCACGATTTTTGTCTGTAATTCGTTTTCTACTGAAGACCCTGCAGTCTGGCTCTGCTCGTACATTTTCTTAGCCATCATCTTGGCAAAGGGGGTGATATTCATCGCGCCGATTTTGACTTTTGACACCCGGAGGCTCAAAAACTTCTGCTCATCTATTCTCGGCTCAACAACAATCGTAACAATAAAATCGACTCCTTTGACAACGGCTTTGCCCATCAGCACAATACTTTCAGGCTCAAAAAGCACGGCAGGTTCGGACAGGATTACACCCTCGGATTCTTTCGGCCAACCCGACCAGGCGATTATTTCATTTATTCCGTCCTGGGTGACAGTTAAGTCGAACGGCTCACCATGCTGCGAACCGTTATAAATTTGTGGCGATAAATCATGTGTCAGATAAGGGCTGACCTGACCTCGTTCAATATTACCCGAATCAAAAAAGGCCGGACTATAATTACCGGGTTTGTATAACAATAATGCGATAACCACAGACGCTGCGACAAGATCGATTGAAAGCCAGATTGCCAGTTTTTTAAGTCTCGATTTCTTACCGAGCCTTGAATATGCTATTTTATCTGATATTTCTTTCTTGCCCGAATCCATTAATGAGATTATAGTAACTTCAATGTTTGAAGAAAACATTTTTCCGAACGTGTTTAGATAATAAAAATTGTCGGTAGTTAAAGAGGCAAAACCCTGTTGTAGATTGAGAAAGGAAGGTTTACTAACATAATGTCAAGTTATTTTACCGATCGTCTTTGCCAGGCCGTAAAAACCAGGAAGACCGCCCTAACCGTCGGACTGGATCCTGTTTATTCCAGACTTCCCGCCGCAATAAAAAATCATCGTCAGATGAATGATGAATTCGACGCCGCCGCTGCTGTTGACGCAATCTTCGATTTCTGCACACAAACTATGCGAATCATCGCACCGATGGTACCGGCTGTAAAAATAAACATTGCCTTTTTCGAAAAATATCTCTGGGAAGGCCTTGAAACTTACTATTCCCTGATGAGCGAGGCCGACGACCTGGGACTTGAAGTAATCGGCGACGTCAAGCGGGGAGACATCGGTCATACAGCCGAGATTTACGCCGCCGCCCATCTGGAAAATCCGGAATTGACCGGACTCGAAGACACTCTCGCTCCCGATGCCATCACCATTAACGGCTATACCGGAACCGACGGTATCGAGCCTTTTGCCGAAGTGGCCGATAAGCAGGGTAAAGGAGTCTTCGTTCTGGTTCGAACGAGCAATCCTTCCGCTGCGGCGATCCAGGATTTTGCCGATGCCAACGGTCAGACAATGTATGAAAAGCTCGCAGATATTGTCTGGCAAATTGCAAACAAAGAAGAAAGAATCGGCGAAAACGGCTACAGCAACATAGGAATGGTGGTTGGAGGCACAGCGCCGGACGTCACGGCATCGCTTAGACGAAAGTACGACAAGATATGGTTTCTTGTGCCGGGATACGGCTCACAGGGGGCGACCGCGGCCGATTGTATACGATTCTGCAAGCCGGACGGAACCGGGGCGCTGATTAATGCGTCGCGATCAATAATATACGCATACGAAAAACCAAAATATAAAAGTCAGTTCGGCGACGATTGGAAAAGGTGTATTGAACAGGCGGTTATCGATGCAAAAATTGACCTGGCCACCGCAATGCAGACAAAGTTATAAATCGAATCCGATTAATAGAATTGATATAATCGACAGCCAAATCGCTCCGAGTATGTCGAGTAAGCCAAATTCACTTTCGATGAGCCGGATGTTCGATTCCATCGCGCCGACATATGATATTCTAAATCACATCCTGTCTTTCGGAATGGATTTTTACTGGCGTCGCAAACTCGCCGACACTATAGATACAAAGAAAAATTTAAGAGTCCTCGACCTGGCGACCGGCACAGGCGACGTACTGATTTCACTGCTTCGCAGGCACCCTGATATTACCGAAGCCGTCGGCCTGGATATATCCGAAAACATGCTGGCTCTTTGCCGCAGGAAAATCGCCAGGTATCATCTCACTGACCGAACCAGGTTGATTCGAGCCGATGCCGCCGCAACCGGCTTAGCCAACGAGACCTTCGATTATGTGACAATGGGCTTTGGAATCAGAAATACTCCCAATTCACTCGAAACACTTACAGAGATTCATCGTCTCTTAAGACGAGGCGGGACGGCATTGATCATGGAATTCTCCATGCCCGCCAATCGAATCATCAGAAGCTGTTACTTTTTTTATTTACGATGCTTTGTGCCCTTGCTCGGCCGACTGCTCTCCGGCAACTACAACGCATATCGTTATCTCAATACAAGCATTGAGAATTTTTACTCTCAAGAAGATTTTTGCCGTCTAATGCAAAAAGCAGGCTTCACAAATATCCGTGCAATACCGCTTACATTTGGTATCGCCTGTATTTATCAGGGCACTAAGCCCAGACAATAAAACTTATGCAAAAACAGGAACACAACTTCAAAGGCAAGACGGTTCTGGTAATGGGACTTGGTCGCTTTGGCGGCGGAGTCGACACCGCCGAATTTATTGCAGGTCGAGCTGCAAAAGTAATAGTAACAGACCTGGCTCAACCGCTGCAACTTAACGATTCAATAAGCAAGCTCGAAAAATTTACCAATATTGAATTTCACCTCGGCTCACATGATCCTGCCGATTTTGAAAAGGCTGATATTATTGTTGCCAATCCTGCCGTCCCCGCCGACAATAAGTTTCTTCAAATCGCCCGCCGGGCCGGCAAATTCGTCACATCCCAGATTAGCATATTCTTCAAGTTATGCCCCGCACAGATAATCGGAATAACCGGCGCCAATGGTAAAAGCACAACCACTGCTCTGACGACACACTTACTAAAAAATACACAACACGGAAACGTATGGCTCAGCGGCAATATTGGTAATCAGCCTTTGCTAACCATCCTGGAACAAATCAAACCCAATGACCTCGTCGTACTGGAACTGTCGAGCTTTCAGCTCGAGCAATTAGCCGAAAACCACAAAGCACCAAACGTCGCACTCCTGACAAATCTGACTCCGAATCATCTCGACCGATATGGCACTTTTGAAAAGTACTGCACCGCTAAAGAAAATATCTTCAAATTACAGAAGCTGGATGATAAACACTCTGCCGTCTCAATATTCAATGCCGAAGATGAAATTTCCTGCAAATGGTTTGAAAAATACAAGAAAAATGCCGGGCGAACCTGCATACAATTTTCAACAGAAGACGTCGGCAAAGAAATACGCAATTTGTATTCATTGCCGGGCAAGGCCAATCTGTCGAATCTCGCCGCTGCTTTAGCAATTGCAAGATATTTTGGAGTTGAAGACGAAAGTATCAAAAATTCCCTACCTTCATTCAAGGCACTGCCGCATCGGCTCGAACTTGTTGGAGAAATAAACGGCGTCCGCTGGTACAACGATTCGAAGGCTACTACGCCGCAAAGCGCTATTACGGCTTTGGAAGCTTTTGAGGAAAACGTGATTATTATTGCCGGCGGGTATGACAAAAATATCCCCTTTGATGAGTTTGGCCAAAAAATTGCAGAGAAAGCCAAAGCCGCAATCCTTATCGGCCAGACCGCACCCAAAATCGCTGAAGCAATACATAAAGCTCATCAGTCATTGATAGGGGTGGCAGCCACTGAGCAAAGCGAAGTGGATGGACCATCGACCTCATTACATTCGGTCGCTGCCACACATTATGAGATTGTCGATTCACTTCCCGAAGCCGTCAAAATGGCAAACAAAATCGCAGAGCCCGGTGACATCGTCTTACTGAGCCCCGCCTGCGCCAGCTATGACATGTTCGAAAACTACGAGCAACGCGGCTACGAATTCATCAGACTCGTAAAAGAAATAAGCTATTGATTGAGTATAAAAGACAGCGTCAAAACCATCTCATTCTTCCATTAACTTATTTAACGTTCTGAGATATAACTTGCCTTTTGTTGTAATACCATTTGCGACATGTCGAATAAATTTGACGAGAAAAATTCGCTTTTTTCTTATCGAAGTCACCGATTTGCATTTCTCGAAGTATATTCAGGTGAATGGTTATAGGAATATCCCCGATAATAATCGATAAATTCAAAAAAATTACACGGCGCTTATATACCGCAGAAAATGACTAAAAATCCTGATAAATGAACCTGACAACGTCGCTATCCATGATTTTTCCGGCTTTTAACTCGTAAAGTTACCATCCATTTTTGTCGATTCGCAATCATACTGAAACTTTAAGCCCAGGGTGATTTTTAAGGTACAAAAAATGAATGATACTGACGAACGAAGAAGAGAGCAGCGATTACGTTACTATTGGCCGATCTGGTTCACCAGGGATTTCAGCCATACACTCGCACAGGGACAGATGGTCGATATCTCCAGCCAGGCGGCAGCGTTCACTTGTCACGCCGATGACGATTGTCCCCATCCCGGCCAGCCGATAATTGCGAGATTCAGTGTTCCGCGCTATGGTCCGGATGATTCTTTTGATATGGCGGATTTCACTCGTAAAGGCCAGGTTTGCAGGGTCGACCATGTCAACAATTACTTACGCCGCATCGCTGTTCACTTCGCCGAGCCGCTGCCTTTCAAACCGGGCGAACAGATTAACAGTGAAGCCAACATGGAAGATGCACCGGAACCATTAGCCGTATAAAAATTCTTCGGTATGCGTCCTCTGTCAATACGGCTCTGCCGCAAGGCATACCGTAGAGAGACGGTATAATCCCTAAACGGAAAATACAGATTTTCCACTCTTGTCACTGTCATATATCATACACCCGCTGTTATATTTTCAATCTTCCTGTATTTTAAACATATACACCGGTTTTTCTTTGATTGCTTTTATTTTTAAGATACAATGCATCTTAATTCACAGCAGCAAATTAACAGTCAACAATATAGAACATTCCAGGAAAGGGATAGCCATGCTGTGTCATGAAGTCGATTATGAGATTATTGGAAATGATATGCAGATTGTTGAGATTGAGCTGGACCCGGGCGAAACTGTTGTCGCCGAAGCCGGCGCGATGAACTATATGCTTGATGGAATAACGTTCGAGGCCAGGATGGGTGACGGCTCCACCCCCGGCGAGGGAATCATGGGCAAATTGCTCAGTGCCGGCACTATGACATCGTCCTTAAGCGGACTTATTATGGACGAAAGGTGAGAGCTCACGGAGCTGGTTGATAATAGGCGGCAGTTTTTCAATTACAAAATCCACTTCCTCTTCGGTGTTATATCTGCTTAGACTGAAACGTATCGAGCCGTGAGCGGCCGTAAACGGCACGCCCATCGCGCGCAGCACGTGACTTGGCTCAAGAGAACCTGATGTGCAGGCCGAGCCGCTGCTCGCACAAATACCGTATCTGTCAAGCATAAGCAATATCGCCTCGCCCTCAATGTATTCGAAACTGATATTGGTCGTATTGGGCAGGCGATTTTCCGTATCACCGTTGAGCTGACTATCGGGGCACGTTTGAAGTATCGCTTTCTCAAGTTTGTCCCGCAGGCATTTGACTTTGTTGTTTTCCTCCTCGATGTTTTCGGCTGCCAGTTCACACGCTTTGCCCAGGCCCACTATACCTGGAACGTTTTCCGTACCCGCCCTTCGACCTGCCTCCTGGTGGCCCCCTAACATATACGGTGACAATCTTGTTCCCTTTCGAATATAAAGAACACCGACACCCTTGGGCGCATGCAGTTTATGGCCGGAAAGACTGAGCAAATCAATATCACTCTTTGACAGGTTTAACGGTATCTTTCC
>CAZKYP010000051.1:0-18965 GCA_964556885.1 uncultured Pirellulales bacterium | reverse complement strand
AGAAGCGTGTAATTGAGCGAACGGAAAAATTGACAGTAGCCAATAAACAATTGTTGCAGGAAAATAAGGAACGCAAGCATCTCGAAGAACAGCTCTTGGATATCATCGAGAGAGAGCGTCGATGGATTGGTCAGGAGCTGCATGATAGTATAGGCCAACAACTGACAGGCGTTGAATTCATGGCTGAGACCCTCCAGCACATACTGTGTAGCAAGTCGTTAGACGAAGCATCGTATGCAGCGAGAATAACCGCACTTGTGAACCAGGCAGCAGAACAGATGCATGAATTTGCACGTAAGCTTCATCCTGTAGATTTAAATGTAAGCAATTTGACATCGGCATTTGATGACTTGGCGGCAAGCACAGAGCACATGTTCAGTATCTCCTGTATTTTCAAACAAAGTAAATCTGTCTCTGTCAATGATACTTCAGTAACGATTAATCTCTATCGTATTGCTCAGGAGGCCATCACTAATGCAGTCCGACACGGCGGAGCAAAGAATGTTGTGATTAAGCTGACTTCTGTTAGGGGCCGCTCAACGTTGACGGTGAAAAGTGATGGTCTTGACTTCCAGGAAAATCAAGCCATAAGCAAAGGTATGGGATTGAAGCTCATGAACCATCGCGCCGAGACGATTGGCGGCTCGTTTAGTATTCATAGAGGTGCCAATGGAGGAACAATCGTGACTTGTATGTTTCCAAGCAAAAAACAATGACGACTGATGGAGAGAATGATTATGACTGACAAAGAACAAGAATGTAAAACCGACACAAACAAAGCAAGGATTATTATTGTTGATGACCATCCTATAGTTCGGGAGGGGCTTGCTGGTCTTATCAACAAGGAAGAAGATCTTGTGGTTTGCGGGCAGGCCGAGGATGCCGACCAGGCAATGGAAGTTGTCAAGACACTAAAGCCAGATATGGTTATTGTTGATATTTCCCTTAAAGAGAGAAGCGGCACGGAACTGATAAAGGATATCAATGTTCAATACCCCAGCCTACCTGTTCTGGTCCTTTCGATGCACGATGAGTCGTTATATGCCGAACGTGCTCTTCGAGCAGGAGCAAAAGGTTATATAATGAAGTACGAAGCTACTAAAAAAGTTGTGATAGGAATTCGTAAAGTCCTGAGCGGCCAGTTTTACTTCAGCGATAGAATGGCAACTAAAATGATGCGCAAATTAGCTACCGGTGAGCCCAAGGTAAGTGTTTCCCCAATAGAGTGTCTGAGCGACCGTGAGTTAGAAGTATTTGGTTTGTTTGGCCAGGGTTACGGAACACACCAGATAGCCGAGCAGTTGCACTTGAGCATGAAAACAATTGAGACTCATCGATTGCGTACAAAGAAAAAACTGAACGTTACTGGTACTGCTGAACTTCTCCGGCATGCTTTTCAGTGGGTAGAGGGCCGGGGTTGAGAAAAATTTTACCACGACTTGCAATCAGATATTGCGTATCCAATCTTCCATGTCTTACTTGAATACTTTCATATCTATTCCAAAAGCTTCTTTCTTTTTTGATTTGCGCCATAGGGGATTCCCCTACACGAACAAGGGTATTCGACTGATAGCAAAAACCGTGTTCATCTGACCACGGAAATTGAAGTTATTATTATCCCTATACCGAATAATATTATTGCCTGTTAGTCAAAAGGGGTGAAGATAAGAATTTGCAATAACAAACACAAAAAGCTCGGAGCTGCAGAGCATTTAGTCAAGATGCAAACTTCTTATTCTAAGCTGAGTCTGACAGTTCTTTAGTCAAGACAATGGGTAGTCCTTATAGAAAACGAAAGCAGCAGTAGAAAGCAATGCTGATATAACTTAGTTTGGATAATTACAGTTTTTACCTGTGACAATCTCAGTATGTATGAGTTAGGCAAAAAGATAATGAATGAGAGGGAAATATACTCCTGTAATACTGAAGACAAGTTCAAGATTTTGATTGTTAGTAACCGCCTGGTCATGCGCCACAAACTGACCCAGCTAATCAAACACGAATCTGACCTTGTTGTTTGTTGCGAAGCCGAGGACATTGACCAGGTATCGGATGCTATGGGGAAAATCGACTTGGTTATCGTTGATATTCCCCTGGATAACACATCCGTTGTTGGACTTATTGAAAGAATAAAATTACGAGTCCTGAACGTGGGTATTCTGGTCCTTTCAGTGCATGATGAACTGCTCTATGACAATTTTGGGTTTCAGGATGAAGCTGAAAGATATGTCATAGGCCGGGAAGCAACTGAACAAATTACAGATGCAATCCGCCATATCCAGTCCTTATTAAGGAGTGGGATTTTTGGATTTACTGTTTCTGTAAAAGTTGAAAGGAGTGTGGCTTGTGCACATGAAAAGTCCGAATAGATCAGTCGCAAAATTTCAGTGGGCACAAAATCTGATATCTTGCCCTGAATGTAATGCCCCGATGGTAGAAATAGATCGATGGAATAAAAATGGATATTTCTTTGTGTGGTACGAATGCAGTAGAAACAATTGTAACGTGCAATGGCTGCGGACGATATCTCAAAATAGTTCTATTACGAGAATTAATCAAGGACGTGTGGCATAAATATGAAAAAGAAGATTGCGTTTATTGCTTCATATGCACCGAGAAAGTGTGGAATTGCAACTTTCACATCTGATCTAATCAAAAATGTAGAGCTGGCCAGTGGCAGCGGATTTGAACCAATAATCATTGCTATGCAGCCGGGAGTTGATTGTTATTTCAAGAAGCCGATAGCACTTAATATTCGCAAAGATGTTACATTTGATTACATTTCCGCGGCCGACTATATTAATTATAGTGATGTAGATGTTGTGTCTGTCCAGCATGAGTTCGGATTGTTTGGAGGTATTGGCGGCTCATATATAAATCTTTTACTTGAGAGATTGAATAAGCCGGTAATAACTACGCTGCACACAGTTCTTGATAAATCTGAGCCTAAGTATTTTGAATCCTTAATTGACGTGTGCGAGCTGTCAAACAGGGTGGTGGTTATGAACAAGCATGGCGTCGAAATGCTGCAGGATATTTATGGTGTGCCGGGGCGAAAGATAAAGTTGATTCCGCACGGCATACCCGATTTGCCTTTTGCTGCCAGCGACTACTATAAACGTCAATTAGGTATAAGCGGGCGGAGCACAATTCTTACTTTTGGCCTGATTAGCAGAAACAAGGGCATAGAAATTATGCTCAGAGCTTTGCAGACGATAGTCAAAGCCGACCCATCGATTCTTTACATAGTTTTGGGTGCGATACATCCTGAAGTGCTGCGTTGCGAAGGCCTATCTTATGAAGTTGAGCTGAAAAGAATGGCCATGGATTTGGGATTACAGGGAAATGTAGTTTTTCACAATCGCTTTGTAGATGACGAAGAGCTATTCAGATTTCTCGGTGCCGCTGACATTTACGTTAACCCCTACCTGCACAGAGAGCAACTGACAAGCGGCACGTTGGCATTTGCAGTCGGCGCAGGTAAAGCGGTTGTCTCAACCCCCTATTGGGCTGCTCAGGAGTTGTTGGCACAAGGCCGGGGCAAGTTGGTTCGATTTGGTGATTCTAAACATATAGCTCAGTCAATAGTAGAACTGCTCCGGAATAAGTCCCTTTTTTCCCAGATGAGAAGGCGGGCATACGAGTATGGAAGGTCGATTACCTGGCCTAAGGTTGGACAGGCTTACTGGAGGCTCTTCGGAGCCGACGTTTTTGATACTAAAGGTCAATTCCAAGAATGTAAGGTAATGTGTCGTTAGTCGGCAGCAAATATATCAGTCGATTTAAGTGTTGTGATCATGGATTTCAGAAAATTTCTAACATTTTTTATTGGCTATACCGATAATAACAATATGGGGATATAGTATGTTATATTATACGTGCAAATCGGTAAATGCCGGGTTTCCATTTTATGAATAGCGGAATTGAAAGGGATTCAATATGGATAGTAAGCCTACGAATATATTGCTGGTCGAGGATGATGCTGGAACCCGTCAGTTAGTAAAAAAAGTCTTATCAAAGCCGAATCAAGGCTTTCAGTGTGCAATCGATACCGCATCAAGCCTGTCGATCGCTATTGAGCAACTATACAAAAAGCAATTTGATAGCATATTGCTCGACTTAGGCCTACCGGACAGTAGTGGCATCGAAACCGTTGAAAAAATTCACAACTCCAGTCCAGAGGTACCTATCGTTGTACTCACATCGATGGCTGACAAAGAAATGGAACTTGAGTCTATAGGACGTGGTGCGGAAGATTACCTCGTAAAGGGAACAGATATCTGGGATGAGCTTGTTCCTCGCATTCGCTATGCTATCGAGAATAAAAGGGCCGTAGAGGGGCTGGTACGCAGCTACAAACATTTTAAATCAATCGTCCAAGACTCCCCAAGCGCCGTCGTTTGCATCTCTCCTCAGGGCCAAATCCTTGAGTTCAACTCCAAAGCTGAACAACTCTGGCGCTGCAAGAAAGAATATGTCCTCAGTGAAAATTTCTTCGCACTGTTTGTCTTGGACGACGATAAAGAAAATCTATGTGCCGACATTCAAAGAGCACTCTCCGGCGAATTACTCAAGACCACCAAGACAAGTGTCACCATGGCAGATGGAACAAACTATTCATTGTTCTGGAATTTGAACCGCTTGGGAAATGATGAAGAAGAAAGTACGTCAGTTATTGCTATAGCCCATGCCATCGCCCAAAAAACTCCAACTAAGAACGATTTCTTTCTGATTCCGAGCCTTGCCTATAATCCGAACTTCGAAGATACGGTAAACATGGTTTTGAACAACCTATGTGAAATAATGGGAAAGATCGATGATGCTACTAACCTTGCCGACGCGGCTTCACTGGGATACATAGCCGAAGTCCCGTGTGAGCCCAATCATAATCGCGGGCAGAAACGACACAAAAATAACGCCGCTATAGAACGTCTGGTTCTAAGTCTGATGGGGCCCGAGGAAGTTGGCTCTTAAATTACATCTTCATTCTTGTTTGTGCTTACAGCATTGCAGCCTGCAGGAAAAGAGAATACGGTCTATGGGCACGAAAAGTAAAATAATCATTGTAGATGATGATCCCAAGCTTAGGAAGAGCCTCTCCGACATCTTAAAGGTCAAAGGTTATGATTGTATTACCGCCGCCAAGGGCAAGGTGGCCCTGGAAAGAGTCAAGGAAGAGAAACCGGCGGCGGCGCTAATCGATCTCAATCTGCCTGATATGTCTGGTCTGGCGGTAATGCAGGAGGTTATGAAGCACTCCCCTGACACAGAATGCGTAGTGCTCACCGGTCACGCCTCGCAGGCATCGGCCATTGAAGCAGTTAACCTGGGCGCTTATAGCTATCTGCAAAAGCCCTACGATGCGGAGCATCTGTTGATGACTATCCGCCGGGCAATTGAAATGCGTGAGGCACAGGTGGCGCTACGAGAGGAAGAGCAAAAACTCGCGGGGATTGTCGACTCTGTGACGGATCATATGAGCATGATAGATGAACAACATAATATTGTGTGGGCTAATGATGTCGCCAAATGTTCCTTCGGACCAGATCTGATTGGAAAGAAGTGCTATGCTACCTATCGCGGGCATGATAAAGCTTGCAAGCTATGTATAGTTGAGAAAACTTTTACAGATGGCAAAACCCACGAATGCGAGACGGAAGCTATCGGAGCCGACGGGAAGAAAATAACCCTCTGGTGTATCTCCAGCGTGGCTGCGAGGTATGGAAACGGACGACCGAAGTTGGTGATAGAGACTTGCCGTGACATCACCGAGCGCAAGAAAGCGGAGGAGGAGCGTGTAAAGCTTAACAAAGAGCTTAAGTCATTAGTGTATATAACATCGCATGATTTACGGTCGCCGCTGATTAATATTGTAGGTTTCAGCCAGGAATTGTCTCGGAGTTGCAATCTGATACGTTCAGCTCTTGAGAACAAGGGGATAGCTGCAGATATGGACGGCGATGTGCGAATTGCCTTGAATGATGATATTCCCGAGGCGCTGAACTTTATTTCTACCAGTGCGAAAAAAATGGATTCACTGCTGTCGGGACTGTTAAAGCTTTCCCGACTGGATCACGTGGAGATATGTCTCGGGGCGCTGGATATGAACGCAGTTCTGGCCGATATTGTCAATAGCATGGAATATCAGATAAAGCAAGCAGGAGCAACAGTGGAAATTGAGCCGCTGCCACCTTGTCTCGGTGATCCACTACAGATAAATCAACTCTTCTCTAACCTTTTGGATAATGCTTTGAAGTATCTTGAAGTCTCTCGGACGGGCTTGATACGTGTATACAATAGTGAAGTTAAGGATGGTCAGAATATTTACTGTGTAGAAGATAACGGAGTGGGCATTCATCCGGAACACCAGAGTAGAATATTTGAGATATTTCATCGGGTTGAAACCAGCACGAAAAGTGGTGAAGGACTTGGCTTGACTATCGTTAGACATATTCTCGATAGGCATAATGGAAACGTATGGGTGGAATCAGAGCATGGAAAGGGCAGTACATTCTTTGTTTCTTTGCCGAGGGTTTTCGTAGATGTCACCAAGACTTCCGGTTCTAACGAGCAGCGAAATGGAAAAAGATATGATTATTCTTATTGCCGAAGATGATATAGGGCACTTTGAGCTTGTAAAGAGACACCTGTGGCTCAATTGTGCCGGCAATGATTTTCTACATTTCAAGGATGGACAAGAAGTATTGGATTTTCTATTCAAGGGAGGAAATGGAGTAAAACACGGGGAAAAGGATCGTTATCTTTTACTGCTTGATATTCGGATGCCCGGGGTTGACGGACTGGAAGTTCTTCGTAAGATTAAAGAGAATAGGGAACTGTCAAAGATTCCAGTGATTATGCTGACAACAACAGATGAACCAAGCAAGATTGAACGATGCTATGAATTGGGTTGCAGTTTTTTTATGGTCAAGCCAACAGATTATAATAAATTTATGGAGATGATGAAAGATTTAGGAGTAATTCTTTCTTTAGAGTGGTTAAAAGTGCCGTCAATCGATAGGGAACGCATCGCTTCGGCCCATGCAGACCAACGAATAGTAATGACCCGCTCCCCTTCACCTGCCCCTCTGAAAACATATCCGTTTGTAAAGAGGGCTAAAACGATTGATGCCATAACATTATAGCGGCATTTTAATGCACTGTTATTGCCGTGCTGCTTGTCGCTGTCTCTCTGCAGCCAAATCCGGCCATAAAGACAAAATCCGCTATATCAAAAACTTCCTTCCAAACCTTTAGTTTTTAAGACACTATATTTAAAATTCTGCATCCGGTTTCTTCGCCCCATTTTCTTGATTTAATCCATTACTATTAAATGACTTATCAGAATCTCGGCGTTACTGGCCGGGGCTGTAGTATTTTTTAAAAAAGTTAAAAGATTAGCTTGACTTTTTAAGTATAACTGTATTATATGCAATATGTAATACCCACTGCAGGCAAGGATAATATACAAAGGTAGAGATATATCTGGTGGGGCAGAGTAAGCAGGCTCGGGATAATTGGTAAGTTTGCGAGAGGCGAAGCGATGCAAGATTCGAGGCAGGTGGAACAAATCCATCAAAGAAGTAGAAAAGCTGTGCGCGCAACCGTATTAGGCCCTTCTCGAAGTTTGTAAGGATGTAATTAGCATGGCAAGCAGGAAAAAAACCACTAAGAAAGCAAAAGTGAAAAAGTCGTCTTCTAAGAATGCGCCGTCCAAAATCAAGAAGCCGAAGAAAGGCAAACGCAATGTTACGAAACGAGAAACTATCTTCCCCATTGTCGGAATAGGAGCTTCTGCCGGGGGTTTGGAAGCTCTTGAAGGATTCTTCTCACATATACCAGCTAATAGCGGCATGGCCTTCGTGGTCGTCCAACACTTAGCTCCGAATTACGTAAGTATTATGGACTCGCTGCTACAGAAATATACTGGGATGATAATCCATCAGGTAAAGGATGGGATAAAGATTGAGCCAAACCGCATATATTTGAATCCACCTGACAAAGATATGACCGTTATGAACGGTACTATTTGTTTAATGGATCCGATCAAACCGCATGGCAGCAGATTGCCTATTGATTGCTTTTTCCGTTCACTCGCCGTCGACCAGAGTGAGATGGCAATTTGCGTTATTCTATCAGGGACCGGATCAGACGGTACTTTGGGGCTAAAGGCCATCAAGGGTGAAGGTGGAATTGTGATAGCGCAGCAAGAGAAGCAGGCCAGGTATGACAACATGCCAAAAAGCGCCATAGATACGGGTATGGTTGACTTTGTGCTGCCTGTGGAGGAAATGGGTGAGCAACTTCAGAAATACGTCAAACACCCCTACATCGAGGGTGTGACGCGACCGATGACGTCTGAGCAGCGATACATAGACTCGATGAGGAGGATATTTGTGCTGATTCGGGCAGGCGCCGGTCACGATTTCTCCAATTACAAACTCAACACAACCCAACGTAGGATTGAACGGCGTATGGCGGTTCATCAGATCGGCAGGATAGAAGACTACGTTCTATATCTTCAGCAAAACCCTGCTGAAATCGAGACCCTCTATAAAGATATGCTTATCATGGTGACTCATTTTTTCCGAGATGCCGATGCCTTCAATGTTCTTGAAAAAAAGGTGATACCGGCCTTATTGAATAATAAGAAGTCCTCCAGTCCTGTGCGTGTGTGGGTTCCGGGCTGTGGTACTGGTGAAGAGGCTTATTCCATAGCGATGCTTTTGGCAGAAGGTATGACGAGGTTTAAGAAGCAATTTCCCATCCAGATATTTGCCACCGACCTGGTTCCTGAAGTCATTGAGTGCGCGCGCGGGGGTGTCTATCATGAAGCAGTCACCGCGGACATATCAACCGAAAGGTTAAAGCGGTTTTTTACGAAGCAGGACAACAGCTACAAGATCAAAAAGCACATTCGGGAAATGGTGGTTTTTGCTGTTCAGAACCTAATAAAAGACCCGCCTTTTTCTAAATTAGATATTGTTAGTTGTAGGAACGTGCTTATCTACATGGACACGATGCTGCACAAACAGATATTGCCGCTTTTCCATTATGTATTGGCCCCGGGCGGATATTTGTTTTTAGGCTCGTCAGAGAGCATCGGGGAATTTAGTGACAATTTTTTGGCGGTTGATGCAAAGTGGAAAATCTTCAAGCGAAAAGCGATTGCCCTTAAGAATATCGAATATCCGGTTATACCTTTACGCATTATTGAGACTACATCCGAACAGGCCCAAGCAAATGCTAAGCCAGTTGAGGCCAATATCCGCCAGCTCGCAGAAAAGGTGATCATCGAAAATTATACCCCCCCCTGTGTTTTGGTCAATGAAAAATTCAAGATTATCTATTTTCACGGTCGAACCGAGGACTACCTATCACAACAGACCGGGGAACCTACGTTTGATATCTTAAAGATGTCGCGGCCGGAATTACGTCACAAACTCAGTGCACTACTACACAAGGCTGTCAGAGAAAAGAAGGCAGTTGTCGATGAAAGTCTGAAGATAAGACATAACGATGGTTTCTGGGACTTGAACCTGGAGGTCAGACCTCTTGGAGGGAAAGACGATACAGCGGGTTTGATGATGGTTATATTCGAGAGTAGAACAAGAAACAAAACGGCCGCCAAGAAGAAAAACAGGAAAGCTGCTGAACAAATAGTTGATCCGTATATAGCGACTCTGGAGCAGGAATTGGCATCCACAAAACAGCACCTTCAGACAACGATTGAAGAATTGGAGACCTCCAACGAAGAACTCAGATCGACCAATGAAGAGATGCAGTCCACAAATGAAGAGCTGCAGAGCACCAACGAGGAATTGGAGACATCCAGGGAGGAGCTGCAATCTATTAATGAGGAGCTGGAAACGGTTAATTCAGAGCTTCATATCAAGGTTGATGAATTAACGGCGGCAAACAATGACCTCAATAATCTTTTTGGCAACACTGAAATCGGAACCATCTTTCTGGATACAAACCTGTGTGTCAGGAGATTCACACCGAAGGCGACCGAAATATTCAGCTTAATGGAGGTGGATATAGGCCGTAAAATCAGTGAGATCAATTCAAGAGTCAACTATAAGAATCTCCATAAAGATGCCAAGGGCGTACTCGACACATTAAGGGTCAAGGAAGTCGAGATACAGGCGGAAGATGGCAAATGGTTTTTAGTGCGTATTTTGCCCTATCGAACGTTAGAGAATGCGATTGATGGACTGGTTCTTACTGTTATTGACATAACCGATAGCAAGAAGATGGAGCATGTTGCTCAAAAAGAGCAGACTGAACGAGAGATTCGTGAATACGCTGAGAGTATCGTGGCCACTGTGCGCGAGCCTTTGATAGTTCTGGATGAAGAGGCGCGGGTAGTTTCAGCCAACCGCTCGTTCTATAACATCTTCCAGGTGAAAGTAGAGGAGACAGAGGGTCAGTTGCTCTACAACCTGGGCAACAAACAATGGGATATACCCGGGTTGAGAAAGTTGCTGGATGATATTCTCCCGAAGAAAACCACAGTTGAGAACTTCGAAGTACAGCACGATTTTCCAACTATCGGGAGCATGACCATGCTCCTGAATGCGCGCCAGCTAATCAGAAGGGATGGCAAGAAAAAAATGATTCTTCTGTCTATTGATGACATCACCAAACACAGAAAGATGCAGGAAGCATCTGAAAAGTCAAAGCAAAAAAGTAAAAGTCGCAGCGTGCGAGTTGTGCGTTAAGAAGGAAACACGTATGCGGCAAGGAGGCCGCGACAATGGCTAAAGCGGGAGAGAAAGAAAAAACATTGGGGGATTTGAGAAAGCTGGCAGAGAAAAAGGTTAAACAGCAAATAGTGAAACTGCGAGGCCGGCCGTCCATGGGTAGCGATCAACTGATTCACGAACTTCAGGTTCATCAAATCGAGTTGGAAATGCAGAATGAAGAGCTTGGCAGGACGCAGTTGGAACTAAAGCAGTCACGCAGCAAATATTTCAGCCTGTTCGACCTTGCCCCTGTCGGCTATTTTATCCTTGATGAAAAGGGTTTGATCCAGGAGGCTAATCTTACCGGAGCTACCCTGTTAGGTGTGGAAGGAACTGATCTGATCAAAAAACCTTTTTCACGTTATGTCAGCAAAGATAATGCAGACGAACTCTACTTATACCGAAAGCGGGTTTTTAAAAGGGGGATCCAGCAAACCTGCGAACTTAAGCTGCTCAAAAAAGATGGCACCGAATTTTACGGTCAACTGGTAAGCGTTGCCTTGACAGACCCGGAAGGCAATTTTACCTGCCTTCGAACAGCGGTAATCGACATCACGGAGCGCAAACGTGCGGAGGAGGCACTACGGGAGGCACAAGAGGAGCTTGTCCGTAAAGAGAAGCTGGCGGTGCTGGGGCAGTTGGCAGGAGGTGTGGCCCACGAGCTGCGCAACCCACTGGCGGTAATCGCCAACGCTGCGTTCTACCTCAAGATTACTTTTCCTGATGCTGATGAGACTACAAAGGAATACCTGGAGATGATTTCCTCGGAGGTCCGTGATTCAGAGAAGATTGTGTCGGACCTTCTGGGATTCACACGTACTAAAACTACTAAAAGAGAGCACACAGCGGTCTTCGATCTGGTTTCTCTGGCATTGGAGAAAAAACCTGCGCCTGAGGATGTGAAAGTAAGCATCGAGATAGCTGCAGACCTGCCGACTGTGTTTGTGGATTCACGGCAGATGCGTCAGGTGCTGGTCAACCTAATTACCAACGCCTACCAGGCTATGCCGGAAGGGGGCACACTAACCATCAATGCCCGGGCAAATAATAATAAGGTGAATATCTTCATAACCGATACAGGTTGTGGCATCCCTGAGCAAAATATGAAAAAGCTCTTCGAGCCGCTCTACTCCGCCAGAGCTCGTGGCATCGGACTTGGTTTGTCGGTGTCGAAGAACCTCGTGGAAACCAATAAAGGTAGTATCAAGGTTGAAAGCAGTGAAGGTAAAGGCAGTACCTTCACCGTCATCCTGCCGACCAAGGAGGTGCAATCGTGAGCGAACAGTTGCGCTTACTAATAGTGGACGATGACCACAGGATGACCAGGACCCTGCAGGATATCCTCAAGGTGAAGGGCCACCTGGCCGAGGGTGTCTGCTCTGGCCCTGAAGCTATGGATAAAATTACCGCCGGTCACTTCGACTGCATCCTGACAGACATCAAGATGCCGGAGATGAATGGGGTGAAGCTCTACGAGGCTATTAAGGCGGTACAGCCTGATTTACCCGTGGTGTTAATGACTGCCTACGCCACTGATAAACTGGTTGAGGATGGATTGAAAGAAGGGGCGATGGCCATCCTGACCAAGCCGCTGGACATAGACCTGCTGCTCCGCTTCTTCTCTGCCCTGGGAGAAGAACGCACCGTAGTAATCGTCGACGACGACACCCGGTTTTGTAAGACCCTCGGAGACATACTACAAGTGCGAGGCTTCACAGTTACTCAGATTACCGACCCTCACAGCGTAATGGAGAAACTCAGGCAGGATGGACAAATAGTGCTTCTGGATATGAAGTTGAATGACATCAACGGTTTGGATGTCTTCAAGAAGATCAGAGAGGAGTATTCTCACCTTCCAGTGATCCTGATGACCGGCTACATGAAAGAGATGAGCGCAGTGATAGAGGCGGCCTTGAAGATTGGCGCCTGCACCTGCCTGTACAAACCATTCAAGATTGAGGAGCTTATCCAAATCCTGACCGAGATAAGCCACGGGGAGCTAAGAAAGATTTTGGCTGAGCCTGCCGACATAAGGAAGCGAAATCTATGAGCACGAAAAGCAAAAAAGTTGCAGCTTGCGGATTGTGCGTTAAGAAAGAAACACGTGCAAGGTATGAGGTCACACACATGGAAAAAGAGAAAGGTACAGAAGGAAAATTGGCGGAGCTTCGAGAGCAAGCGGAAAGCAAAGTTAAGCAGCACATAGTGAAACTTCGAGAGCAGCCGTCCATGGGTAGCAATCAACTGATTCACGAACTTCAGGTTCATCAAATTGAGTTGGAAATGCAGAACGAGGAACTTCGCCAGTCGCAGTTGGAACTCGATGAGTCGCGTACCAAATATCTCGATTTGTTCGAGTTTGCCCCTGTTGGGTACTTTACTCTTAATGAAGACGGTCTGATACTTGAGGCAAATCTTACAAGTACTAATCTACTGGCTGTGGAGAAGCGCAATCTAATAAACAGAAGACTTTCTCATTTTATTACCGCGGATACCGAGGACGTGTTCCATTTACACTATAGAGAAGTTCTTCGAACCAAAAGCAAACATACCTGCGAACTTAAACTCAAGAGGGCCGATGGCAGCGAATTCCACGCTGAAATGGTGACGATACCATGCCGTGATCCGGGAGGCAACCTCACCCAACTTCGAACAGCAGTAACCGACATCACTAATCGCAGGAAGGCAGAAGACAAATTACTTGAGTATCGGAAGAAGCTTAAGCTCATGGCTTCCAAAAATCTACAAGCCGAAGAAAATCAAAAGCATCGCATTGCAATAAAATTACATGACATTATATGTCAAAACTTGGTCGTGACAAAAGTTTTGCTCCAGTCAACCTTGAAATTGGCATCGGACCCAAGCGTATCAGGACCACTGAAGATGGCGTGCAAGGTAATCGGCGAGTTAATCGACCAATCTAATACCTTGGTACATGAACTCAGCAATCCGATCCTGCACGAATTGGGTATTGTCGTAGCCCTGCAGGAATTCCTCGATAACCAAGTATGGCAAAAACATGGAATCGCGTTTGAAATTGAAGCCGATGAGGAGTTGAGCATTCCGCGCGGCGCAATTAAAAACGCTATGTTTCGTGTGTCACGAGAATTGCTCATGAATGTTGTCAAGCATGCGAGGGCAAGTAAAGTAAAAGTTTCTTTCCACAGAAGTCACAATCAGATATGCGTCCGTATTCAAGACGATGGAGTGGGATTCAATGCTGTCCAAGCCGGTTCAGACGTATCCGAAACAAATAGGTTTGGCCTCTTTAGTGTTCGGGAGCAATTGGAACACTTAGGAGGAAACCTTGCGATTGAATCCGAACCTGGGCGAGGCACTACGGCCAAGGTAGTTATACCGATAGAAGAGGACGCACCTGTCCAAACGCGAAGGATGTGCAAATGAAGATACTCGTTGCAGATGACCACGGAGTTATGCGGGAAGGATTGAAAGCCTTGATTGATAACCAGCCCGGCATGGAAGTGATTGGTGAGGCTGAAGATGGGCAGAAGGTGGTCCAATTGGCAATGCAGCTTTCGCCGGACCTTATAATCATGGATATCTCTATGCCCAATCTGAACGGCGTTGAGGCCACTCGCATTATCCTCAATGAAAATCCCAATATCCGGATCATAGCTTTGTCCGTGCATTCCGACAAGCGTTTTGTAATAGAAATGCTTAAAGCGGGCGTTTCAGGGTATGTACTCAAATCCAGTCTTTTTGATGAAGTGCTTAGAGCCATACAGACGGTTGGGGGCGGTGACTACTATCTAAGTCCAAAGATAACCGACGTCGTGATGGATGACTACAAATACTACATGGCCACACTCCACAAATCATCTGAAGTTCGTCTCACTCCGCGCGAACGCCAGGTTATCCAACTGCTGACCGAGGGAAAGTCGACCAAAGAGATCGCCTTATGTCTACACGTAAGCCCGAAGACCGTGGATTCAAATCGCCGCGAGGTTATGAACAAGCTGGGCATTTTCAGTGTCGCAGAACTCACTAAATATGCAATTAGAGAAGGATTAACTTCGGCAGAATTCTGACCAACCATGCGGAGGGGTTGAGACCCTGCTTCTTCAGAGTGCATTTCATCGGTAAGGTCCCGTGCAAGTGCATCTTGCCGGGTTCTTTGAAAAGCTGATAATTTGCCCATGATTTCATTGGAGGTTGATCATGAGCACAGAACAGGCAAAATCGAATAACGAGAAGCGGCAGTTTTGGCAGATAGTTAACTGACGGAGAATTTTTAGCTTCTTACCAGACGCCCTCACTGGCCCGAAGAAACGCTTGCATGGTGATCGACATGCAAAACAGACCCGGGTAAGTTGAAGAAATCGGCAAGTAAAATAGCCACACCATAGTGTCAAGGGGCGCTTAAACCCAGCCACTATGGGCGCGTTCAAAACCAGCCACTAATGCGCCCACCGGGTCGGATGATCAGGATCAACAAAAGTCCAGCCCGGAGAGTCAATGCGAACCCTTCCGCAAGATTATTGAAGACAAAGTGGAAGATGGACTATCCTGCCGGCGAATCAAACCAAATCAAGATAAGCGGCAATTGCGGCTAAGCAAAAGGAGTCATACATGGCAAAAAAGAAACTTGTCAAAGTTTTATGGTCAAAGAGCGAGGTTGCTTTACTCAGAAAACTCTTCCCGAGTAATCCAACCGCCAAAGTAGCTGCAAGGTTGGGACGGTCACTCGATACAGTAAAGAAAAAAGCATCCAGGATGGGACTCAAGAAGACAAAGAAATACCTCAAGTCCCTTGGCCGATCATAACCACTGAGAAGATGCGAACAATCTTCTTGTTGGAATTCTATTAAATGTAAAAAATCTTGCTCCGGAGCAATGCGTATTTCATTCGCCTTTTGGACCAGTCCCGCCAACCCGTCAGTTGCATAAAAGGCACTCTTCCCATGAGCTGGAAAACACCACAATTTACAGGGGGACATTATGTCTCCAGAATGTCTCCGCGCATATCAATTTTACCCGGATCGAGTCCGAATAAATGTCATTTTTAGCTGAATAACACAATTTTCATTAAAATTGTCGGATTCAATGAAGATATGAAGAGCAGGGCATCCTTAAATATAATTGGATTAAAAAATATTAACATTTATCAGATTTCTGCAAAATGAGAATATTATAACGAAATGGGAAGCATGTTGATCGGATAGAGCGACATAGAATTTGACAAAATGTGTATAAGAAACTATAAGATCCCGAAAATTGAGATTTTGGCTGAAACAGCACATAGCATCAGCATCGAGTTTTCAAAGAAAAGCTACTCGACAACTTCAAGTGGTTAAACTTAAGCGGCAAAAGCGGGTCAACAGCAGATTTTTTCGGCTCGGCCAAGTACAATAGCAGCGGCGGCTACCAAAACCAGCGACAAGTGTCCGATAGTAATCTGGTTTTTCAACGAACGTAATTCGTAATGAATAGTCTGCTCAACAACACGGTCACCAAAGCGAGTGCAGGTCGTGGAGGCTCACGGATGAGTAAGACATGGACCAATTTTTCGGGGGCAAGACCAAGTTAGGAAATATCCTGGAGCACGACCATGGTTATCCTTGTATAGCCTTCGCGTTATTCGACCGAAAGGGTCATTGTCATGGCATGATTTAGCTCCTTGATCGATACACGGCGAATTCATGTGCCGCTTGATAATGAAGCTAATAATGGCCATTACATAAAGCTATTATTGTAAAGAGCTGGAACTCGAAATGTCTCTGTTCTTGTGACGATGAAATAGACAGAGTGGTTCAATGGGAGGAAGAAAGAAGAGAAGTGTGTCACAGGTTGATAAGTCGGAATCCATGATGCACATTGCAGGGTTCAGTTCAAATGCACGTACGTAGCGTGCGTTTTTTTAGTTTCTATTTTTTATAGTTTCTGCGAAAGCAGAAAGGAAGGAGAGTTCACATGGCAGTAGAAAAAACAATTGGTTCGAGCAGTCTGGTCGAGGTCATTGACCGAATTCTCGACAAGGGCATTGTTGTTGATGCCTGGGTACGAGTCTCTTTGGTGGGTATTGAACTGCTTGCCATCGAAGCCAGAGTCGTAGCTGCCTCAGTGGAGACCTATCTGAAGTATGCCGAGGCTATTGGTTTGACAGCAACAGCTGCATAAGGATGGGTAGCTAAAGAGGATTCTTGCCGGGTCATCCTTATGCACCGCTAAGGGGGGGGCAAAAAGCATGTCCCGCCAAGAAAAACCTCTTCGCACAGGAAGTTATATAAAAAGGAAAATCAAAGCAATGACTTTAGCTACTGAAAAAGAAAATATTCTTGATAGTATCATATCTTCATACGAAGCCAGAATACAGAGTATCGAAGCATTTTTCGATACGACCGGTCAAATCTTTCAGGATTTTCAGGACCCTCTTCTTAACACAAGAACCGAATGGGAAAAAATCAACAGCCAACTGAGGGAAAACCTTGCCCAAAACGGATCTCTGCGAAAGAAAGATTTTGACCGGATGATGGGCGTTATCTCATCGCATTTAGACGAAAGTGAACAGGGAGTAAGGCAATTATTTCAAAAATATCTTAATGAACATACAAAGCTGGTTCAACAGCTAAGAAAGGGCTTAAGAGAATTTAAAGATGCCCTTATCGAAGGTCATGCTCAAGAAGTTAAGGAATTGCGAATACTGATTAAAAAAAATCTATCTAAGCAGGATGAAAGTAGAAATGAAGTTACTTCGAAGCTCAAAGAATTCCAGCAGGGTCAGCAGCAAACATCAAAAATGCTCCGAGACCTTTTAGCCAAGGGAGAGAAACTGAGAATAAGGGATTTTAAGGAAATGATTGTAGAGTGCAAGAAGCAACGAGAGCAGCGCATAGCATACCAGGAAAGGAGACGGGAGGAGGTTAGGGATATGCTTGGTAAATTCAAGGCCGAACGTACACAGGCAGAGCAAGAGCGTCTTGCTGAACTGCGAGAGGCGTAAAATGCAGATAACCAGTAATCATGAAGGGCATCGTAAATAACATTGTAAAACTTTATGAAACTGAAACAAAAATCTGAAATATCTCAGTAAGTGATACAGAGAAGGTGTTAAACGATTTTAACAGGGGAAAAAAGGCCGGTAAGCAGGCAGAAAGAGTAAAGAACTTCGTAAAGGATTTAATCATGGATTTGAATAATATGCTGACTAAGTTTTACTGGCTTAAAGAACGGAAACAAAAACGCCATGAAGAGATGACGCCGGACCCGGTAAATGGTATGGTTAATTTTACGCACTTTGTAAAGTTTCTAACCGAAAAAGTGCACTCGGTATTGGGGTACTTCCAAAAAAGTCCAACATTTGCGGAAAAGATTGACGGAGAAATGAAAGATTCGGAAGCCCGTATAAAAGCCGAAATAAAAAAAAATAATGAAGTTCTGGAGGAGCTGCCAGATACCCTGGCGATTCGTACGGGTAAATACGCCAATACTCTGTCAGAAGCCATCCGGGAGTTTTTTACACAGCGTCGGTTTAGTATTCTAAAGACAAAACAACTAATGCATACGCAACAACCTGAAAAACAACCATATAACAATAAAGAAGAGATTTCCACTCTTGTCGCAAACTCTCCTGATAAAGATATGGAAAATCTTGTTTATAGCTCAAGTGAAATCTCAACAGAGCATAAAAACGTTAAATCAAAATAACAGATTTATTCAAAGGTGTAAAAATGAACGAGGCAAAAATCCAAGCTGTTCTGAACCGTTTAGACGAAGAGTTTAATCGATTTATCGATACGACCGGTGAAATTCCGTATGTTGCTATGCCTTCAGAAGAACCAGAAATTATTTGTTTTTCGGGGAAAATCAAGGAACTGACCGGCTACGACGTCGATAAAAACCTATATGATAGGGAACATTGGGCCAATATGATTCACCCTGATGATCAAGAGCTTGTTTTCGATGCTTTCGCTCAATGTAGAAATGAGGGAACATCTTTTTATATAGAATACCGAATTGTCCACAAGAACGGCTCACTACGTTATGTCAGTGATAAGGGTGAGCCTGTTCTTAATAACAAGGGCCAGGTAATTCAGATCGAGGGCATAATCACACCTCTCGGAGAAAACAGAGAACCGGAGAGCATACCGTTGTTAGAGATTAATCGGGTAACAAATTCTTATGTAAATTCGAACAATTTTCAAAAGGTTTAGAAAGGAGTTTCAAAATGGTAATGGCAATAGCAGAAGACATGAAGAA
>CAZKYP010000050.1:12760-19137 GCA_964556885.1 uncultured Pirellulales bacterium | reverse complement strand
GGTGCTCCCATGTAGAAGCTTGTTTGGGTTGGCTGGTTATATGCGACGTTCTGCCAGGCGACGCTGAGCCGATAGACGGGGTCGTGCATGAAGGTGACGAATCGATAATCGGTCGGGATGGTCGTCGTGAAGATTCGAAGTTCACGGTTATTGCTCGTGCGGAAGATGACTTCTTCCCTCCAGTCACCGAGGATATCGGCACAAAGTGCCGGCGTCGATTTTGTCCCGTTATTTGATGTGCAGTTCAACGCGTACAGAAGCGTCGACTCGGTGCCGCTGGTCCAGTTCCACTTCTTTATCTGGTTGCTGTCGAGCAGCTCACGCAAAAGGTCGCCGTCCCACCATACGCCGAAGTTGCACGAGGACGGCTTACTATTTCCAATGATATCACCCTTGCAACTGAACAGTGCATTGGCAAAAGTCTCGCCGCCGCTCGCCCAGCATTCGTAACCGGGATACCGCGGATCAATATCCATCGCAACTCCCCTGCCAACATCGACTCTCGGCCCCGCTCCCCAGATAGCCTCTCCGCTTGCCGCATCCCGGAACTCGATACCGTAATTATGGCTCGGGTTTTCGTGTATATCGAAGACCTCCATACCCGGCCTGTCCGGATCCATATCCGAAAGATGCATCGCGTCACCGTGTCCCAGTCCCGTCGAATAAAGTCCCGTGCCGTCGTCGTCGATGGCGCACGCACCGTATATGATTTCATCTTTGCCGTCGCCGTCAACGTCACCGACGGCGAGGTTATGATTTCCCTGCCCGGTATATTCACTGTTGACGCCGCCTTCTATCGCCGTGAAGGTCCACCGATTAGTCAGCGAGCCGTCCCGGTAATCCCACGCGGCCTGAACAGTGCGGCCGCGGTAGCCGTCCCTGCCGCGATAATAGCCGCGGCACATCACAAGGCTCGGACGCTCGCCGTCCAGGTAGGCGATACACGCAAGAAACCTGTCACAGCGATTGCCGTACGAATCCCCCCAGTCCGTAACCCGGCCCCGCGGCGGAATATAGTCGGTCGTGACAAGTGCGGCCCCGGTGGCCCCGTCGAATACTGTCAGGTACTCCGGACCGGTCAATATGTAGCCCGACGAACTGCGGTAATCTGCATCCGCGTCGCCAATTACATTTCCAACGCCGTCGGTCGAGCCGTCTGCCGTTTTGCAAGCCAGCTCGGCGATGCCGTCACCATCCAGGTCATAAACCATGAACTGAGTATAGTGCGCACCTTCACGGATGTTGATTCCAAGATTAATCTCCCAGAGAAACGTTCCGTCGAGCTTGTACGCCTGCAGGATCGGCTCATCCGTGAATCCGCTGGATGCGTTGTCGGTGGCCACGCCGGTCTGGTGCAGAACGATTTCATATTCGCCGTCGCCGTCGAGGTCCCCGATGGAGGCGTCGTTCGGCGTGTAACCGGCGGGTGTTCGCAGAGGTATCGAAATATACTGCTCCTGGGGTGCGTTCGCCGGCAATACATATACGTCACTTGGGTCCTGCTCGATGCCGTCGACTACGGCCCGAACATAATATGAATTAGCCCTGCTCAGGTCTGCGCCAACGTCACTGTAGCATGTCTTGTTCGTAATGGGATTTCCATTAACCTTTACTGCGGCCCGGCCGTCGGGGGAGCGGTAGAGATTGAAAGCGATTGTCTCAGGATCGGTTCCGAGCATTCGCCAGCCGACAAAGACCACACCCTGACCTCTCACTATGCCCTGGCTGACTGCTATAACGCCCCGGCCGAGATTTTCCATCTGACGCGTAAGCTGTGCTTCCACATGTCCCGCCAGGCAGAGAAGGATGATTATTGCGAACAGCGCGAAGTATGTCCGGCCGCTCTGTCGATTTGTTTTGTCGTTCAAAAACATTTTATGTCTCTTAACGTGTTTTTATGATTGTGTATTTGTTACCGATGGATGTTATACAGGCGGACATCGTCGAAATACAGCACTCCATAACCTCCGTATGTGCCGTTTCTCTCGGTGCCGATGGTAAGATTTCTGATATTATCGAGTTTTATTCCGAAGTCGGCAAGATTGATATCCCAGCGATGCCAGAACGTCTGGATCAGGGCGTTCATGTCCCCGCTGTAATTTACCCTGAAGCCGTTGAGCTTGACATACATCTTCACATCCGTGCTGTTCCAGTAGTCCCCGTAAAACCACAGCGACAAAGTATTCGGCGAGCCGATTGTCCAGTCCCTGCCTATGTCAAGATCATCGATACTGACGGTGGCTTCCGCATAACGCGTGCTGCTGTTGTCATAGTAAAACAGCATGGACTGATAGCCGCCGCGAACAATCCAGTATTCACTCTCGATCCACGAACCGTTGAACATATCTTCCCACCCGTCAATCCAGGTATTCCATACTTCTCTGGATGGAAAATTGCTGTAACTCTCAAAATCATCGACGATATAATAATCACCGGTCTTGAAACTCCAGACCTCACCCGCCCAGAGTGACGGCGTCTCGACCTCTGCAAGCTGATCGACTCTCCAGTAGTACCTCGTGTCCCGTTCGAGCTCAAGCGGTCCGTAGCACGAATCACCGGTGATTGCATCAGGACTCCGGCCGTCCATTACCTCCTGAATATCCGTGCCGAAATACACGTTGTGTTCGACCGTCCGCGTCCCGGCCACCCAGTTGAGCGTCACGTCCAGATCGACATCCGTCGCATCCTGCGTCGGGGCCGGCTGTCTCGCCCACAGAGGCACATACAGGAACAGAACCTCACCGAGGCCGTACCGATCCGCCTGGCCCCAGTTGCTAAGAGCCGTAATCTTGACATACCGAGCTATAATACTGTCGAAATCCACAACGGTGCTGTATTCATAATTGGCGGCGCTGGGCGCATCGGCGAAAACATAAGCATCATCCAATGTCACGTACTCCTGCCCGTCGAGCGAATACTCGATGAGGACGTCCTTCATACCCGCACCAGTCCGAGGGACAAACTCGTCGTTATAATTCCACACCCACATCTGATGGAGCATATAAGGTTTGTCGAACTCATACAGAATCCACGCCGTTCCCGGCGCACAGGCCGGGCTGAGCCACATACCCGCACCCTGGGTCGAGTGCAGGTCGTTTCTCATTCCGGAACCGTTGACGGTATTTTCAGGTCCCTGGCCTTCGATGTCCCCGGAAGCCGAAGCCGTTACATTCTTTACCGGAAAAGCGCTATCGTAATTGAATAACATCCGGTGCAGGCCGTCATCAGACGGAACATCCTCTCCCATCCTGATGTCACTTATGCACAAAGCCGAAGAAGAGCCGTTCCAGAAGTTCGTGTTAGGGTCGGTAAAGGGAGTGCACCGGTCAAACCTGTCGTTGTCGAACAGGTCCGAATTGTCACCTTCGTTTATATTGTTCTCAAGGTCCCACCTGCCGTCCGCCTGCACGAGTGTCACAAGGTAATGGGCATCGGCGGTCATCTGCTGATTGTCATTGCAGCCCCTCGCGTCGATATGCCACAAGGTAAGTCCCTCGTCGGGCAGACCGGCATCGCGTCCGGCCTTCGCCCGGTAGGAAATCATAAACAGCTCGTTATTGAAACTTGGATTCTGAAACCAGTAGAACCGGTTGACTCCGGCGGTCAGCTCCAGGTCGGTCTGCGCATTTTCGAGCCTGACAATATCCGTCCATCCGGCAATGTATTTCAAATAGGCGCACGGTTCGACCGGATTTGTCATATTATTCAGGTCATAAGCGGCCATCAGACAATATTCGCCCACTCCGACCGAATCATACCTGCTGCCGTCGAAATTTCGGTCGTACAGGTCCGGCCAGCCGCAAATCATGTGTCCGTTCTCGTGGCAAAATGTGTAGAGCTCCAGCCCGTCTTCCATGCTGCTTATCTGATACCGATAGGAGGTGACGCTATCGGCACTGAAATCATCCATTACCCAACTGTGCGGCCAGAGCCCGCTGTTGAAGCCGCGCACGCTGCCGGCATAGTAACAGTTAACAGCATCGATATACCCGTCATTATTCGAGTCATACTGCGAAAAATCAAAACCCCTCAATTCTAAATCATACAGCGCTTCATAAACAAGCTCCGTCGCTCTGACCCCGAGGTCGTAACTCGGGTCTTCGTAGTAAGATTTATTATACCGGGCCGTGTAATAGATCGGTGAGACATAGTTCGTATAAACAAGCTTGCCGTCCGAGACGTCGTAGAAATAATCACGTATCGATCCGTGATTCCCGTAGCCGTCATACCCGACTTTGTTGCAGAAATCATTGACGTCGGAAGCGGGTATGGTGTAGCGTTCGTTCGGAAAATCGATAATCAGGCATATACCCCTGATATGACCGAGAGTCGGTATTTGCTCGGGGGCCGGTCCTGTAGCGGAGAAAAGTTCAATCCGGTTCTTTCTTTCGATGAATCTGTTTCTTGCCGCTTTGACTTTCGCTTCCGCGGATGCATTATTGATTCGTATATGCGGCCGCAACTGAAGATTAGCAGGCAGGAGCGACCTATCGATACCGGCCACTATACCACTCGAGACCAGCTCGCTGCCGTCGCCCGAAAGCACGGCATAACATAACCGCCGGCTCTGTGGCTCCTGGACGAGAGTATACCCATCCAGCGTCTCGACCACCTGGTAAAATTCATCCCCCCATATTCTGACCTTGACCGTTGAGCCGTCCGGCTGGAGCAAATCGAAAATCTTGCCGAAAACCGGTGCCGCATAAGTCTCGACCGAAAAAAGTAAAACAATAATACCGATAAGGAAAATCAACTGGGTGGCAGCCTCAAGCGAAGCTTGGGGATGGTTTCGTATGCATCTGCCATCCCCATCCCGTAAACTAAAACGGGATGAGGCTGCCACACATATATCAAAAAAACGTCCTTTTGTACTCATTTATCCTCTCTTCTGGTAATTGGTAACTGGAAATTCAATAACCATTTAACCAACAACCATTCTCCATCATTTGGGGATTCCCCCGCCTCGACGGGACTAAAAAAACGACTCTTTATAAACTACTCATCACGAACCAAATATCACAACCCATAAAATAACATATTTACCCTCAAAACTCAAATAATTTCTATAATACCACAGGTCACAAGGCACAAGTCTTGTGCTCTTTTGCTCTTGTGCACTTATGCACTTTTTTACTCCGCCAGGGCCGCAAGCAGGCGGCTGGCAGTCTGCTCGGACAGCTCCGGAGCCGGAGAATCAACTTTGTCCTGAGACCGGGCCGATTGCTGCATATCTTTGTTTGCAAACATAGACATCGAGATAATATCCAGACACGCCTTGCGTGCGACGTCTCCTTTTCCCGATTCGGCAAGCTCTAAAAGCGCAGTTGCGGCCTTTGGGACGCTGCGTGCAATCTGAGCCGCACTGAGTCGATATGAAGACGCGATACGACGGTCTAAACACTCGGTGAATGCCTCATCGGCCAGCCACTCGTTATAAAGTTTCCTGCCCACATTATATTTATTCAGAATCTCCTGTTCATCCAACTTGCCGCTAAACAATTCCTCAATCACGGCAAGCTGCTTACTGCTTAGCTTTTTCTCTCTAATCATCACATAAACTCCATATACTATGTCGATAACAAAATCCACCCCACAACCACATTAACAATGTGCCGCAGGATTAAATGAACGCATAAATATTCTTAAAAATATCTTTAAAAATACGTAGAACTACGTATATTGATAATGGTACGATTGAATCGTTTTATTTGCGGGATCTTCGTGGTCTGGACTTTACAGCCTTCATGTAATTCTTGGATTTCCTCAATCCAAGCTCGCGTGCCTTGGTTTTGACCGAGCCTGCCGATCTGTCCAGCCGCTTAACAAGCTCCTTTAAAGAGGCATTCGGATAAAGCTCCATAAGAAGCCTTACGCTGTCGTCCGTCCAGTACTGGTAAACCGCGGTTTTTATACCGATATCGTAGGCCTTCTGTCTGACCGCCGTTAAAGGCCGGCAGAGCCGCTGGGCAATCTTCCGGGTGTTTCCGCGGGGATACAGTCTCTTCAGCAGTCTGATATCGTCCTTTGTCCAGGACCACGGGCCGCTAATTAATTGCTTTTCATTTGCCATCTCGCAACCTCACCAATTCTATACTTTTTACACATATAAATTATAGAATGACCCATTAATACTTGTCAACAGATTTTTGCAAATAAATTTGAGAGCACGTATGCATAAAATCAAATATCAAAATGCAAAATGTAAAATTAAGGAAGTCATCCCGACAAAGTCGGGATTCTGCAATTTTGATTTTTTATTTTTGATATTTAATTTTTCCCGAATGTGCTCTTATTCATCCGCTTTCGAATTGAAAGTACGTCTGCTTTATCCAGAGTCGAATCTCCGGGCGGCACTGTAAATTCAGGCAGGCAAATTC
>CAZKYP010000050.1:3172-12660 GCA_964556885.1 uncultured Pirellulales bacterium | reverse complement strand
CGCCTCAAGCACCTCAGTTTCCAGATACTCCATTATGTTCCGCATTTTCGTACTCCCTTACTCTAAGACATATTAAATATTAAAATGCAAAATGAAAAATTAAGGAGGTCGTCCCGGCTTGCCGGGACTCCACAATTTTAATATTTGATATTTGATATTTAATTTTAATTCTCTCTGCCATAGCCAAGTTCCTTCTTGAGCAGTGCCATCAGTACCGCGGCGGGCCGCTCGCCTTTGCAGGCCTCTTTCGCAAATTCAAGCACCCGGCCGAACACATCCTCGGTGAACCGCCCGCGAGCACAGCCCTCGACGAGCCAGCGAGTGACATTGCGAAAGCACGTCCGGTCGGACCGGCTCCGCGGCCGGATGATCCTCGCCAGGGCCTCGTGAAAATTCAGCCCCTGTATCTGCGTGTCACGCACTGGGGTGGATGGTTCATCCCGTGCAATGTCACGAGAGGACGCTGAGCTTCTGCCTGAAGTAAGCGCTCGCAACTGTGCCTGCCGGCGCTGCTCAAGCTGCTCAGGCGTGGGAATCAAGTCACCGATTCTGCCAATGACGGACGCCTGCCTTCTAAACTCTGTCCTCAGACCTCTGTCTTCTGTACTCTGACTTCTGTCTTCCGGCCTCGAAGCTCGAACCGAAATCGAAGAAGAGCAGGATTGTAATCTCGAATTCGAATTCGTAATATTAATCTCTTTCTCTTTCGATTTCGTTACGTTCTCTTGTCTTAACATTTCTTCTCTTACCTTACCTTCCCTTCTCTTTTCTTCTCTTTTCTTAGCCATGGCACTGCCATTGTCGCTGTCATTGGCGTTGCCATGGCTCTGCCATGTCACGCGGGCCCCTTTAAGTCCCGCTCTGTGCTTGGCTTGCCACTGCTTTTTCGATTTTTTCAATTCTTTTGTTACACGTTTATGTCTAATCACGCCTTTGCGTGTCTGAAACTTTTTTTCAATTTTATTCCAGATTTTTCCGAATTCTTTTTTTGTACAGTTGCACATTTTTGCCAGTGAGGCCGGGTCGAGCTCGTATTTTCCGCCGCTTGTGTTAAGCAGAAAAATCAGGCTGCAATAGACACCCCGCTCGGCGGGCGAGAACTGCATAAAGTCCAGGTCCGTTAAAAACGCATCCGATTCCAGTTGTACATACCTGATTTTCATAACTAATCTCAAATATCAAAAATCAAAATGTAAAATGAAAAATTAAGGAAGCCGTTCCGGCTCGCCGGGACTCCGCAATTTTGATATTTGATTTTTGATATTTAATTTTTCTGCTAAAAATCTTTCCGCCATTTGTGTTAACGCCGCGGCGTTACGTGCCGCTTTTGTCTTTTGATTGCCGCCTGCGAGTGACATTGCTCTTTCGATTAATTTTTTCTGCTTTTCATCCAGGAAAAATGCCACGCACTGCATATCCACATCATCTTTCGTGTCGCGGGCTTCCAGCCCGCGGTCCGACCGGGCCATGTCCGTCAGCCGCTCTATCTGCCCTGCCGATTGAGGCAGCAGTTTCGCAAGGCACGCAGCTTCCAATTTTTCGCTGAGCCGCTTCAGAAGTGATAGTTTCTTATCGAGCACATCCGAACCGCCGAGCCGGTTGAGCGTTGCAAGAAATACATCCGCCTGCACATCATCGACGTCCCAGACAATGACATCGACTCTCTCGAAACCGAGTTTCCGAAGCGCCTGCCATCTTTGATGACCGTTAATGATTTCGTAAGCCTCCGTGTCGCGGGCTTCCCTTCGGCTTCGCTCAGGGCAGGCTCGCCCGCGGTCCGACTTCAAAAGCCGCACAATCAGCGGCTCATAAAGGCCCGTCCGCTCGATGTTGCGAACCAGCTTGTTGAACTTGCCTTTGCTCATGCGATTCGGACTGTCCGGATTGCCAATGAGCTTTTCGATTGCAACCAATCGAATCTGATTTTTCATACTATCCTCCGACTTCTGTATTCTGTCTTCTGTATTCTGTATTCTTGTTAAACCAAATATAATAAACGCCGCCTCTGGTGACTTTACTCAGGACGTACCGCGTTCGTTCGAGGCCGGGGCTGCTGTAGCGATGCCTGCTGTCCGGCTTGAGGAACAGCCGAATCTCGCGGTCGAGAAAAGCGGCCTTTGATTCAGAGAGATTGTCGAGCTTGTGCTGCACCCGGTCGGCGTCGATAAGCTCGGCTTCTTCGATGCCGACGACGCTGAAGGCCTCGATGAGACGGATGCTGCTCGCCTGCGGCCTTTCGATGTACGGTCTCATGCCCGCCTTTTCGAAGAACGGGTTGACCAGGCCCATCACTGCGACCGCCTCGATAATGGGGACATTCATCAGCGGCATCGTCTCGGCTACCAGCCGGGCCGCAAGACCCAGCCCGCGAAACCGCGGCTCGATTATCACCCTGCTGATTCGCCGGATGTCACGATTGATGAGCGACAGCCGCGTGCTCCTGTCGAAGCCCGTGTACAAATTGTTCGTCGCAACGTTCCGCATCCGAAGCTCGCCGGTCGGATTCGAGTAGACGATGACACCGACGGGCTTTTTGTAAAGCGCTCCGGCAAGAGACGGCTCGGCCATCAATGTAAAGACGGCCGCACACGGCCCGCATCGAACGTCACGATAGTGATAACACGAAAGCTGCTTATAATCATCATAGCCGCCCTCGACAACTTTTACTCTTTTGCATATCGTACAACTCGTCATCGTCTTGTTCCTCGTTCTGAGTTCTGAGTTCTGCGTTAATTGTGTGGTGTGCATTGCACCCCCTGCGTCTAAATGCAAATATTAAAAATCAAATATCAAAATAGTGGAATCATCCCTACGGGATGATGAATTCCATAATTTTGCATTTTGCTTTTTAATTTTTTATTTTCTCTTCATGTCCCTGTATATAACATCCGTTCCGCCGGTCAGGTCTTTAACGACCATGATGTCCGGTGCAAGGTTCAGCAGGACGTCGTCGTGACAGGAGGCCAGGACAAACACCGTGCCGTTACGATTGGCGTACTGTCGCAGTTGGTGGGAAATCACCATCGCTGTTATCCTGTCCAGTTCCGAGCAAAATTCATCCGCAATGACAAATTTCTTTTCAGCCGCTAAGGCAAGCGCCAGCCGGAAACGGTACTTCTGGCCGGCACTCAGATATTTCGGCTGATTGAGAACACAGAAGCAGTCGCTCAGTCCTGCGGCCCCGAGCAGCCTGAGAGTCGACAGGACGTCACCATCTATGCAATCGACCAGTGTTTTATCATTCGGCAGCTCTATCGTATTCAGGCTAATCCTCTCGGATTCCGGTATTGCCTTTTCCAGCTCGGAAATCAGCAGGCTCTTTCCGGCTCCCGACGGGCCGGTGATATAGACAATGTCACCATCTTCGATATTAAGCCGGCAGCGATGAGTCAGGGCCCTCTCGGTGAGCCTGTCAACCGTCAGCCCGAACATTCGGCATACCGAGGCCGCCTTCCCGCTCAGCATTTCTTTCCCACGACCCGGCTCAGAACAGGTCCTTCGAATAGTTTTTGAAATGTTGTACGTCTGAGTCATTATGATTTCTCCCGATGTTTGAAGCTTTCTAAATGCAAATATCAAAATTGTGGATCCCTAAGGGAGATTTCCTTAATTTTGCATTTTGCTTTTTGATATATAATTTTCCTTTGTGATGATTTCACTTGAACTTTGCCATCATGTACTTGATTGTGGATATCTATAACGATTTTATGAATGCAGTAGAACGATCGCTTTCTTTTTGCGGCTATTTTTTTAATCGACATACCCGAAAGAAAATAATCCCTCGCAATATTCAACTGGTTCGCCGTGAACTTCTCGCGGGCACGCAGACAATCGAGATATTCGCTGTCGACCAGGCTCATGGTAAGCTTTCGAATTCTTCGGGCGATTTTTGTCTCGGTTGTCCCGAGCAGCCGGGCTATCTGCCGGATGCTGATGCCCTTTTCCATGTACATAGTCATAAGAATCTTGTCTCTGCCCGTCAGCAGCTTCAGCCGGCCGCGGAGCAGCTCTATCTCATCCCTTTGCCTGCGGCCGGTTCCAATAGCGGCCTGCGAGATGTTTTCGTGTACTTCATTCATCATTTTCCTCCACTTCTAAGCACTAAGCAGCCTCCGGCCCTGTCGGATGCTTATCTTCATTATTAAAATTAAATATGTTATATACATAAACAACATTAAGCTTATTTTAATTACACACACAACTTTGTCAACTGTATTTTATAATAAAATATAAAATAAATGCAATTTTAGATATATATCTAACTTATTAGCCCAAAAATCCCGATTTCCAGGCAAAAATATTTTTCCTAAAATCCCCAACAGCCAAGATTCCGAAGTCATTTTGTAACTCATCCATGAGACACAAACTATTTTGTGGCTCACTTTTTGAGTTTTATGAGTCACAAAAGTTTATTTACTCACATAGCCTTTCAATTGTTGACACAAGGATTGAGAATCGACATGATTGTAAGGAACTGAAAACCTGACACATTAACTGAACAGTATTTAGTTAAAATTGATGACAAAACCAGTAAAATATCATTGTAATAAATTTCCTCCTCAAGAACTCGATTGGTCAAAAATAATTCCTTTTATAGGTCCGGCCAACGCCGCTCTTGCACGCTACGATGGTTTGCTTAGCTCTATTCCAAATCCGGCAGTTCTTCTATCACCTTTAACCACTCAGGAAGCTGTCCTTTCATCACGTATTGAGGGAACACAAGCAACTATGGGTGAAATTTTTGAATATGAAGCCGAAGGAGCAACGAAAGATTTATCTCCGGAAAAAGAGGCCGATATTAACGAAGTCCTGAATTACAGGAAGGCAATATGGAAAGCTAACGAATTATTACAAGAGCTGCCTTTATGCCAGAGAATCATAAAACAAGCTCATCGCAGTCTTCTTGAAGGAGTCAGAGGAGCCGACAAATCACCGGGTGAATATCGTCGAATACAAAACTGGATCGGTCCACCCGGACAACCTATAGATAAAGCTTTGTTCATTCCCATTTCCGCCGAGAAAATAAAAGACGGGATGAGCAAATGGGAAAAATATATTCATCAAAAAGCTTCGGATTATCTTGTACAACTGGCAATCCTCCACGCTGAATTCGAATCATTACACCCCTTCTTAGACGGCAACGGCAGAATTGGACGGATGTTCATCCCGCTATTTTTACATAAAATGAAACTGATTCAAGGCCCTATGTTTTATATTAGCGCATACCTTGAAGCCAACCGTGACGAGTATTACGAACGGCTAAGAAATGTTTCAAAGAATAATAACTGGAGTGATTGGTGCGTCTTTTTCTTAAAAACAATTCAAATCCAGGCAGAAAATAATCAGAAAAAAGCACAGAGCATATTGAACCTTTACGAGACAAAAAAGAAAGAAGTAATATCCCTTACACATTCGCAATATGCAATCCATTCACTTGACTTTATCTTTGAGCGTCCCATATTCAAATCGAACGCATTCACCGACTGCAAAAGTATCCCAAGGCCAACCGCAACTCGTATTCTCAGTATTTTACGCGACAATAAAATACTAAATACGCTCAAAGAGGGAAGCGGCAGGCGTGCAGCCGTATATGCCTTCAGCGAATTACTCAATATCTGTGAAGGCAAGGAAGTATTTTGATAATCATCTATGAGTAACAAAATGGTTTGTGGCTCACTTTTTCCAATATATGAGCCACAAAATGTTTTGCTTATAATCTATGAGTCACAAAAATTTTCTATGCTTTTGATAGAAAATCGCAGTTAAACTATTAAAGAACAAGGATTTATCGTTAACGACGAGGTGAATCCATGAAAGCATTGGTATTGAAGCAGGTAAAGGAGCCGCTGGTTATTGAGGAGCGGCCGGAGCCGAAAGCCGGGGCAGGGCAGGTTGTCGTTAGGCTCAGGGCCGCAGCCCTCAACAGGCGGGATTTCTGGATTACGCAGGGCCTGTATCCATGGATGAAGCTGCCGGTTGTTTTGGGTTCGGACGGCGCCGGGATCGATACGCAAACCGGCAGAGAAGTCATTATCAATCCGGGTATCAACTGGGGCAAATCCGAGGATGTTCAGAACCCAGATTTCAAAATTTTGGGTATGCCGGATGACGGTACATTTGCCGAGGAGGTCGCCGTCCCTGCAGAGCAGGTCCATCCAAAGCCGGGACATCTTAGCTTCGAGCATGCGGCCGCCCTGCCGCTGGCGAGTTTGACGGCGTACCGGGCACTGTTCGTCCGGGGCAAACTCCAAAAGAACGAAACCGTAGTGATTACCGGCATAGGTGGCGGCGCGGCATGTATTGCGATGCAGCTTGCTGTCGCCGCAGGAGCGAGAGTAATCGTTACGTCATCATCCCAGGCAAAAATCGATAAGGCGATTGCGTTGGGAGCCGCCGCGGGCTTTCTCTATACAAATCCGGATTATGTCACCCAGCTAAAAGATAAATACGGCCCGGTACACTTGATTATCGACGGGGCAGGTGGGGACGGCTTCGGCAATCTTATCGAAATGGCCGCACCGGGCGGGCGGATTGTCAACTATGGCGGCACAGCGGGCATCCCGAACAAGCTGGAGCTGAGGAAGGTCTTCTGGAAGCAGTTGAACATTCTCGGCTCGACGATGGGCTCGCCGAGGGACTTCGCGGCCATGCTCGAACTTGTCAATAAACACAAAATAAAACCAATCATCGACGAAGTCTTTCCGCTGGCCAAAGGCAACGATGCCTTCCAGAAAATGAACAAAAAATCCCAGTTCGGTAAACTCGTCCTGACGGTGTGACAGTGTGACGGTGTGACAGTTTTTTCTTATTTTTATTCATTTTCCTATATAGCAAATGTTACATCTTTACCGCGTGTGCAACATAAAAAAAATGTTGCACACCCTACATGATTGCCTTTAATTATTGGGTTATATCGAACCATCTGAGCAGCCGACGCCTGGCTTCATCGAGCCTGGCTTCTTTCTGCCGCCTGTCGAATTCCGGATAGAAACCGGATGATTCAAGAATGCGACGCCAGCCAGACTGCTCGATAGATAAAAATCTGTTGCCGACAATCGATCTGGCTGTATGGATTATATCCGAATCTTCACGACGAGATAGAAATTCCCTGCCTTCGATAAAATCATCTCGGTTTGTCAGCATGATTAAAATGTAAATGTCCCAGGCATGGGCAAGGGCACGCTCGGAATTTTCTCTTTTGCCTTCGTTTCGATCGTTAAAAGCAAACAGCTTCAGGAGCATCAGGTTTGTTGGAGAAGGCACATATACATCGCAACCGCCTCCCGATTCATTATCAGGCAGAAATTCAGCCAGAGAAACTGCTCTTAAAGCCTCTTCGATAAAGCACGCCTCGGGTGTTATATGGCTGTGCAGCTTAGATTTTACGATCTTTACTCTGTAATTTTCCACCTTGAGGCCGTCTATCGGCGGTGACAGGATGTCAAGACTTTGCTCCGGATTCTTTTTGAATTGAAAATGTTCGCATCCTTCACGCACAACATAACCCAGGCACTCCGTTATAATTTCTGCAATGGCCCGGCGCTGGGCTTGCTGGTGAACCTGTGTCTCTGTCAGCATAAGATCAATATCGTTCGTGGCACGAATCATCTGCCTGTCCCGGCCCTGATTTTTATGAAAGCACAGGTATATTCCCAGCCCTCCGCAGATGACAGGCTTGATACCAATCCTGTTGAACGATTCGGCCAAATCCACAAGCTGTTGAAATATCATTCTATCCACTGCTGTCAACTCCCTCCGGTGACGCTCCGTTCCATTTTTCTAAAATCCGCTTTTTCAATTGCTCGGCCACCTTCGGCCCTCGCGGCGTATCTACCGTCATCTCAAGATATAATTCGATGTCATCAACAACCGAATCGAGCCACTGAAATTTTGCATTAAACCATACACCGGGATCATTTGTCTCAATAATAGTATAATCCCCAAACTCGCTATCGAAAGAAACCGAAACAAGTTTTCCCTCGGCTTTTCTTCTAAATTCTTCAATATCTTTGACTATTATAGTTTTCTGATCTGTAGCAGCCAAACCTTTAATCTGGGCCGCATAGAACCCACATGCCAAATACGCCTTACATGCCAAATATGCCTTACAAGAACCGATATCTGAACCAGACAATCCTTCAATGTTCCCAATTGTACATCTATAACTTTTTCTTCTTTTTCGTTCGTATGAATTTCTATAACCTTCTGCGAGTCTATCGAGGAGCTTTTCAGTATCCGTAACAAATATCCGGTTCTCGCTTTTCGTTACCAATAATTCTTCTTCGAGTATTTTCAGAACCTTTGAAACAGTTGGTATCGATATTTTTGCATTGTTATTGTTTATAAAATCAAAAATCTCATTCAACGATGAAAAACCCTCCGGCTTGAGAAGCAATGCCCTGCTGACAATAGCGGATGTCCCCTGGAAGATTTTCTTTATAGGCGCAGTGTCGGGATAACGGTTCGGCTTGCCGGTTCGCTCTATATACGTCCCGTTCGGTCCGCGAACTATCATATTGCCGCAAAGGTCAAGCCAGGAGATTCCTTTCTCGGCGAGAATCCTTACCTGCTTAGAATCGATATAAGGAGCAACAATCATCGGTACGACATCCGGCTTCTGTTCTCTGACGATTGATATGTATTCCAACAACTGCCTGATTTTATTGAGCATATTCTTCGGAGTAGCTACAGGCACGATCTCGACAAGAGCTTCAAACGCAGGCCTATCCTGAATCGATAATCCTATGATTGCATCAGCCTTATAACCACGAAATCCAAACTTTAAAGGGACCTCATCTTCAAGGCGATTTATCTTCAAAGGAGCATACTTATCACCTGCCCCTCTCAAGCTCTGTAAGATTTCCTTTTCTGTAAGTCTCATATAATTTTCCTGAAATCAATCATTTTCCTATATAGGAAATATCGGTTTTTCAGGAAACATTCAACAAATATTTCCTGTTTTTGTTGAATTTCCTACATAGGAAATATGCGATATTTAGGAAAATACTTGTTTTTTAGCTTGAAATCGGTTTTAATTCATGTTTTAAGTAGATTCGGTTGTTTTTCTTTCATAGATTTATCAGACGCCGAATTGAGTTGGAATGTCATGCGGGATATTGATGAATTATTTGTGGCTCTGGGGAGGTCGAAATTTCGCAGCCGGTTTCGGCTCGGAAAGAAAGAAGCCGCCTATCTGCAGGAAAAGGGGATGGAGGTGATTGGCGAACATGCCCGGGATTTTGTCAGAGCCCGACTCGGAGACACGAATCCCGCCAACGACGGCAAGCAAACGCCGATGCGGAACCATCCGGTATTCATCGCCCAGCACGCCACCGGTACCTGCTGTCGCAAATGTCTTTCAAAATGGCATAATATCCCGACAGGCAGGCCCCTGTCCGAAGAGCAAATCGATTATGTAGTCGAGGTTATAGAACGCTGGCTGGACCGGCAGTGTTAAATGCAAATATTAAAAAGCAAAATGCAAAATT
>CAZKYP010000050.1:0-3072 GCA_964556885.1 uncultured Pirellulales bacterium | reverse complement strand
TGGGTAACAGCCTCAAAGCCGGAGGCTTTGGAGATGGTCGGACCGGGTCGTGGAGTTAATTACATAAAAAAAATAGTCCTAAAAAGTCGTTGCTTTCTCATTGGACAACCTGTTATACTACCCACTCAGAAGGATTTTTTTTAAGGTGAACTATGACGGGAAGGAGTCCTAAAGTAGTTATTGTCGGCGGCACGTACATTGATATGGCGGTACGCTGCAACCAATTCCCCTCCACCGGCCAGAGTGTCAACGGCTCGGCCCTGTCATATCGACTCACCGGCCCGGGTCCGAACCAGGCCGTCGAAGCGGCCCTTTGCGGCTGCGATGTCCATCTCATCAGCAAAATCGGAGGCGATCCGTTCGCACGTATGGTCAGGGACCGCCTGGACGAGTGCAATGTCAATACCGAGTTCGTATATACCGCCGAGGCGATGAACACAGGTGTGTACGTAACGATGGTCAACGCCAAAGGCGAAAACGCCGGCTGCCACTATCCCGGCGCCAATTGCGCTCTGCAGCCGATGGATATTAATTCCGCCGAGCAAATTATTGCCGAGGCCAACGTGTGCCTGATTCACGGATGCCTGCCGCAGGATGCCATCATCAGCGCTCTTCGCTGCGCGGAGATGTACGGCGTAAAAGTTATCCTTAACCCGGCACGCCCGATGGAGCAGCACAGCAGGGAAAACTGCGAGCCGCCTATAGAATATTTCACCGCGGATATCCTGATACCGAATCTCTACGAAGCCGCAGATATCACCGAGCAATCGGCAGCAAGCATTCGAACCGCCAAGATGATTGGTTCAGAGTTAGTGGCACGCGGTGCGAAATACGCCGTCATAACGATGGGCCGACGCGGCTGCATGGTCGTAGATAGAAACGGAGCCGACCAGATACCGGCCTTCGAGGTGGAGATGGTCGACCAGACCGGAAGAGGCGACGCATTTGCAGGGGCGCTGGCCGCATATTGTGCAGTCGAAAACGATATTAAAGGAGCGGTCGAATTCGCTTCGGCTGCGGGAGCATTGGCATGTACAAAGTTCGGCTCACTCGAGTCGATGCCGACAAAGGCGGACATCATTCAACTGCTGCAGCAACAAGATACCGAATCCCAGACCGGCTTATGAATAAAGCCCCTACCTATGCAAAGAGAGGAAATTAGCACAGTAGAGATTCAAAAGGGCCATGAGTGCTAAACCCACGGCCCAATTCGCTTTTCTCACAGCTAAATTCCTAAGTCATTTAGCAATTTAACCGCCCACCTTTAAACTAAACTTCCCACACAAAGGGCAATCCACCTCCGCAGGCGGTATTGCACCTAATACAAACAAAATTACCCTTCCTGCCTACGACTAACAACAAAAGGGGGTACACAACGCCACAAAGAGCAACATAATTCAAACTGATTGTATCAAAAATAGTACCTGCAAATCAATTGTGGTAAATACGTATTTTTTCCAGCATTAATCCATCTTTTTCAGTCAATGATTATTGGTCAAGTGCACAAGTCATAAGTCTCATGCACTAAATAAGTTACCAATAACCGATTACCGATTACCAATTACCATACTTAGGCATTATTTCGGATCTACAGAGATAATATTTGCGTACGGAAAAAATTTGTCGCTCTCTTTTGAGAATCTCAGCACGATACCGGAGGCTTCGACAAATACCAGCCTGGCATCTACAGTTTTGTTCTTTTCCGGAGGGGCTGTTATGAAAGTGACACTTACCGGCCCGCCTTCAAAGCGTGACAGCCAGGGCTTGTTCGGTTCGGCGGTGCCGGCATAAATCGGTCTTGCAAGAACCGCAATAATTGAAATAACAGCGATAATCCCTACTGATCCAATAATAATCCTACCTGCTCTTTTTGTGCTCAACATATCGAATCGCTCCTTTCTTACAATCAAACTGGGCTGTATATAATAGGCAAACAGCCTTGTTGATGGTAACAAATTTATGACTCGTGCCCAATTTATCCGATTCGATCCACTATAGAGTTCTTGTAACGTCGAATTGACAACAATGACGACATAATTGCTCATTTTACGATTTTAACCAAATCCTTCACCGAAAAAGCTCCTCCCAAAGAGCCACATATCTACCCCTAAAGTGGTAGATTTTCAATCAAAAACGATGGTACTTTGAAGTAAAAAAAATATTTTTTGAAAAATTTTCAACCTTTATCCGGTAAGGACTTACGAATTATTTTTTTCAAAAAATTCTGAAAATATCGATCAAAAACGATGGTAGCTCCAATTATGGGGGCGCGATTTTTTTCGCCCCGCGGCTCGAAGCCAAAATAAGCCGGCTTCGAGAAGGCTGTAAGCAGAACCAAGTGAATAACGGAGAGAAAAACATGGGATTTGATTTTGACACTTTTAAGAACAGGCAGCTCGACAGTGATTTTGTCGAATGGCTGGTCGATACGCAATCGGTCGATATCCAGGCGCACTTCGGCAGATTGTGGGACTATTATGCAAATCCGAGACTTGAAACGACCGGCAGCGGCGGGGCCGACAGGAAGATTAACGAATCCGGCCGCTGTTATCTACAGGCACAGGAATACGGCCTGCCCACCAGAATTACCGGCCTTGCACACTCAAGCAGTACGAGTCTTTTCGGCGCCCGGCCGGTGCAGGACGTGCAGCGAAAAGAGGTCGTTATAGAGAACGATATTGCCTGGAGAGTCAATGCAAACGTGGATTTTCTCTTCGGAAAACCGATAAGTATTGTGTCCAAGTCGCCGAATGGTCAGAAGCGCGCAGAAATTGAAACTATCTTAAAGGCTGTGTTCGCGACCAACGGCGCCATTGGATTTCTTCAGGATATGGCAGTGCTCGGAAGTGTTTACGGTTTCGTCGATTGTTTCGTCAGGCCTGGCGAGAAAATTATCGAACGCACTTCCTCCTCATTCCAAAACCTCACTATTGATGATGTGCTGAAACTGGCACAGGCGATCGAGCTGGAACTGATCGAAGCACCAAGGGCACTGCCTGTTCTGGACGAAAATGATTACAAGAAAATCAATTTTTACGTCCAGCATTTCCACCAGAAAAAGAACACGCTCAA
>CAZKYP010000049.1:0-19181 GCA_964556885.1 uncultured Pirellulales bacterium | reverse complement strand
CTCGGCTCGCTAAGCCTGGGACTGTTCCATATTGCCTTTCGAGAATATTTCGGCACACCATCGTGCAGAAAATCCATATCCATTTCGGCAACCTTTTGGCCGTTGTATTTTAAGGTGAGTTTTTTATCGCCGGTAAACCTGCCGATAACGGTCGACTCGACGTTTTCATCGTTAAAGATTTTTGTTATTGCTTCGAGGTTCTCCGGCTTGACGGCTATAACCATTCTTTCCTGAGCTTCGCTGATCCAGATTTCGGTATAGTTCAGGCCGGCATATTTCAACGGCGCTTTTTCCAGGTCGACTTCGGCGCCAAGGTCTTGTCCCATTTCCCCGACCGCGCTGCTCAAACCTCCGGCCCCGCAGTCGGTAATGGCCTCGTACAATCCGGCCTGGTTTGCCTGGATCAAAACGTCGAGCATTTTCTTTTCCGTTATCGCATTTCCGATTTGAACGGCGTGCGAAAAGATGGTCTCGTGCTCATGCGTCATCTCGCCGCTCGAAAACGTCGCCCCATGTATCCCGTCCCTGCCGATGCGGCCGCCGACCATGATTATCAGGTTCCCGATTTCCGGATGCTTGAAGCATTTGTCCTTGGCCATGATGCCGACATTGCCGCAATAGACCAGAGGATTTGCGATATACCTGTCATCGAAATAAATCGCACCGTTGACTGTCGGTATACCCATCCTGTTGCCGTAGTCACGAACGCCCGCCACGACACCTTTCATAATCCGACGCGGGTGCAGGACTCCCTTGGGAATCTCATCAAGTTTTTTGTCAGGCTCGCCGAAGCAGAAAATATCCGTATTGGCAATGGGTCTTGCGCCCATGCCGGTCCCCATCGGGTCGCGTATCACGCCGCCGATTCCGGTGGCCGCCCCGCCGTATGGATCGAGTGCGGACGGGTGATTATGTGTCTCGACCTTGAAGCACACCGCCGAATCCTCATCGAACTCCACAACTCCCGCATTATCCGCAAAGACAGATATGCACCAGTCTTTATCGAGCTGCTTCGTAGCCTTGAACACGGTCTCTTTGAGTAAATCATTAAACTTCACCTGGCGGCCGTCTATCGTCATATCAACGGAACTCTTTAGAGTTTTATGCACGCAGTGCTCGCTCCATGTCTGTGCAATTGTCTCCAGCTCGATGTCAGTCGGTTCCCTGTCCAGTTCCCGGTAGTAATTCTGTATCGTCTGCATTTCTACAAGGTTCAGGAACAGGTCTTTTTCCTTGCTCAGAGCTATAAGCTCATCGTCGTACAGATCTCGTATCGGCCAGTGGGTTATCTGTAATTCATACGGTTTAAGATGCGGACTCGGGGGTTCGGCTTCATTGCCGATGACACAATCTTCGATACAATCGTTTGCCAGGACCTTTTTCGCAATCGTTTCGGTTTGTTTTTGGTTGATCTCACCCAACAGGACATATTTTCGAGCGGTCCGGACGTGATGGGCTTTGACACCCATATCCGCAATCGCCGTCATTACGGATTGTGCCACGGGGTCGGTGACGCCGCTTTTAAGATGAACTTCGATTATAGTCGCCCTGGCCAGCCCTGCGGGCGGGCCGCTCCTGCCGATATAATACTCCTCACAAACAGGGTCGGTTAGAAGCTCCTTCGCCAGACGCCCGGCAAAATCGTTGTCGAAATCCGCCTCTACCAGAAAGACCCTGGCCGACTGAACCGCCCGGACAGTATCGATACCAAGCTCCTTTATGTCCTCAAGCACAGTCCCGCCGTGAACATCCGAAAAGCCCTGCCGATTGAAGACTTCAAAACGCCATTGTTTCACGATACAAGTTCCTTCTTGTTCATTTTGTATTTGATCAAGGCTGCTCGTTTGCATCTTGCCCTCTCAAGTATTGACTCTATCTTTTTATGGTTCTTATATTCGACAGCTTTCTTAAGTTTTGTCAATTCCGAAATGATTTTATCGATGCCCTTCGACAGATTATCCGTATTCGTCATCAATACATCGGCCCATATATTCGCAGGACCCGATGCTATCCTCGAAGTATCGATAAAACCTTTGCCGGCAAATTTCAAATCCTCACTCGTATTGGCATTTACCAATGAGACCGCCATTATATGCGGCAGATGACTGACATTTGCAAAGATTTTATCGTGCCGGGCCGGAGTCATCGAACGAACGATACAACCCAATCTCGACCAGAACTCTGTTAGCAACCGCACCGCCCGCCGGTTGGTATTTTTTGTTACAGTCACAATACATATTGCCCGGTCGAACAAATCATCCCGTGCAAATTCCACCCCCCTTAATTCCGAGCCGGCAATAGGATGCGAACCAACATAGTGAACGGTCCCGGGTAATTGTTCAGACGCCCACCGGTGCGGCCAAACCTTCGTAGAGCCGACATCGGTAACTATGCAACCATCCGGCAAGACATCATGGATTTCAGCGAAGGTCTCTTCAAATGTGGATATCGGAGTAGCCAATATCACAAGGTCCGATTCGGATACACTCGAAGCTATAGAATCGACAATTTCCGCTGCTATCGACAATTGCTTTGCCTTTGCACGGGTGGATGGCCGATGAGAGAAACCTACCACTTTCACGTTAGGAAATGACCGCGAAACCGCTAAAGCAATCGAGCCGCCCAAAAGCCCTAATCCAACAACAGTTATCTGCCTTAAATCCTTCAATATCAACATCTTATAACAACAATCCTTTGTTAAGAATTTTAATAAAAACTAATCGACAGCTTCCTGAATGTCAATTTTTTTCTTTGATTTGCGCCATTTAAATGCTAATATTTCAGCTTTTGAGAAAGAATTAACTAAAAATACTTATAGAGTCCGACTATATACCTATGGCAAAAGAAAATACTCAAATTGCCAAAATAATAAAAAGCAACGGTTTTATTAGCAGCGATTACCTTGATTTCGAGGACAAGGTCGCGGACTTCGATCAGCAGATGAACGAGCTGCGAAAACTTGGCTCGACTAAAGGTATCGACTATTCAGCCGAGATTCGCCAGTTGCAACGACAGGAAGTCGCCGAACTCAAACGAATCTATTCGAACCTGACGGCATGGCAGACGGTCCAGGTCTCGCGACATCCGAACAGACCTCTTTTTTCGGATTACCTCGACTTGATGGTAAAAGATTTTCGCGAGCTGCATGGCGACAGGTGTTTCGGTGACGACCGGGCGATTATCACGGGCTTCGGCCAAATCGGCAGAGAAAGAGTGCTGGTCGTCGGCCAAAACAAAGGCAAGAATACAAAGCAAAAAATCGCCTGTAATTTCGGTTGTCCGAATCCCGAAGGCTACCGCAAGGCCCTTACGAAAATGAAACTCGCTGAAAAGTTCGACATCCCGATAGTCACATTTATCGACACACCCGGCGCCCATCCGGGCATCGGCGCCGAAGAACGGGGTCAGGCGCAGGCCATAGCAGTCAACCTTTACGAAATGTCACGGCTTAGAACGCCGATAATTTGTATCGTAATCGGGGAAGGCGGCTCCGGCGGAGCACTGGGAATAGGCGTCGGCGACAGACTTGCGATGCTCGAATTCGCATATTATTCCGTTATATCACCGGAAGGTTGCGCGGCAATTTTATGGCGGGACGGCTCACAGGCTCCCCAGGCGGCCGAGGCCCTCAAACTAACCAGCAAAGACTTACACAAGCTCGGACTGGTTGACACCGTTATCTCTGAGCCGCTCGGCGGAGCACATCGAAATCTGCACGATACAGTTCATAACGTCGAAAACTACATCGCCAGGACGCTGCGGGAACTTAAACGCCTGAAAATCGATAACCTGCTCGAAAGCAGATATACCAAACTGAGATTGATAGGTGCAAGTTCCACGGAAAAACTGCGTCGTAAAACTCAGGCAGGCAGAGACAAGATAAGAGCTGCAATGGAAGCCATCCCCACCAAAACAAAACAAGTCCCCGTCAAAGTTTGACATCTCACAACGATAACCCGGTCTTTATACAAATTCCGGTTCTGCAACCGGCCGGTCGTTCATATACGGACAAAAAAATAGGGCAGGCCTCCCTGCCCACCCTACGTACGTCATTTTAATAAACGGAAAGCGAAGATATCTAAATACTTTCGCTTTAATTTACTCCATCCAAACCAGGTTAATTTTTCAAACCCCTCACAAATTGTACGGAACGCACATTAACAGGTGCCAATCTAAAAAAATCAACCCTTTGTGATTGTTCTCGGGTCTATATTTTCTTCGATGGCCTGAATCTTTCTCACTCTTCTATCGTGTCTTCCCCCGCTGAATTTCGTACTGAGCCAAATCTCGACCATTTTTCTCAGAAGAACCTGTCCAATCTGGTCACCGGAAAGACACAAAACATTCGAATCGTTGTGGTCGCGTGAAACCTGAGCACTCAATTCATCGTGACACAAAGCCGCTCGAATTCCTTTGACTTTATTTGCGGCCATACACATTCCTATTCCTGTTGCACAAGTCAGAATGGCCCTGTCCGCCTGTTTTTTAGAGACTGCTGTTGCGGCCAGATACGCTAAATCGGGATAATCAACAGGATTAGAGCCATCAGTACCAACATCGATACATTCGTGTCCAAGCTCAGCGGCTATGGCTTTAATTTGTTCTTTGGTTTCAAAACCACGATGATCACTTCCGACTGCTATTATCATAAAACCAGCTCACTAATCCTTTCTTTCACAGCTTTCTCTATTAATCTTGCACAATTGTTGTAAAAATTTTGCGATTGACCTATCGGATCAGGAATCTCTTTATCACCGGCTAATAAAAAACATCGATTAGCCGCTTCATGATCCAAAGCGATGACGGTATCTTGATGTATTTTCTCCATTGTAAATATGAAATCACTTTTTTCTATCAGCTCTCGAGATAATCCCTTATTCCTATGATCTCCAATATTTATTCCCTTCGCCGCACAAGCCGCTACTGCCTCCGGGCTTGCAGGATATCCGGAACTACCAATAGTACCGGCTGAAGTTATTATATAACCCATTTTCGCGAGATGTTCAACACTGTATTGCAATTTTTCTGCTAAATATTTGCGAAATATTCCTTCGGCCATAGGACTTCGGCAAGTGTTGCCTGTACATACCATCAAAAAACTTATCTGCGAGAGAATTTCCAATTCCGCCTGTGAATACACACCCGGTCTCAATATTTCCAATCCGTTCTTTCCTGTTTTAACTACAGTGCTGCTATTTTTGTATTTACAAGTTCCGGCATCCAGCACTAACTCGACTCGATTAGACAACTGCTCAAGAACTCCTTTGGCATCAACGGCCGGTGTTTCACCGGCGATATTCGCACTCGGTGCAACTACGGGATTATTTGTCTGTCCAAGTAACATTTGTGCTACAGGATTATCCGGACAACGTATACCGATGGAATTATTTTTGTATAATCCTTCAAAAACCTCATCCGGAAGACTCTTCTGCTGCTTATCGATATCCGTCTGGTTCAATTCGAAAACCACAGTCAACGGTCCCGGCCAGGCGTTTCTTATCAGTTTCAATGCCCTTAATCCGATAGATGGCACATATTTTTTGATATTATCTTTTTGGTCGATATGCAAAGTGTAGTATTTGTCAGGACTTCTGCCTTTAAGATCATCAAGCCTGTTCAACGAATCCCTTTTTACACGACATGCTATACCATAAACGGTCTCCGTTGGAAACGCCACCAATCCTCCGGCATCAATTAACCCGGCAGCCTTTTTGATTTCCATCGTATCAATCTTTGCATTGTCGATTTTTATAACTTTTGTCTCAATCATTCTGCAAGATTACATCAAATCTCCATTTATAGCAAGAGTTTCTATACCTAACAGGATAAACCAATAGTTTCATTTTCAACAACCAATTTCATGTTCGTATAATGATTGTTAATTATTTAAGCAATTTTAATACAAGTTATAAGTTTCCATTTTTCAACGGTCGGGAATATTAGGTTTTTTAGCAATGACATGTAATGAAGTGGCTTGTATAATTACCGATATATAAGGATTATGGAAACAAATTTGAAAAACATGACTGATGCAGAACTTCTGGCTCATTATTCAGCCGGTGAGGAAGCGGCTTTTCGTGAAATTGTAGATCGTTACAAAAACAGCCTCTATGCCTTTTTGAGGCAGTTTTTAAATCGGCAAGACATCGTGGAAGATGTCTTTCAGGAGACTTTTCTACAGTTATTTACCAGCCGGGATAATTTCGACAACAGCCGCCCTTTGCGCCCCTGGCTGTTCACCATAGCCGCAAATAAAGCAAAAGACGCCCTCCGGAAATGGCAGCGAACACCTGTCGTACCTATCGGAACCATGGGGGATTCCCAGGAATTATCATTCGAAGACATGTTAAATACGGTTTCTTCCGATAACACAATGCCTTACGAAGAGCTGGAACGGGGAGAAACGACTAAAAGGGTTGGACAGGTTATAGCGGATATGCCGGAAAATTTACGAGAAATTCTTCTTTTAGCCTATTTTAACAAATTTTCTTACAAACAAATGGCTGATATCCTCAGTATACCTATTGGAACCGTGAAAAGCAGGCTACATACAGCCGTAGGTCGTTTTGCAAAAGATTGGAAAGCAGCAATCAGTAGCAGGGAAATAAAATGAGTCCTCTTAAAAGTGAGCAGAAACAGTTAATATTCAATTATTGTATGGGTTTAACATCAAAAGAGGAGGCTGCTGAAGCTGAAATCTTAATTTCATCCAACGAAGAAGCGTCTTATATCCATTCGAAATTCAAATCCGCACTTTTACCATTAAATTCCCTCGAATCCGAATCCTGTCCCGACGATTTGGCACAATTGACAATATGGCGATTGAAAAACGCGGCAAATGCCAGCCAGCACCGGCTTGACGAACTGCTCGCCAACGAGCAAAGCCGGGTGATTCCGTATAAAACCCTATCCTGGGCAGATTTGGGCAGGAGACTGGCTATCGCCGCACTGTTTATGATCGTCGGGAGCGTCTTATTCACTACATTTAAGGCTGTAACAGGATACGCTCGACAAAAATCCCAACGCCAGCAATGCCAACTACAGCAGAGCAGCATATTCGAAGGTTTAAACAATTATATATCCGACCACGACGGAAAGCAGCCTTTCGTTTCAACAGCAAGCGGAGCTCCGTGGTGGAAAGTAGGCGATCAGGGCAATGAAAACCAATCCAATACACGCCATGTTTACCTATTGGTCAAAGAAGGTTATGTTAATATAGACGATTTTATCTGCCCGGGTTGTCAGGGATGTGACAATTTACAAATAACCCCCGAACAGATAAAAACCTTCAAGGATTTCCCTGATAGAAACTACATCTCATTCAGCTTCAAAATCTATTCGGGTGCCTCTGCGAACGAGAAGTTGCAATGTCGAAAGGTAATAATGGCGGACAGGAATCCGCTCTTCGAGACATTACCACAGAACTACAATAATCCGCTTAAAATACGTTTGAACAAAGAGTTATTAAATGCCAACAGCAATAACCACAATAGCCGCGGCCAGAACGTTCTTTTCGGGGACGGTCGCGTCGAGTTTCTGAAAACGCGCCACATAGGCATCTCAGAAGATGACATATTTACACTGCAGGATACGGACATCTACCGGGGCTATGAAGTGCCCTCGCGTGAAACCGACTTTTTCCTCGCTCCATAAATATCTCAACAGATATTAAAGCCCGCAATTTATCATCACTTTCAAAAGCGTATTCCTGTCGGTCCTATATGATTTAACAAATAGCTTGTTTATCCAACAGGCCGTATTCTTTCAATGTCTGTCTCAACGTGGCCCTTTTACTGTCTTCCAACGGCGTCATCGGTAAACGCAATTCTTCCGGACACATATCCAGCATCGCCATTGCGGCTTTAATCGGTATCGGATTGGTCGCCAGAGTAAGCATGCTTTTGCACAAAACAAACAGCTTCCTGTGCCACTGCCTCGCCGAAACCAAATCGCCCTCGAGAATCAAATCAGTCAATGCCTTTACATCGGCAGGTACGATGTTAGCCGCTACGCTGATAACACCCTTGCCGCCTACCGAGGCTATCGGCAGTGTCAATGAATCATCACCCGAGATAATGGTAATATCGCATCGATATGCAATTTCACTGGCCTGGTCGAGACTGCCGGTTGCTTCCTTTATCGCAACAATATTCTCAATTTCAGACAGACGAGCAATCGTTTCCGGTGTCATACCGGCCCCGCATCTGCCCGGGATATTGTATAATACCACCGGCAGGTCAACCTCTTCGGCTATCGACTTGAAATGCTGATAGAATCCTTCCTGCGTGGGTTTATTATAATACGGCCCGACCTGCAACGTCGCATCGGCGCCGGCTTTCTTGGAGAATTCAGTCAGCTCTATCGCTTCGGCAGTGCTGTTCGAACCGGCACCGGCAATCACAGGGACCTGCCCTGCCACTACTTTCACAACTCTCTCGATGATCTGCTTATTCTCTTCATGGCTTAAAGTCGGCGATTCACCCGTAGTACCCGCGGGTACAATCGCATCTATGCCGTTTTCCAACTGGAATTCAATAAGCTCGTCGAGGGTCTGATAATCGATTTCACCATCCCGAAAAGGCGTTACCAAAGCCACCATTGCTCCTGTAAACATTTATATCTCCTTTATCGAATTACGAACTATTTACCGAATCTATTGATCAATTCTATCATTTGGGCGGCAGCCTGCCTGATGCCAACAAACATCGACCTTGCAATAATGCTGTGGCCGATATTAAATTCACAAATATCTTTAATCGCCGCAACACCCGTGATATTTCGATACGTCAGGCCATGACCTGCATGGACAATGAGCTTATTATCCATTGCAAAATCTTTGGCCTGCTCCAGCTCCATCAACCTCTTTTTAATCAATTTATGCCCTTTTGCGTTAGCATACATACCGGTATGCAGCTCGACAGCATCACAACCGGCCTGTGCAGAGGCGATTATCTGTTTGGCATCCGGTGTTATGAATGCACTCACGAGAATATGCTTTTTGTGCATTCTTTTAACAACCTCGGCAAGCCGCTTTTTATACCCGAGACAATCCAGCCCCCCTTCCGTGGTCAGCTCGGCCCTTTTTTCCGGCACCAGCGTCACCTGGTCCGGCTGTATCTCTTCTGCGATTCGGACTATCGGCTCGGCCATGCTCATTTCGAGATTCAGTTTACACGCGACTGATTCCTTCAGCACCCGGACATCCCGGTCGCATATATGACGCCTGTCCTGGCGAAGATGCACCGTAATCCCGTTGGCGCCGGCCAATTCACACTCAACCGCGGCCCAAACCGGGTCCGGCTCATCGGTCAGCCGGGCCTGCCGGATAGTCGCAACATGGTCAATATTCACATTCAGTAATGCCATTTTTCACTCGAAAAAAAACCTGCCGAATTATAGCAACATGTCATTTTAACTCAAGCAAATAAAACAGATAAATAAATCCATACAAGAACAATCCCTACATCTCGTTAAATTAATAGTACCCGGATTCAAATTGTCTGCAGCCTCTTAATAACTTAAGACTGTTGAGTACATGTTCGCATATCCCTTAAATACCATTCTAATCATCCAAATAGCTACCATAAAATATACAATTCGCGGCAGCCACCTGGCGAATTCGGTAAACAAAAGCTCCGCCCGCTCTCCGGATATCTGGGCTATCTTATCCACGGTCTTATCTAGCTCACCGCTTTCTTCGCCCACCTGCCAAAGATTAAGATAATCATAAGGCAGTCTTTTTGAAAAACCCTCGATTGCCGGATTTCCCGCCTTTGCACTAACCAAACCACCCTTGAATAAACCGGACACAACGTAATTGCCCGTTAAATCGGTAGCCTTCTCCAGGGTCTGGATTATCGGTACGCCGGCCTTATGAAGCATACTAAAACCCCGGCAATAGCGACTGATAGAAAGCTGCCAGACGGCACTTCCTAAAACCGGTATCCTCAGAACAAAATGATCGAGAATCTGACGCAACAACCGTGCTTTTTTGCTAAGGAACATTATAAAAAAGAACGCAAAAATCGGCACAAACATAAAAGACATAACATATATAACTCGGCCAACATACCCTCTTAGAGTCAAACCACTCATTATAAATTCCGGTATTGGAATAACCATTGCAGCGATAAACAATATAGCAACCGGGAAAACAAATCCGGTAATCAATTTTTTATTTATTCGATTACGAAACTCATACCATTTAGACAGTTCCTTGAAACACTCCGGTAAACTTCCCGACATCTCCGCCGATTCAACCAGAGTCAAATCAATACTATCAAACATATCGGGATATTTAGCCATCGATTCTGCCAGGCCGTTGCCCTGCGAAACGGATTTTCTTACATCCTCAAAAATTCTTTTCAGGCGTCCTCTCGCGTTCCCTGTAACCGTACCGAGCGTTCTCATCACGGGAATTCCCGCTTCGAACATCACTGCAAGGTCGAAATAAACCGTAGCAAGCTTAAAGCTCTTACTCATATAAGTTTCCCGGCAATATAATGATTAAGAATGTTATGCAAATTCTACCAAACAAATATCTTATATCAAATAATATTCTGTTGCCAAACTCCTTTCAGTAATTTACGATATCGACCCATGAAAGCGAACTGAAAATATCATCGCTCTAATAATTTATAAAATAGTCTCAGTTGTAAAAACAGAAAAATAACGTTTTTTTTAAAAGTTAATTATCATGACAATGAAATTAAGCTGGCCAACCCGGATAACGATTCTAAGAATATTGCTGGTAGTCCCTTTTGTGAGCTTAATGTTAAAAATAAACGACGATGGTTTCAGCCATGCCGCACAAAACACGATGCGTTATATTTCAATGATAATCTTCCTGATTATGGCTGTCAGCGACGGCGTCGACGGTTATATGGCACGCAGAAATAATCAGATTACCAAACTCGGCGCATTCCTGGATCCTATTGCGGACAAGCTGCTGATGACCTGTGCATGTCTGCTTTTAGCGTCGCAGCGAGCACACGTAAAAGATTTCCTTTTACCATCAACAGTCGTGGTTTTAATCATCGGCAAAGACCTGTTTCTGATGATCGGCTTTACGATTGTGTACCTTATTACACAACAGATTCGGATTGCTCCTGTCTTTGTCGGAAAGCTCGCTACAACATTGCAGTTGTCTATGGTGGCCGGAATACTTATCGCCCCTGAGGCCTCAGGCATATTACCCGGCTGGATATGGTTCCTGCGAGTGCTCTGGTGGTCCGCCGCGGGAACCGCAATTTTGGCAACTCTTATTTACATCCGCAACGGAAGTCGTTATATTGAAGAATATGAACAAACAGAAAAATCCGGTGAATTTTGAAAACCAGAAAATAAATGCTCCCGGATCCCCGCTTACCGGGATCTTTAATGAAATACCAAAAAATGATATGACAGTACAATTCAGTGAAATACCTGAAGTCCTTGATGACCTTTGCAAAGGTAAAATGGTCGTTCTTGTCGACGACGAAGACCGTGAGAACGAAGGTGATTTGGTTTGTGCCGCCGAGAAAGTAACCCCCCAGATTATCAACTTTATGGCCAGATTCGGCCGCGGCCTTATTTGCCTGCCTCTGACGACTGAAAAATGTGACTCGCTTGGTTTATACCCCCAGACAGCCGACAACACCGCCCGCTTCGGAACGGCATTTACAGTTAGTATTGACGCGGCCGAAGGCATTACAACAGGTATCAGCGCCGCAGACAGAGCATTAACGATTCAAAAAGCAATCGCAGATAACGCTAAATCCAGCGACCTTTCACGGCCGGGACATATATTCCCCTTACGTGCCCGCGAGGGCGGAGTCCTTGTACGGGCGGGACAAACAGAAGGTGCTATTGACTTGATGCACCTGGCAGGGCTGAAACCGGCGGGAGTTATCTGCGAAATAATGAATGAAGACGGTTCGATGGCACGCGTACCGGAATTGCTCGAATTCTGCAAGGTACACGACCTAAAAATAGTGTCTATCGCCAAACTGATCGAATACCGGCTCCAGCGTGAAAGTCAAATCAAACGCATGGTCAGTGTCAACCTGCCTACGGATTATGGGGAATTCGAACTTATAGGCTATGACAGCATGACATCGTCAGAACCTCATCTGGCCCTGTGCAAAGGAGGTATTGGCCGGCTGGACGAAAACGGCGTACCCATCGAGCATGAAGAACCAGTGCTGGTGCGTGTACATTCCGAATGTATGACCGGTGATTTGTTCCATTCCCAGCGATGCGAGTGCGGCTATCAACTCATAACTGCACTGAAAATGATAGAGAAGGCCGGTAAAGGAGCTTTAATCTATCTTCGCCAGGAAGGCAGAGGAATCGGCCTGAAAAATAAATTACGCGCCTATAAACTTCAGGAACAGGGACTCGATACGGTCGATGCCAACCTGCAGTTGGGTTTTATGGCCGACAAACGGGATTACGGTATCGGAGCCCAAATCTGCCGCGATTTGGGAATACGTAACATAAAGATACTTACCAACAATCCCAAGAAAATAAATCGTCTCGAAGTCTATGGCATAAAGATTGTCGAGCAGATACCCCTGAAAGCCAAACCCAGCGAGCACAATATCAAATATTTGCGAACAAAAAAAAATCGCCTCGGTCATATTCTCGATGAGGATTTGTAGTCTATGAGAACAGCCGCTATAATATTTCAAATTCTTCTGTTCGCGTTTATTTTGCTCGTACCCGGCTGTAATTTACCGACGAGGAACCTCGAAATCTCCGAACAAACCAGCAATGACCTTGACATACTTTCCCTGTATATTCGTTATGCACCTATAAAAACCGACATTATGCCGCTGACGGAATTCATCCACGGCGGGGACGCCCAACAGGCCCATATAAATCTTTATATCAGTTTGATTGATTCATTCGGCTCCCAGATAAAGTCTCCCGGCGTATTTCGTTTCGAATTGTATGAATATGCGCCTCGTTCCGCCGAACCCAAGGGTAAGAGGGTGATCCTCTGGCCGGAGATTGATTTATCCGATACTGTCACAAATCATCAATACTGGCGGGATTTTTTGAGGGCATACGAGTTCGACCTGCCTTTCGATGCGGCCCTCAACCAAAACTACATCTTACAGGTAACCTTTCTGTGCCCGGGAGGAAAACGTCTATTGAATGAATTCCTCCTGAAACCGACAAAATAAGGAAATAACAGGTTTTTTCCCGAATATTATCCGAATATATGGGCTTTGATATATAAGCGAAACGAGTTATAATATATATCGTATTAATTATTATTTGAAAATTAACCGTATATGGAGCATTTATGTCAGGTCATTCACACTGGTCAGGAATAAAATATAAAAAAGCCGCTTTGGACGCAAAACGTGGTAAGATGTGGAGTAAGATATCCCGAATGATAATAGTGGCGGCTAAAAACGGCGGCGGCGACCCGTCTGCAAACCTGTCCCTGCGATATGCAATCGACAAAGCCAAAGCGGCAAACATGCCGAAAGATACCATTGAAAAGGCAATAAAAAAAGGAACCGGAGACCTGGAAGGCACCAGCTTCGAGGAAATATTATACGAAGGCTACGGACCGCACGGCGTGGCTGTAATGGCTGAGGTACTGACGGACAACCGCAACCGAACCGGGCCGGAAATAAAAAGAATATTCGAAAAACACGGCGGCTCACTGGGAACAAGCGGATGTGTTAACTGGATGTTCACCAAAAAAGGTCTCATCGCCGTCAAATCCGCAAACGCCAATGAAGACCAGCTCATGGAAATTGCCCTAAGCGCCGGCGCCGATGATATGCAGGCCGTCGGTGAAGTATTCGAAATAACGTGTGACCCCGCTACCTATGAAGAGTTGAAAAAGACACTCCAGGAAAAAGAAATCGCCATCGAGCTGTCTGAAATCTCGATGATACCGCAAACTACCATTCAGATTAACGATGAGAACACCGCCAGGAAAATACTTTCATTAATGGAAGCGTTCGAAGACCACGACGATATTCAAAACACATACGCAAACTTCGACATACCGGAAGAAATAATAAATAGTGTCCATGGATAAACCGGATTCTATTGAAGCGACTGTTGAGTTAAAAATTCAAGTCGCTGTTTTGCAAGCCGGTACTTTTCTTCACCAAGCCGGCTTATTATTTTCCCCCTCTCGGGATAAATTTGACGAAACTGCCGCCTGAATTTGTCTTCTATATCGATTGCCAGTTTATACTGCTCTGCGGCGATTTCTTTTTTGCCTGATTGTTCGGCGATTTCCGCCAGCTTGAAATGCAACCTGTCACAGCCGGGGTAACGTTCGACCGCGAGTATGGCGGTATCGAAAGCCTTTTTCAGCCAGTCGGCTTTTTCCGGCGATGTCGATACTTCCGCAAGCCTACAATAAACATCCGTTAATCTTTCGAAGTTATTGTATGCCACATTGTTTCGTTTTATCGCGGCCCGGAAACAGTCTTCAGCTTTTATCAGCAGGCCGGTATCCTGGTCCTGTGTCAAACTGAAATGGCTCATATACAATCGTCCATTCAAAGATAAAGCCGCAGAACTAAGGGAATCATCCGCAGCGGCCCGATCCAGAATTGTATGAGCCTCGTCGAATCGGCCGAGAGTGATTGCCTGGTTAGCCTTCATTATTCCGACAGTACTTTTAGCTACCGGAACAAGAGCGAAAGCAAAGAACATCCAGATTACGACTAAAGAAATACCTGTTACCAGCACTTTATGGAAAGTCTTCGATTTCAGAACCAGACAAGGCTGCGGATTCCGGAAACTGTTTATCGCAACCAGACATGCTACTACCGCCCAAAAGAGAGTAAAGACTCCTGGCTCGAAGATTGCAAAATCAATGAGATTATGTACAAGCACACCGAGAACCGAACAAAAAAGGACCACGGCAATCGTCTCGTTTCGTATCTCGGATTGTTTTCCAGTGATATCTTTTAACTTATCCGTTAAGTACAGATACCCGATAATAAACACAACAACGGGGGGTACGTAAAACCTGATAACCACATAAATCGCTACCGCCATATCCGCCATCGACACAGGCATCGATAAAAATCGCGTTACAAACAACAATACCGATATAACAATCAGGAGAATTTTAGCCATAACTCTGTAAGTCGGTTCTACCTGTATATTCTGATGCAAATCTTTCGTAGTGCCCGGTGAAGCAGACATTCTCCACATCGGGACGAAAATCATAACGATAAAAGCAACAAGGCCGAGAGGCCCGTATTGAGTCAGGATACTAAGGGGGAAATTGTGCGGATCCGAAACGGACTCCAATGCTTCGGGCGGCTTGTAATGCGGATAGAAATCAGAAAAGTTACCGGGTCCGACTCCCGTAAGCGGATGGTCGGCATACATTTTGGCCGCTGCGTGCCAGTACTGCCACCGGACAAGCATGGAACTGCCGCCCGGCAAGTGGTCGTATTCCAATCCGTACCGGGCAATTATTAAAACTCCGGCGATAACCAATAAAATAAAGGCAATCAGGACAATTCTCGTAAAATTCTTCAGCCTTCTACCGAGGCCAAGATAAATAACGAATATCATGCCGGCGAAGAGCAAACCGATAATCGCACCCTTGCTGCGGGTCAACAATAAACCCAATAATATGAATACTCCCGCAAAGACACAGGCAAAAAGATTTCTGCGGCGGGACAATTTCGATTCGCGATTTTTCGAGAAGTTTATAAATAAAGCGATGGCAGCAAAAAAAGCAATCAGCAAAAAAGAGCCGGCGGAATTACGGGTCGTGAACGAAGCCCGAACGCCTCTGGTATAAAGCCTGTGTTCGAAAAGGAAATGCTGCAAGGTGCCGGTTTCCACGCCGAGCGGTGCAAGCATGCTCTGGGGGTCCTGCTCGTATTGCTCTATCATCACCTGATTGCCTGTAACAAACTGCTCGATGCACTGATATACCGATAACACACCTACGGCGACTATGACCACTAACAGCAGTTTAATTTTTATATGCGAATCCAGTATCTGAACGAGCAAAACAGCCGTTAATAAGGGCGCAAGAAATACTGCAATATCGGTAATCGCCAGCCGTTTGTCCGTCGCCGCAAAGCCCGAGACTAAAGCGGCGAGCCCAAACAGGCACAGTCCAATCTCCATGCCGGTAAATCTGTACACGAATCTGCCGGTATAAAAGCTCCAAACCACCCACATGACAAACGCTAATATCAAAACGGACGACACGGATAAACTGTAAAGACTGTCACCGACATTGCTCGACATTGCAGTGGACTTTACAGTCGGCCCTTCGGTAAACGTTGTGCGAAGCACAATAACAGATAAGCATAAGCCGAACAGAACATATTCGAAGAACATAAGGCTTTTGCTTTTGGATGTATTCGGATTAATCTGTTGTTCTGTCATTTTTAACGGTGGTTTCAAGGACAGCTATAATTGATAAAACCATGATAGTCTGAACGAAGATAAGAATCGCCCCGACAAGATTGACCTGATACAGGAAAATCGCGCCAAGGCCCGTGCAGAGGGTGGCAAGGTATAATGTCAGGACCGTCTGCGTCTCAGTTAAGCCGCGTCGTTTCAGCCGGTGGGAAAAATGCTGCGTGTCGCCTACGAACGGACTTTTACCCTGGCTTATACGCAGGGTAAACACGCTGATAAAATCATAGAGCGGGACCGCCATCACAACCAGAGGCAGGAAAACCGGATAGAATGAACCGCTTTCAGCCTGGTTATAGTAAGTCGTCCGCAAAGTCAGCAATGCGACAAAGAAACCCACTACAAGAGAACCGGCGTCACCCATGAATATTTTTGCAGGCGGGAAATTAAAAACCAGAAAACCCAACAGCGCCCCTGTAAAAACAAGTGCCAGTCCGCCCACAAATAACTGGCCGTTTATAGCGGCGGCAACGAATAAAATACTGCTTGATATTACGGCAATGCCGGCGGAGGCCCCGTCCATATTGTCAAGAAAGTTAAAGGCGTTGATAATCAGGACAATCCAGCAGGCTGAAAGGAAAGACGTTATTACCCTGTTCTCGATAAAAAATTCCACACGGACATCGGCCAAAACCGCAACGAAAAACGCCGCACCAAATTCGACCACCAACTTGAAGACAGGACCGAGATTTCTTTTGTCGTCCCAAAGGCCAAGCAAAAAAAGTACCAAAACAACCAGCAAAACAATCAGCATTTGCCCGATCCTGCTCTGAAAGCCCGGTGTGTGAATTCGTATGGACTCGCCGAGCCAGTCAAGGTGGCCCGGTGCGGCCAAAAATTTTACTACGGCGATTGCGGAGAGGATTGTTATTGAAATGGTTAAAAATATGGCTATGCCGCCGCCAAGCGGAACAACCCTGCTTGAAAACCTGTCCCTGACGGGTTTCGCTACAAATCCAAAGCGTAAAGCTAAATTTCTGACTAAGCCGGTTAGAGCCAGCGACAGAACAAACGGGCCGACTAAAAGGACAATCGATAATGCAATCAATGCTTGAATTTCGGATACTCCTTAAACAACGCGTAATCCTTACAAGCTCCACATCTTACAAGAAAATATATAACTATTACACCGGAAAATTTCTACAATTCGCCAAGCTGCTTGATCAGCTTTGCCCTGACCTTATTAAAAAAAGCAAAGTAACATTCCTGCCTGTAATCCGGATAAGTATATTCCAAATGCCGCCATGTGCCCTTATGGAAAATCAACGTTACCTCTGCATAGATTCTGTTTCCGATATATATACGATGTGAATAGTTTTTTGTTGTCGCCAAAATCAGCTTCGAAGGCTCGATTATTCCCGGGTCGAGATTGACCGGCCTCGGCAACGGCCGTTCCAAAGCGCCCGCAAGTTTTTCTTCAATCTCATTCGTTTGCAGTTTTATTTCCGACAACTTATCGGGATCGATCAACTTTTCGAGGCTGACAAACTGTCTTAATATCGATGCTCCGGCCTGTTCCTTATAATAATCTGTCTTGTCAAACGGCCAAATATCACTTGCCAAATCGATCGCGCCGAACTCTTTTTCTATTGCTTCAATCGCCACCTGTAAACACGAGCTATCGGCCGCTAAAATGCCGACTATGAGCTTAACGGGCTTAGGATCTTTAAGCTCCCACATAATCAGACATCACAAATCTGCACCGCCTGCGCCAGAGACGTCAATGGATCGCGTTTGGGGACAAATTCGTGAGCTACATAACCTTTGAAACCTGTATCAACAATCGCACGCATAATGGCAGGATAATACAGTTCCTGTGTATCATCGATTTCATTTCTGCCCGGATTGCCGCCTGTGTGGTAGTGGCCGATGTAATCTTTATAAGTGCGAATCGTGCGGATTATATCGCCTTCCATTATCTGGGCATGATATATATCGTATAGGATCTTTACCCGCTCGGAGCCGACCCCTTTACACACATCCACGCCCCACTTGATATTGTCCAACATATAGTCTTTATGGTCCACCTTGCTGTTAAGATATTCGAGGCATATAGTGACTTTCTTTTCTTCTGCATATCCGACTACCTGCTTCAGAGCGGCTACGGCATTCTTTACTCCCTCATCGTCGGCCATGCCTTCCCTGTTGCCGGGAAAGCTGATAACGTTGGGAAAACCGTATTCCGCGGCGGCATCTATGGCCGAGCGAATCTTTGCAAGACACTCGGCGTGATTTTCAGTCCTGTTAATACCCTTAGTCAGGCCATGTGTTTCTATCATTGAGCAAACCAGTCCGTGCTTTTTCAGAGTCGGAAAATCGTTCGGTCCCATCAAATCTATGGCCGTCATGCCCATTTTTTTAACGGCCATACAAAAATCATCAAGCGGGATTCCGCCGTAACACCACCTGCTGACAGACTGCTTGATTCTGCCATTCTTAACAACTTGTTCTACATCGGCAGGTCCGGCATGTCCCATAGTTGTTAACGCCCCACCAACAGCACCTGCGGCCAAAATTGTCGTATTCCGCATAAAAGTCCTTCGGGAAAGTTTTTTCGGATCCATACAACCCACCTTTCTACGTCCGGGATTAATCCGGTTTCGTTTATAACATCACGCATTGAGTTTTTCTTTCAACAACTTTACAAGCTCGGTTGCTTTACCAACCACCTTATCGACAGGTATCCTTTTGCTCGCAGACTCACTTCGCAGTTTGATCTCAACATTGCCTTCGGCAAGGGCCTTTTTACCAACCGTGATTCTTATCGG
>CAZKYP010000048.1:0-19398 GCA_964556885.1 uncultured Pirellulales bacterium | reverse complement strand
CCGTATCCGCCTGATATGGTAAATCCGGTTATTACTGCATCGCGGCTCTCGTTGTTTATGAAGCTTACGGCGCTGCCGCTGCCGTAACCGTTGATGATTGTGGTTTCGACAATTTCCGGGTCCTCGGGATTTGTACTGGTTAAGATAACATTCTTGCCGAGAAAATTGATATTTTCGAGATATGTACCGGGTGAAACAACTATTACATCTCCATTGTTACAGCGGTGGATGGCCAGTTGAATGGTCGAATATTCACTGGGTACCAAAAGAGTGTTCGCCGATGCGGATATGGTTGTAAATGCCGTCAGGATGAGGATTAATAAATATTTCTTTGTCATGATTTTTACCCTAAATTAAATCGACTATATACCGAAAGATAACGGAACACACGGCAAACGGGGGCAAATGTAATAGTTGATTAAAGCGATAAATTCTCCGTATTTGACCCGCTTTGTGCCTTAATTAACCAGATTTTCGGCTTCAAATAATATTTCTATCTGTTTATATAAATAAAACGCCATAAACCTCGTTTTGTTACAGGATTATTGTCATTTTACTAAAAAATTTAATAAAAGGCAATTATATATAAGAATTGAACTGTTAATTTGGGGGATATTTATTGTGGGGGCTATTTTGGAACCGGCAGACCGAGTTCGGTAAGCACTTTTTTCATGTCTTCCCAGACCCTTCTGCGGTTTTCCGGCGAGTAATTTCGCAGCAGATATGCGGTATGATACGTCGCCATGAGCTTAATTGGCGGCCTGCCGATGCCCGGATAATATTCGTGGAACTGGCCCCGCAACTGGCCTATCGATTTTGTGGTATTTAGCAATGTCCTGGCAGCATGGGCACCGAGTGCGACAATCATTTTTGGCTCGATTATCTCGATTTGTCTCTGCAGGTAGGGCAAACAGCTTATGATTTCTTCGGCTCGGGGATCACGGTTGTCCGGCGGCCTGCACTTCAATATATTGCCGATGAAAACATCACTGCGCTTCAATCCGCAGGCTTCAATAACCTTATCCAGCAACTGACCGGCCCTCCCGACAAAAGGGCGGCCCTGTGCATCTTCATCCGCTCCGGGTGCTTCGCCGACGAACATTATAAGGGCGTCGGGATTGCCCTCGCCCGGCACGGTGTTTTTTCGCAGCGACCCGAGCGGACATTTGCGGCATTGCCGCACCTGCTCGGCGATTGTTTCGAGTTCTTTTGTTTTTTCCGCTACAGCCATTTTTTCCTCCGCTTCATGGGATTCGTCTGTTTTGGATTTACCTTTCGGCATAAAGCCGCTGAAGAACTGTTCCATCTCAAAATGCTGTCGAGCTACCTTATTTAAATCAACGTCCTTATCCATGACAGAGGATTATAATAAATTCTTTATCGTCCGGCAATGTCGAAAGGCAGAATGCAGAAATTCTGTCCTCTGTATTCTTATTTAAACATACAGATGAGTTTCTGGCTCATCATATCCGCTATAATTTGCAATTGTCCCTGAGGAACTTCATAGACTTTGACAACGTCGGCGTATTTTTCGCTTTTCGGCACGAGGTCCCGTAGCAAGTTCGGCATTTTATCAAGATGATGTCTGTTGAACATTACGTTTTCCTTGTCGGGAAACAGGGCGACATAAAATATGTCACCTTCTACGAGGTCCAGGAAAAAGTGGGTCCCGAAGGAAAGCTCCGGCATAAGGTTTCCGCCTTCGTAAGCGATTTCGACCAGCACAGTCATGTTGTTGATTTCGTGGAATCCCACAGGTATCCCCAGGCTTGGAGTTGATGTTCCCCACCTGCCGGGGCCGAGCAGGATAGTTGGTTCGGTTTGCCTGTCGGAAATCTGGCGGTTGAGCCTGCCGATTAGGCGGGCGATGTCGTATTTGCCTGAAAGAGGTAATGCTACGTATGCCTGCGGCTCGACAAATATGATTTTTCTTAAACTGCTGGAGATGCCGCCGCCCATAAAATAGCCTTTGCATTGCAGCAGCACCTTCTCCTTGTCAACCTGTTCGGGGATTTCCTGTTTGCCCTGGTGTCCCTGTACCTGGAGAGGTCTGCACTGGAGCAGGTTGATGACAGGTTTGTCGTTCTGTGCGAAATTTACCGTAAACTCAACATCAACCGGATATTGATAATGTGTTTCGAGGGACTTTAGAATATCCTGAATGATTTCGACAAAGTTTGTTTCCGACAACAGCTTCTCAAATGTAATCAGCCAGTATTCAATATTTCGACCGAGCTGTTTAGCTCTTTTTGTCATTTGCCAGTCACGTGATGCAACAAGCTCCATCCTGGTGCCGAGCTTTTCATTCAGAATTACATCCGCATGGACGGTATTGATAGTGTTATTTTCAATGTCAAGCACATCGACAAGATGCTGTGAGTATTTTCTCACACCGTCTATTCCGGAGATCGGTCTGAGCAGGGGAGCGCCCAGGGCTATTACTCTGGGATAATCGTCTTCCACGCGATTGACCGCGCGGGTTCCGAGTCCGATTACCAGGCGAATCATCCCGGCTTTCGGGTCGATTTCCGGGTTCCAGACAAAATTGTTGTGTGAAAAACCGACACCGGCCAAATCGGGGAAGAAATATCCGTTGCGATACGAACCGGATACCCGCTGAACCAGCAGGGCCATTTGCTCGTCCCTTTGGTCCAGGTTTCTTTGTAGACGATAAGTAAGGGCCGCTTCGTTCATTGTGCTTGCGTATACTCTTCGGACGGCGTCTTCGAACTGGGCATACCGCTGTTCGGGAGTGCCCTGATTGACACAAAACAGGCTTTCGTATTTTCCCGCAAATGCATTTCCGTAAGCATCTTCCAAAAGACTGCTGGAGCGAACAATAATCGGGGATTGCCCGAAGTATTCGATCATTTCCTGGAACTGCTCGCGAATCTGGTCGGGGAACCTTCCCTTGAGCAGCTTTTCTCTTAGCTCGGCTGCCACCTTGAAATATCCATGCTTGGTTTTCTGCTCCATTCTCAGTTTCCACCAGCCGTTTTCCACGATATAGGTGTAGAAAACATCGGAGCCGACATAAAACGAATCGTGTGGTTCGAGGCATTTCTTCAAATTATCGTCCTGTGAGATTATGCTGTTGGCCAGAAGCATACCGACCGCTTTTCCGCCAATGAATCCGGTGCCGATGAGCCTGTTTTTTATATTCAGTAAATCTCTAAGCGAGAAGTTTTGCTTAGCCAGGTTTAGTATTCTCTCGTCCCTTCCGATCATTACCCGGCAGAGCCTGTCGATGGTTTGTTGTTTTTCCTCGATGGACGCCGATGTAGCTGTTGACAATTCATCTGTTTCAATGAAGAGCCTGTCCCAGTAATCCAGAGTTCTTTGTGCCGGCTCCAGGCCCTGTTTGGATATGTAGGATATAAGCTGTGTCGCTTCAACACTGCTGGTAAGCGGGATAAACTTTTCCTGTTGCTGTATATGCGGCAGGAACATCGTCGGGGAGTATCTTCTCCAGACCTTAAGCGGGTGTATGTAGAAATTTTTCTCGAAATTGTACAGGTCCAGCAAAAGCTGGGTTGTTTCGCGGATGCGGGCGATGGTTTTAAAAGAATGTTTGTTTCGGAGCAGGGCAAAATAAGCGATAGTATCCAATTCGTAAAGATACGGGCAGGTAATCATAAAAAAATTACCAATCATCAGGTCGGTGGCCCAGGCGCTGAGCAGGTGCGAGAGGCAATCGAAGACGTAGTAGACTTCTTTTCCTTCTTTGGCGATTATGCTGTGGACCTGTGTTGAAAATGTTTCGAAGCCGCTGTTAGCGTCGAGTTCATAAATACTGACATTATTGTCTGGTTCGACAAGAGGAGAATGATTTGCAAATCGCATATAGGCGATTTTGCGTCCATCCTGTTTGGCCTTTTTGATATACGGATTAACAAAACGCTGGTAGTCCTCAATCTGGTCTACCTGCCAGACGATATTGTCACCTTTTCTGATGTCGTTTAATATCGCATCAAGTCCCGGAAGGCCTGTGCTTGCCCATGCTGTCATAAATCAGATCCTCTAAAGAAAAAATATGACAAATATATTACCTCTATTAAGCTAATTGTTCAAATCAATCGCATATTATAAAAAACACAGGAGGCCTTAAGCCGGGCCTCCTGTTTAAGCAGTTTCATTTTCTGAATCCTGAAAGTCTGTTTGTCTGATAGATTAAACAAGACCGTGGTCGAGCATAGCATCGGCGACTTTAACAAAACCCGCGATGTTCGCACCGGCCAGCAGATTGCCCGCCTGGCCGTATTCTTCTGCGGCCTCGAAGCACTGTTTGTGAATGGCAATCATAATATCTTTCAGCCTTTTATCTACTTCTTCGCGTGTCCATGATAAACGCATCGAGTTTTGTGACATTTCCAGGCCTGATGTTGCTACGCCACCGGCGTTTGCGGCCTTTGCCGGGCCGTAAAGTATCTTTTTGGCGATGAACTGCTCGGCGGCTTCCGGTGTGCTGGGCATATTGGCGCCTTCGGCCACGAGGTAGCAACCGTTCTTGAGCAGTGTTTTCGCATCATCTAAATCGACTTCATTTTGGGTGGCGCTTGGGAATGCGCAATCGCATTTGATGTCCCACGGACGCTTGTCAGGAAGATACTTGGCGCCGAATTTGTCGGCATATTCCTTGATTCGTCCGCGGCGGATGTTTTTAAGCTCGAATACGAATGCGAGTTTCTCCTCGTCAATTCCGTCCGAGTCATAGATAGTTCCGTTGGAATCCGAGATGCTTACGGCCTTGGCGCCGAGCTGATTTAGTTTTTCTACGGTATATTGAGCGACGTTTCCTGAGCCGGATACGGTACAAATCTTGCCCTTGAAATCTTCACCGCGTGTTTTTAGCATTTCCTCGGCGTAATAAACGCAGCCATATCCTGTGGCTTCCGGCCTGATGAGAGAGCCGCCCCAGTTAAGGCCCTTGCCTGTGAGGACTCCGGTGAATTCGTTACGAAGTCTCTTATATTGGCCGAACATGAAACCTATTTCGCGACCGCCGACGCCAATGTCTCCGGCCGGAACGTCTGTATCAGGTCCGATATGACGACACAATTCGGTCATAAAACTCTGACAGAAACGCATCACTTCGTTGTCGCTCTTGCCTTTGGGATCGAAATCAGAGCCGCCCTTGCCTCCGCCCATCGGTAAAGTGGTGAGGGAGTTTTTGAATATCTGCTCAAATCCGAGGAATTTCAAGATGCTTGCATTGACTGTCGGGTGGAATCTCAGGCCGCCTTTGTACGGTCCGAGTGCGCTGTTGAACTCAAAACGAAAGCCGCGGTTGACCTGTACGTTACCCTTGTCGTCCTGCCAGGGGACACGGAATATGATTTGCCTTTCCGGCTCTACAATCCTTTCAAGAATCCTGGCTTCAACATATTCTGGATTTTTTTTCATCACCGGTTCCAGAGAGTCCAGAACCTCTTTGACAGCCTGAAGGAATTCTGTCTCACCGGGATTGCGCTTGACAACCTGTTCATAAACCGATTGAGTAATCTTGTTCATTGACATTGGGTGACCTCCACTAAAGGTTAAACTTGAAATGTATTATTATGAAGAATAGACATTGGTTTTGTTGGCTTTGGGTCATTAAATTTTTAACCTATTAATATTTGTATTAGAGCTTGTAATAGATTAGTAAATATGATAATATAATAGATATATCTTCAAATATCAATTTTATATAATTAATATAAAATATAAGGTGTACTTATAATGCAGATAGAAATGTTGAGAGTATTTTGTGATTTGGCAGACTTGCAAAGCTTTTCGAGGACTGCTGAAAAACATTTTCTAAGCCAGTCGGCGGTTTCACAGCAGCTTGCTCAGTTGGAGCTTGCCAATAAATGCCAGTTGATTAACCGTAAGAAACGTCCAATACAGCTCACAAAGGCGGGACGGTTGGTTTATCAGGCTTCCAAAGACATAATGGACAGATACGAACAATTACAAAATGAGCTGAAATCACTGGAGAAGACAATTGTAAGCAGGATCAATGTAGCGGCGATTTTTAGTATCGGCATGCATACTTTACCTGATTATGTGAAGAAATTTATGGTTAGTTACCCTGATGTAAATGTTCATGTCGAATATTCGGCTGCCGGACGGATTTACGAGCAGGTTTTAAGCGGTGAAGTGGATATAGGCATGGTAGCAGTTCCGAAAAGAGACAAAAGACTTGATGTATATGATTTTGAGAACGAGCCACTTGTTTTGGTCTGCAGCACGAAAAATCCATTGTCTTATGAGCAACAGATTGATATTCACAAATTACAGTTCGAGAGGTTCATTGCATTCGAGAAAGGTGTGCCAACGCGGGCATGGATTGATAATATTCTGGAACGCTATAATATTGTTGTTCGTCCCGTAATGGAATTCGACAACATCGAGACAGTTAAAAGGGCGGTGGAGATAAATTCAGGTGTAAGCGTATTGCCTCAGACGGCGGTGCTTCAGGAAGTCGGAGTCGGAACGATAAAAGCTATAGAATTTTCCAATGAGAAGTTTTTCAGGCCGACTGGTATTATTGTCCGCAAAGGCAAGATTTTCGGCCAGGCCGGCCGGTATTTTATTGAGTTGCTCCGTAAAAAATCAACATAGATAGAAGTTACATAGTTTTAACTGAATGCTGTTTGTCGTTTCCGTGAAGGTAAAAATTCCGGAAAACAAAAGCGGATATATTTCATTTCTGTACGGGGATATGGTATCCTGCTTTCTTTAAAAATGTTAAACAACGGATCCGATATAAATATTATGCTGATCAAGGCAGTTATATTTGATTTAGATGGTACGATAACACAACCATATTTCGATTTTGACACAATACGCGAAGAAATCGGATTGGCCAGGGATTCCGGCCCGATTCTGGAATCGATGGAAAAGATGACGCCGCGGCAACGGCAGAAAGCCGAAGAGATACTTGACTATCACGAGCAAAAAGCGCTGCGAGAATCGAAACTTAATCCGGGCGCGATGGAAACACTTGTACAGCTTCGCGAATCCGGAATCCGTATCGGGGTATTGACCCGCAACAAGAAAAGCAACGCCTTTGCTATTGCTCGCAGGCATCGGCTCAGGTTCGACGCCGTCGTCGGCCGTGAAGACGGGCCGGTCAAGCCGGATGCCTTCGGGGTGCTGGAATTGTGTCGACGGTTCTCAGTTGAACCGGCCCGGACGCTTTTGGTGGGTGATTACCTTTTCGATTTGCTTTGTGCAAAGGCCGCAGGTGCGGTCGCGGTACTTCTGACCAATAACGTCAAGGCAGGAGAATTTACCGAACATGCAAATTTTTGTATAGAAAACATATCAGAGATACTTGAGATTATAAAGAACAAAAACGGCAGATATAACATAAGAAAAGGGAAGACAGACCAATGAGTAACATGACAATAGCCAGGTTAATCTTCGTGTTGTTATCAACAGCATGTATCGGTTGCGCCTCCGAGTGTGCGGAAGGTTCAAACACCCAGCCCAAGAGTCCGGTCGATGAGGTCCTGGAGCAGTTGGACAAGAAGGCTTCGGAGCTTAAGTCGTTCCAGTGCCAGATCGAATATAAATATATCCAGAAATTACCGGAATCGGAGGCTCTGAGAAAAGGTGTCTTGTATTACTCGAAGTCCGGCCGGAAATCCGCCATGAGAATCAATTTCAATACCCTTAAGCAGGAGGATGAAGCGGAGCAAAAATACGTCGAACAATATATTGTTATCGACGGTGAGCGAATTCCCGATTCCAGGCACAAATTTGAGGGCATTTGGCTTGTGCATCTGGACTACGAGATGTCGCAGGCGAAATATTACCAGATTGCAGAGCCGAACGACAGTAATTCTACGGAGGATGTTTTCGATCTGGCCGGCAGGAATTTGCCGATACTTGGTTTCGGCAGGATTGAAAACCTTAAAGAGCAGTTCGATATCGAGCTTGTGGAGCAGAAAAAGCCTGAGGCGGCGGATTTTACTCAAGTACACTTGAAAGTTAAGCCGAATTCGATGTATAAAGATGACTATATATCGATAGATTTTTGGATAGATAAAAAACTGGGGCTGCCGGTAAAAATATACGCGGTCACAACCGAGCCGGAACCTCCTTATGGTGATGTTTACGAGATTAAACTGCTCAGGCCGGAGGTCAACAAAGGAATAGATGAAAAGGTTTTTGATTTTAAGCTGCCGGGTGGATTTGGTGAGCCGGATATAGTTCCTTTGGAAAAAGATAACTAACGAGGACAATATAACCTTGGAAACAGTGAATCTTGAAGATTTTCAGAAGCTCATTGCAAAGCGTGCGCAGACACTGCTCGGCCTTGCTATGCATTTAACGCAGTGCCGCTCGAAAGATGAAGTCAAAATTCGACCTATGCTGGGCGAGCTGCTGTCGCAATCTGCACAGATTGAGGAGCTTCTTGATGCATACGGTGCTGGTAAAAATTGCCAATGGTGTCCTTTCAGGTCCATAATTGCATCGATTAAACATTTTTCCGATGTAGGCTACGAGCTGCTCCATATTCGGCATTCATTGCCCGCCTATTGCCTTTTGCCTATCGAGGATGATTTTCTTGCGGCAACGGAGGAGACTCTCGATTTTACCGTAGGTATTTTGTTGAAGGCTGCGAACCGGATAATCGTTAAGGCCGCAGAGCTTGGTTTGCCGATTCCAACGAGCAGGTTGCGGGAGAAGTCTTATACCGAAGATCTTCCCCGGGGCCGATTGCCGCGCGATTGTGAGACTCGCAGAACTGAAACGGTATCGGAGACGGTTACTCTGCTGACAACGGCCTTCCTGAATCTGGCTGTACAAAGCAAAAGTGTAAGGGCCGCCAGCCGTGCCAGGCCGGAAGAATATGCTTCTTACGTATCGGATTCGGTCAGCGAAGAGAAATTGAGAACGCTGGAGCTGCGATTTCATAATTTGCAATCGTTGTACGATACGTATGTCTCAGGCACTGAGGCCGAGCGTTTTGATACCGATCTGCCGATCCTGAGGGGGCATATCAGCGTTGTTTTTCATCTGCTTAAAACAGCAACGCTGTTCGTTCATCATTATGAACGGCACGTAACCAGGCCGCCGTGTGATTCGCCAACGCGACAGAAACCTATGGTTGAGGCTGAGGTGCTGCTGGATGTTTTAATGAAGTACTCGGTCACTCATATAAGTATTTATATAGGTTGTGCCGAGCATCTTTGTCATGAAATGCTCAAGCGTTATGCGGAGGTCGGCCGGGTCGATGTACCTGTGCCTCCGTATCGCGGTTTCCATGTTCGCCCGTCGACGCTCATTTCCAGGCTGGTTCTGCATTATGGAAGCGAGGTTAAAATGGAAATGGAAGACGAGGTTTATGACGCCGGCTCTCCGCTGGAGCTTTTCCGTGCAAACGAGAAGATAAACGCACAAAAACGCAAGCAGTTAGCGGCTGAAATCGTACAACTGAAACTCGTACCTGAATGGGCGGTCGGAAAAGATATCAATATTATCATAAGAGATGTTTTATTGGTATTGGCCGAACGAAGCAAGGTAATCATATATGAGCAGCCTTTGCAACTGCCGGGCGAGCCTGCCCGACAGGAAGGGACGCTTTTGGAAAAAGTTACCGACCAGGTCGCCCAGCTTTTAGCATTGGGCAAAATCGATATAACTACCAAGCTTAAGGTAACTTTTATCGGCGATAAACGAGTTTTGGAAGATATAGAAGCACTGGCCGAATCCGGCTACGGCGAAGACAGCTTCGGCAATAACATTCCCCTGCCGGATAAACTGTCCTACCTGCGTCATTAATTTAGCCTGGCGAAAAAAAGCAGATAGCGATTAACAATGTTAATATGTCCTGCAAGGTGTTTTTTATTTTTAAGGAAGATGTAAAAACTTGCTTTTCAATCAATTTAGAATGAGAATATTAATAAAAGCCGGTATTTTTGTAACAATGGAATGATATGGAAAGGTAAAAAAATGGCCAAAGGAATTGTAATTTATTATTCAAGAAGCGGTAATACGAAAGAGATGGCGGAGATAATTGCCAAGGCTATGAACGATGCAGGTTTGGGGACCGAATGTAAATCGGTTGAGGATGTAAATGCTGAAGATTTGCCCGGTTATGATGCAATCGCTATCGGCTCACCGACATATTACGGCCAGATGGCAGGTCCTATAAAACAACTGATTGACGAGTTGGTAAGCAGGCATGGGGCCCTTGACGGCACGGTTGGGGCCGCTTTTTCCAGTGCCGCAAATATAGGCGGAGGCAATGAAACGACGATTATCGGGATATTGGAAGCCATGCTGATTGCCGGCTGTATTGTCCAGGGCGATCCTGAGGGCGACCATTATGGACCGGTTTCGATTAGTAAGCCGGACCGTCGGGTCCAGCAGCAGTGTGCTCGTCGGGGAAAAAGAATCGCGGAATTGGTAAAAAAACTGAATATGTAAAAATATAAAAGTATTGTTTTTTTTGCATAAAATGGCATTTTTCTTTGACAAAGTGGTTTTACATTGTTAAGTTTCTATCGATTTTAGCTCTACTTTTAGAAATCCTTTTGCACAATGTGGAGGTTACTTTGATGCAAGAATATGAAGATCTTAAAGTGCTGGTCGCTGAGATTGAAGCTGATATCAATAAGGCGCAGGGCGGGAACAAAGCAGCCGGGACAAGGGTCCGCAAGCAAATGCAGAAGATTAAACAGGCTGCCCAGCTTGTGAGAAATCGAGTTCTTGAAATTAGATCCACCGATTAATCCAACGACCATATAATTTCAGCAGCTTTGTTTGTTAGTGTACTGTTAGCGTTATGTTATAACGCGATGTATGGTTTGTATTGTCGTATTGTGTAAAAGCATGCGCCATATCCAATACCAAAGTCCATGTTTTTTCCGGGGATAGCGATGCCTCCACCTTTATTGTTCGATTTATCGGTTTTAGACCTTGATGCGGAACCTGTTTTCGATAGACAAGCCATTTGTAAGGTGAATCCGCAGAATTTCGAGATGCAGCAACTTGACGGCATTCTGTGGTACGATAAAGCTAAATACCTTATCCTGGGTTATAAAGACGTTACGGAAAATGAATTCTGGATACGAGGTCATATTCCCGGCAGGCCCCTGATGCCCGGTGTGATAATGGTTGAGGCCGGAGCGCAGCTAACAAGCTTTTTCGTCAAACAGGTTTATGAAGAGGGAGGTTTTATCGGCTTTGCCGGTATAAATGAAGCGAGATTTCGTGCTACCGTTGAGCCAGGTAAAAGATTATACCTGCTTGGTCATATCACAAAATACAAACGCAGGACTCAAACTTCTCACGTTACTACGCTGGTTCAGGGCGTTGTTGACGGGTCGATTGTGTTTGATGCGTCCATTTCAGGCATGAAAGTATAACCAGCCGGTGTATTTGTGCCTGTCAAGGAGTTCCTGGTAATTTTTTATTTCTTGATTTCATACCTTGATTTTTGCTATTATTAGTTTAGGGAATTTGAGTCAACCAGAGACAAGCATCCGTGAACAGTCGTTTAAGAAGTCGAAAACTTTCATATTTGCAAATAATGCCTTAAACGGGCTAAAACGACATTTACAGATTATACAACTGTGATTGTAAGTATAGAGTTGAAGATTTTACCTTTCAAATTAAGGGCTCATCACATTGGAAAGGAGGTTGTTCAAGGCCGACATATCATATTTCTATGTACACATACGTTCTACGATAGAAATGAAAATCACAATCAAACTATCAATCTAACACAATTTAAAGGAGGCGTACTATGTGCAGAAAGCTAATCTTCATCATTTGTTTTTTCTTTTTACTGGTTCTTGCAGGAACCAGTGCGGCTCAAAGCGCCGATCCAAATCTTCTCAGGTGGTGGAAATTAAATGATGGTTCCGGAGATGTTGCTTATGATTCCTCGGGTAGTGAAAACCACGGCACAATCTACAATCTTGATGCCGGTATGGGACCGGATGGTTCGGTTTGGGTCAATGACCCGGAACGCGGCGTTGTCCTGAGTTTCAACGGAAACGACACCGGCGGTGCATACGTCGACGCCGGTCGCATTCCGCCTATGACGTTGGAGAACGATTTTACCTGGGCTTTCTGGGTCAAACAGCACGCTGACCAGGCGGCGGACCGATACGATGTGATACTGGGCAATCGCTTCGGCGGTACTCAGGATCCGCTCCAATTCATAAAATTCACGCCGTCGGAATTCGAATATTACCACCGGGGTGGCGGTCCCGCAGGTGAAAACGATGTCGGGACGATAGACATTGAAGATTTAGCGGCTGATGTATGGATTCATCAGGTTGTGGTAAAAGACGGCCCGGTTGTGACTTATTATCGTGACGGCATTATTGCGGACACCGCTCCCGTCACAAATACCATGGACGAAAATCCTTTCTATATGGGCGGCGATGCTTTTGTGAGCACCGATTACCATGAGCGGTGGCATGGTTGGCTGAGCGATGTTCGTATTTACAATCGAACATTGAATCAGCGAGAGGTTTTAGCTGTAATGGATGGTGTTGAGGTTAATCCGTATATCGCGTATTGGCCGGGTCCTGTTGAAGGAGCTGTAGAGGTGCCTCCGGACGTGGTTTTAAGCTGGAGGCCCGGAGACTATTCCGACAAGCGAAATGTGTATCTGGGAACTAATTTTGAGGATGTCAATGAAGCGAGTTTAGATGATCCGCGGGGTGTTCTTCTAAGTGAAAACCTGACTGAGCTGACTTTTGACCCTCCCGGTAATCTGGAGTACGGCCTGACGTATTACTGGCGGATCGATGAAGTCAATGACCTGAATTCGGATAGTCCGTGGAAAGGCGAAATCTGGAGCTTTACGGTGTTGAATTATCCCGTTGTCGTGGATGATTTTGAGGACTATAACGACTATCCGCCGAACGAAATATGGAATACGTGGATAGACGGATTCGGTGATGCGACTAACGGCGCTACGGCGGGTTATCCAGACCCTGACTTTGTCACTGGCGAGCATTATATGGAAGTCGGGATTGTTCACAGTGACCTGCAGTCGATGCCGTTGTTCTACGACAATACTCCCGGGAAATCTGAGGTAACGAAAACTATAAATGCCGACTGGACCGTGAATGGTGTTACTGAGCTTACACTGTTTTATTATGGCGATGCCGCCAATGCCGCCGAGCCGATGTTCGTTGCTCTCAACAGTAATGCGGTAGTGACTAATGATGATTCGACTGCTGCGTTGGCGACTGAATGGGTCCGATGGGATATCCCGCTACAAACGTTTACCGATAAAGGTGTGAATCTTGCCGGTGTCGGCACTATATCTATCGGCTTGGGTAACAAAGAAGCTCCGCAGGTTGGCGGCGGTGCAGGACACGTGTTCATCGACGATATTCGTCTTTATCGGCCTGAGCCATAGGTTCGATATAAATTGATTGGTATCAATTCGGGGTCTATGTCGATTGGTTCGGCATAGACTCTTTTTAATATGGCCTTTGGTTGGTTTGTATTATTGGGTGTGTTAGCCGATATCGCCGTATGGCTCGATTGCTTCCATTTTTACGTGCATCGGTTCGACCTTCCATACATTCCGGCAGTAATCCCGAATGGATCGGTCGGATGAGAACCTGCCCATGTGTGCGACGTTGATGATGGATTTTCTCGTCCATTCCTGCGGATTGCGCCAGAGCATATCGACCTGCTTCTGACAGTCGATGTATGACTGATAATCTGCCAGCACCAGAAACGGGTCGCTTTCGAGCAGATAGTCCAGGAGCGGGCCAAACAGGTACTTATCGCCGCCGGCCAGTTTGCCGGAAGCGATGAAATCCAGCACCTCTCGCAGGGCCGCATTCTGTTCGTAGATGTCACGTGGACGATAGCCGCGGGCCATGAGCTCCCGGGCCTGTTCTGCTGTTAGTCCGAACAAAAAGAAATTGTCTGGGCCGACCTGTTCGCGAATCTCGATATTTGCGCCGTCCAGTGTGCCTATGGTCAGGGCCCCGTTCAGGGAGAATTTCATATTGCCGGTACCGGAGGCCTCCTTGCCCGCCGTTGAAATCTGTTCGGAAAGATCAGCGGCCGGATAGATGGGCTGGGCGTTCTTGACGTTGTAGTCCGGGAAGAATACGACCTTCAATCGGTCGGACACGGCCGGATCGTTGTTGACGAGGTTGGCCACGGAGTTTATCAGCTTGATGATGAGCTTGGCCATGAAATAGCTCGGCGCTGCTTTGCCGCCGAAGATGAACGTTCTGTTTGCTGTATCGGCATGTGGATCACGTTTCAAACGCAGGTAGAGCGTGAGGATGTGGAATACATTGAGGTGTTGACGTTTGTACTCGTGGATGCGCTTGGCCTGTATGTCGAACAGCGTTTCCGGGTTGACGGTTATATTAATCCGCTGTTTGATGAGTTTGGCAAGCCTGCATTTGGCGTCGTATTTTACTTTGCGCCATTTCTGCTGGAATTCTGCGTCGTCTGCGAACTCCTCGAGCTTACGGAGCCGGTCGAGATTGTGGAGCCAGTCCTCGCCGATTTTCTCGTTGAGCAGATGTGCAAACGGCGGATTGCTGACCGCAACGAAACGCCGCGGCGTGACGCCGTTGGTAACGTTGCAGAATTTGTTCGGCCACATCTCGGCGAAATCGCGCATCACATACTGTTTCAAAAGGTTGGAATGCAGTTCTGCCACCCCGTTGACGCTGTGGCTGCCGATCGTGGCAAGGTTCATCATACGAACCGACCGCTCGCCCGTTTCGTCGATGAGTGACATGCGGCGCACGCGCTGCTCGTCATTGCCGAAACGAGCGCGTACTTCTTCAAGGAACTGATGGTTGAGGGCATAGATAATCTGAAGGTGGCGCGGCAATTTCTCTTCGAACATACATACCGGCCACGTTTCCATCGCTTCGGGCATAAGTGTATGATTTGTGTAGGCGAAAGTATTTCTCGTCACATCCCATGCGGTTTCCCAGTCTATCAGGTGTTTGTCGACTAACAGGCGCATTAATTCCGCGACTGCAATGGCGGGGTGTGTATCATTGAGTTGAACGGCCCAGTATTCGTGAAATTTCTCAAGCGGCCGGTTTAGCGAAAGGTGCACGCGTATCATATCCTGCAGCGAGCAGGAGGCAAAGAAAAACTGCTGTTGTAGACGCAGTACCTTGCCCTTGCAATGTTCGCTGTTCGGATACAGGACCTTGGTTATGTTTTCAGAAACCATCTTGTCTTCTACGGCGCGATAGTAGTCGCCGTGGTTGAACGCGGAAAAATCAAAGGATTCCACGGCCTCGGCCTTCCACAAACGAAGCCGGTTGCAGGTACCGACACGGTAGCCCAGGATAGGCGTATCGTAAGCCACGCCCTTGACGACGGTTTCCGGCTCCCAGCGTACATGCCAATAACCGAGGTTATCGGTCCAGTTTTTGGTGTGTCCGCCGAAGGGGACATAATAGGTCAGCTCCGGCCGCATAATTTCCCATGGATTGCCGTAACGAAGCCATTTATCGGTGATCTCGACCTGCCAGCCGTCGCGGATTTCCTGGTCGAAGATGCCGAACTCGTAGCGAATACCGTATCCGATTGCCGGTATCTCGACCGAGGCGAGCGAATCCAGATAGCATGACGCAAGGCGGCCGAGGCCCCCATTACCGAGCCCGGGCTCTTCTTCCTGCTCGAATAGTTCGTCCAGCTTCAGACCAAGCTCTGTCATCGCCTGGCGGGTCTGGTCCATGATACCCAAATTGAGCAGGTTGTTGGCCAGGTGCGGACCAGGGAGGAACTCTGCCGAGAGATAAGAAACGACACGAGCGTCCTGCTCGGTATAGGCTTCGAGTGTCTGGACTCCCTGCTTGAGCACGCGGTCGCGAACGGTCAACGCAAGGGCCGTGTAAAGGTCGTTAAGAGTGGCGGCCCTGGGGGTGCGGCCTATGCCGCAGAACAGATTGTCAAGGAACGACTGCTTGATGTCCTCTACACGCGAGCCGGTTCGCAGACCGGCGGCGGGTACGCGTTTGCGGGATCCGTTGGATAAATCCTTTTCGTTTGATGACATAAATGCTTCCTTTCGTCTTTGTATCACCGATACCGCGTGACAGTTTAATCCATGATATATATATCGTCAATCCATTTTTATATCGACACAAAAAGGGAGCAATCTCACTGAGATTTCACCGAAGTGTTGCAGTTTTACACTGTCCTGCAAGGCGATGTGCTTTTACTCTGCCTGTCATATCCATGCATGAAATTTTACTTTTCATCGAGTAACTGCTCTGGTGCGTATTGAGCAAGACACTGCTGGAATTCCACGGATTCTTCTACTGCTGGTTTGCCAGTCGGATGCTGTGTGTGATCCTCGCCAGTCCGATCTGCTGGGTGAGTGTCATTGCCGACAGCATGCCGGTTCTTACATCGTAGGTGCAGTCGATCCTGTGCAGTGGACCGGTTTCACTGAGTGTCACATAATCCTGTCCTGTTTCGCCGACAGTAATGGTTGTTCCCACAAGTTCGTTGCTCTCGATGACCTGCCGCGGACGCAGGTTGGTCAGCGCCTCCGGGGAAATCCATAAACCCCCGATGGTCGCGCTGCCGCAGGCCCCTTCCTGCAGGGCCTGTTCAGGGGGCATACCCTGAAAGGACTCGATGACAAAGTGGTTAGTGAATCGCACCCATCCGAGCCCCCGGGCCTTTGGTGTGAGTGTTGCCGTCATCGTCCGATCCAGTCTCGTTCCCGCCGCGGCCACCACCGACGTTTGCACTCCCGTATACGACAGTTGCCTGAACCGGCCGATCCATTGCGGCGTCGCTGCGTCCTTCCATGGCACGTCGATATCCTTCACCTCCACGATCCATCCGGAGACCAACTGTGTACTGCCCTGCCCGACGCCCGCCGTACCTGTGCCGCCGATAGGCGGGGTGTAGACCGACGCACCCTGTGCCCGCGACCCGTAGTAAATCAACAGACCCGTCTCCAGGTCATATACCCGCGCATTATAGCCGGCAGTATCTTCACTTTGAAAGCGGATCGCCTTGTAAATCTTCCCGCCAACCGTGTATGGCATTCGCAGGATTCGCACGCCCTGCGTGTTCACCTCCTGCACCTGCCCGAGCACGTCGGGATGGATCCAGTAGTCCGCGGCGCAGCCGGCATGTCCGACCAGCCCGCCGCTCACCGCAAACATGCACTTGTTGGTACTGGTGTCGAGTGTATAGAGCTTGGTGGATAATTGTGCAATTCCGCCTCCCACATAACCGACCTGTACAATATTGTATGCCGCACTGGCGCTGGACGGAATGTCCTGTTCGCTGTAGCGCTTTCCGGTGTTTTTGTCCACCCACTGTCCATTTTCGTCCTGCACCAGTTGCTTGTACTCGCCCGGGATACTGGCGGTCATCCCGAAGTAAGTCAGCCGCGTACCCGGCTTAATACACGGTGGGGCGCCTGCCTGGGCCGCTGTGGGCACTAGCGGCAGCATAATGCTTGGGTCGGGAACTTCCACGGCGCCTGCACCGTGAGTACTCATCGTCAACAACATCACGACCGATACGATACAAAGCAATCCGACTGAGAAAAGCCTTTCTTGTAACGCCATAACGCACCTCTTTTACTTGTCCGTCTGATTCTTGATAAAATGCTAATACACACCGACTGTCTACCTTGTACGTCTCGCACGCCATTCGCCCAGGATGCGTTTGAGGCGACGAAGAATACCATCGCTTGCAAGTTCCTGCTGTACCACACCGGCGGCGCGCAGCTTTTCCATCGCTTCAGCATTCTGTGCCGCACGGGCCGCCGCCAAATCCGACAGCACTTTCGGAATCTCTTCCCGGACCGACAGCAGGCACGTGAAGGCATTCCGATCGAATTCAAGCAATTCGCAATCCGTAGTCGCCGTCATTGTCGCACTCCTCGGCAGACCGGTCAACAAGCTCATCTCACCGAAGACCGCTCCGGACTGGAGTTCGAATTCGACATTGCGGGCGGTATCGGAATTCGCAATGCTGCCGTGTATTTTTCCCTGAACCAGGACGTAAAACGATTCTCCATCATCGTTTTGGTGCATTAAAGTTTCACCTCGCGTAAAACGGGTACGCTTGACGTTCCTGGCAACCGCTTTCAGCTCGTCGCGGCTGAGCATGCAGATGCCCTCGGAATCGGCCATTAGCTTTCGCCCGAAGTCACTGCGGAGCAAATCGTCTACAATGCGTTCAATCTCCGAGGCCAGCGGTTTTTCAAATTGCTGAGCATGAACCGCTTCCATGAAGTTGCCGAGAAGTCGCCCGCTCATGGGGAACGGAATCTCGATGCCGCGGCGGTTAAACTTGTACCAGATCATTCGCATGACATGACCCTCGATCGGTACGCACTGTTCGTACTGCTTCGACCAGAAACGCAGCACATATTCGATGCAGAAATCCTTGAACCCGGTCACGTAGGCGTCCGGTGCCGGATGTTTCTCGACCATAGGCACGCTTTGTGCGGCCTCAATCAATGCGGCGATGACGTCGCCAGGTGCATCTCCATAGCTGGCTGCCACCGGCACATGGTGCCGACGAAGGCTCGTGGGTGAGGAGAAATTGCGGATGGTATAGTCTGCGAGCTTGCCGTTGGGGACAATTACAACATGGTCTCCGGTAGTGCGCAGTCGAGTCTCACGCCAGTTAACCAGAATCACCTGACCGATTGTTCCGTCAACTTCAATCCAGTCACCCACCGACATAGAACGGCAGGCGTGCAGGGACATGCCGGCCAGCAGATTGCCCAGCACACCTTGCATCGCAAAGCCGATGACACCGGTTACAATTGCCGTTGAAGTCAGCAGTACGCCGATTTTGAATTCCAGTTGGTACCTGATAAGCATAAAGGCAACGCCCAGCATAATCGCCAGGCGCAGCAGACCACGGGTCAACCGACTGAGCGGACAGGCCCGTCCCAACTGCACGAACGTTTCGACCAACAATCCTTCGGCAAGCCTCACCAGGGCATAAATGGCCCAGAATGACAACCAGGCTTGTTCGTATGGAGGTCCGACCTGCGGCCCTCTGATATGATGTAACAAGTAGATAAGCGGAAAAGACAGTACCAGTACCAGGGTTGGGAACGCCACGTAATTCAACAACACTCCGACAAAATGCCGGCCGGATCGCTGCCCCGGCTTGATGCCGTCAGTAAGACCATACCGGCGACGGAGTGGAATGGTCAATATATATGCAAGGAGCAGCAACAGCAGCGCCAGCATGATATTCTGGATATAAGGCAATATCGGTTCAAGCCATTTTAACACAATGATCCCTTTCCTTTATACTCAGTGTTTTGAGTCGTCCGAATCTTTAGTTAAATCGTCAGCCATTGCCCGGCCCGTCCGAGCATAGCATCGGGTATAATTTTTTTGATCTTTCGTTCCATCGCACGCAATGTACGGTCGTCCGCTTCCG
>CAZKYP010000047.1:0-19478 GCA_964556885.1 uncultured Pirellulales bacterium | reverse complement strand
CAGGCACAGCAACATGATAATGAAAGCAACGGCACCTACACTGAGAATAGCAGGCGGAAACATAGTAGTACGAAATGTCTCACGAGTGGTTTTTACAGAAAATTTCATTTTAACACCTTTCGTTGATTTATTGATAAGTATAGCCTTCAACAGCAGTCACACTTTGAACATCGCTTATTGCTGTTTTTCGAGGAATTCCGGCTTTGACTTATTTCGCCTTCGGTCCGGCTGCACGTACTTGTAGCCGGTATTGGGATTATCCTTGTCGTAAGCGAATGCGTCACGGTTCTCAACAAAATGCTTTACATAGTCGACCGGTATGGCAAAACCGAGTCCGCCGAAAAAAATATAGCCCATATTGGTGACGCCAATGACCTCTCCCGCCAGATTAAACAGCGGGCCGCCTGAATTGCCGGGATTGATATCGGCATTGGTCTGGATGTAAATAAGCCCCTCGAAAGCCCTGTTTTTAGTACTGATAACGCCGTTTGTAACGGTTCGTTCCAGGCCGAGCGGATTGCCTATCGCAAAGACCGCCTCCCCTACCCTGATATCATCGATATCACCCAGATAAACGAACTTAATATTGTCATCCACCACATCCTCGACTTTGAGCAGAGCAAGGTCGATCTGGGGATTGAGGGCAACGATTCTCACCTTTTTGAATTTCTTTCTTTCGAAACCGTTTTTCGCCTTCTGGAACACTGTAATCTCGATCTTCGTCTCTTTTTCTATCACATGATAGTTTGTAATAAGGTAGCCCTCTTCGCTGATGAAAAACCCCGAACCCGTCCCCGTCGGGCTTGAGACCATCACAACCGCCTCGGAAACGGCATCCACACATTTTTCTATGGTCGTTTTCTTAAGGTTGGCGGTTTTGTATAACTGGCCGGGTTTACTTTGCATCTGTTCGGAAGTGGATGATTCTGCCGCGGCCTCCCCTACATCCGTACCTATGCCCTGCATTTCATTGGTTCCGGTATATTCGTATTCGAGTATCTTGTCCTTCTGAATGGTAAGGACCGTTATCCCGATATCAAGATATATCTGGGACGGCTTTTCGGCCAGAATTGTGCCCGTTAAAACCTGGCCTTCTTTCAGGACAATCCTGTCCGCATGACAAAGCCCGTAAGAGCATAATATTACGGGCAGGCAAATATATATGAAATTCCGGCACCTGCGGTTTTTTCGCGTATCTACTGTGTTCATAAACATTTATCGCTCCCGAATCTGATTATATACATAAAATCCATCATCCAAAACAGCACAACCATAATTCAATATAGAAATGCTATACAAAATGCCGCTATAAATATGATCACCTCAAAAAACTATATATTTTTTTCTCGAAAAATCATTCTAATTACAACCGATTTTTAACGCAAATATAAAATAAATCGCCCGATACTACTCGGCATACCCATAAGTACAAAAAAATAGAAATTTTGTCTCGCAAATTTCAGTTGCAGAGATTAAAATGATAAATTCAAATTTAATTTTCGGATTTGTTACTATCGGGCAATAGTGATTACAGAATCAAGCAGTAACAAGAACAACAAAATCAATTTAACTAATGAGGGTAATTACCATGAAATCACTTGTATCTAAAACATTGTTGTCACTCGCAATTCTTTCGATAGTTTTTTCGTGTTCCTGCAGCATGATGAAATCTGAGCCGAGCGCAACAATCGTTACGGCCGAACAACCGGCAGAACCGGCCGCTGCGATGGAACAGAAACCGGAAGAAAAGCCGGCTGAAAAACTCGTTACCGAAATGCAAAAGCCTGCGGAAAAACCTATGGCTTTGGAACAGAAACCAAAAGAACAGCCGACAGAGGCAAAAAAGCCCGCCGTCGAAGCCCCGGCTGATCCTAATATCGTTGCTAAAATCGGTGACTATGTCATCAACAAGGATGAGCTCGATCAACAAGTTTTGCAACAGCTCCACCCTTACAATTACAACAGTCTCAGTGATCACACGAAGCCAATCAACGCCGAAACCGTTCTTCTACAAATGCTGGCGGATAAAGCTATGATTATTGATGCACGCGCAAAAGGTTATGCTGAACATGAAACCGTCAGCTCGCCGGTTCAAAACTACAGAGACAAAAGACTTGCAAACATGCTGCTGCAGCAATACGTACAGCCGAAATTAAATGTCACCGACGAAGAAATACAGGAAAAACTTAAAGCCGACCCAAATCTGGACCCGGCACGTGTGAAGGCATCGCTCCAAAGGGCCCAAGCCAATAAAATAATAGGCGAATACTATAACCAGATATATCAAAACGCCAACGTCAAGAAACTCACAGAAAATTTTCAAAAAGCCATCGAGCTGAATGACAGGCTCCTTAATCACCCGGTAAAGCCTCGGCCGATGCAATTTGTTTATAAGACCCAGATAACCGAAGAATTGACGCCGGATGAACAGAATATTGTGCTGGCGACATACGACGGTGGAAAAATAACGATTAAAGACTGGCTCGAGACACTGTGTAACTATTCTCCTCCGAGCCGTCCGAAGCTGGACACACCAAAGGCAGTCGAGCAGTTGCTGGATGTGGCGTTGCGGCTGCCACTTTATGTCAAAGAGGCTACATCGAAGGGGCTCGACAAGGACGAGGATTTGCACAAAATGGTAAAGGATTACGAGGACAGGGTCCTGATGAACGAAGTAAGACGTATAATAATGGACGAGATTCCAACACCGACAAGCACACAGATAATCGATTACTTCAACAAAAACAAAATGGCCTTCGGAGTAAATGACAGCATTAAAATCGAATTCCTCTGGTGCCAGGACCTCGAGACGGCCAACAAGGTAAAGGCCGCACTGAAAGAAGGTAAGGATTTCGAATCAGTCAGGCAGCAATACGCATTGAATAAAGAGGGCAGGGCAAATATGGCCACGAATCCATCTCAGGAAGGACAGTTCTGGGAAGAACTGTGGGCGGCCGAACCAAACGACATAGTCGGACCGATAAAAGGATTCAACGGCCAGGAAATCAAATGGCGTGTAGTTAAAATACTGGAAAAAATCCCGGGAAAAGAAAAAGAGTACACAGAACAAATGGAAGCATCCGTTAAAAACAGGATGATAAGCGAGCAGCTAAACGATTCATTGGAAAAACACAAAGAAGCGCTGCTGAAGCAATACCCGTATCAGATTTACGCCGACAGAATCAAAGATGTTGATCCTTTCAACATACCGTAAGTCAAGAACCGGATTAATCCGGGTCATATTTAAAGTCGAAAAAACAGGACCGCGAACAACATATCGCGGTCCCTATTGTTTCTGTCACTATCAGGCCTGTTTAGTTTAATCTGATACTAACGAACCATAATCCGTACATTTAACTGAAAAATGCCTGGCAAATGACGAAGATAAAATTCTGTTGCAAATTATTCACGGCTGCTGATAATTAATTATCGGTATCGATAAATAAATACGAAAATCTATTTAGAAAATGGTATTCATCCTGCACAGATATATTTTTAAGGAGCTGCTGCGAGTTTTCGTGCTTGCGGCGGTAGCACTGACGTTCATCCTCAGTCTGGGCAGCATTCTCCAGCCCATCCAGGAATTCGGCGCCGGCCCGCGGCAGGTAATCAGCCTGATGGGCTACTTTCTCCCGATAACACTGACGTTTGTGCTGCCTATGGCGGCACTGTTCGCAGGGGCCCTGGTTTATGGACGATTCGCAAGTGACAACGAGATCGATGCCTGCCGAGCCAGCGGAATAGGTCTGCTGACCCTCGTCTATCCTGGTCTGGCACTGGCAGTAATAGTGACAATTGCAAATCTGTTCCTGAGCTTCTATGTGATGCCCGTCTTTGTGCACCGCGCGGAAAAATCGCTCAAAGCGGACGCAAAGCAAATAGTTTTCCGCAATATCCAGCGAAAAAAGTATTACGCACTGCCGCCGGACCAGCGGTATCTGATATACGCCGATAACGTCAGTATGCAAAACGACACGCTTTCAGGTGTAATCATTGCAGAGATGAAAAAAGCTGAAATACAAAGGATTGTCACCGCCGAAGCCGCAAAGGTAAATTTCAACCTGCACGACAGGTTCAACGAAGTTCAAATATCGGCAATCAAACCATACCAGATAGGAACCGAAGATACGGGAAGCGCTGAATACTTCACATCGGCCATAGAGTTCGGATCGTTGCTGGGAGATTCGATTCAATTTAAAAAAATCCATGAAATGAGAAGCATCCAGAACGATCCCATGCTCTTCGACCCGATTGCACAGCAGGCATACGAGACTTATACGCAACTGTATATAGAGCTTGTTGCACGTGATATTAACGCCCGGATAAACGAGGCGTCCGGCGGCGAAGAGAAAAGAAACTTCTACGAAATGATTGGCGAGCCGAACTCGGTCAGATTCACCGTCAATTACTGCATCGCACGGGATGACGGGCGGATAGAGCTGGCCGGTGATGCCATCGTCATCGAGTATGATACTGATAGCAGGCAGATTCTTCGTACACTGAGATGCGAAGAGGTTTCTCTTAATATCGAAGGAGATATACTCTCCCCGACATTAACGATGGATCTTTCCAACTCAAGAGAAGAAAGAACAAATCAATTGAGAACATTTTATATTATTCGCGGCCTGATTCCGCCTCACTCAATAGAAGCTGTTGCAAACCAGTTTAGAACCGAAAGCGGCTCGTTGAAAGTTCATAAGCTGGCCTCCGAGCCGTCGGACTTCAAACCGAGTAAAACTCTGGCCAACCTGCAATTTAAGCTCGACTGGAGGGTGCAAAAAGCGCTGGCCCAGATAAAGGCCGAAATACACTCCAGGCTTGTATTCGGGATAGGCTGCATCCCGATGATATTAATCGGTATAGGTTTGGGTGTATTTAAAAAGGGCGGACATTTACTCAGCGCCTTCGCCGCCAGTTGCCTGCCCGCCGTCGTGCTTGTCGTGTGCATAATGAGTGGTAAACAAATGACTGAGAACATCGATGCACAGATAATTTCCGGTGTTACTTTGATGTGGGCCGGGCTTGGTTTTATGGTTGCTCTGACCGGAGTTTTATATCACATATTACTGAAAAACTAAAAAGCCGCTTATTGTTAAAAAACACCAATGACCAGGATACTTGACAGATACGTTGCTAAAAATTTTCTGACCGGTTACGGCATCGCTTTCTGCGTGCTGATCGGTATGCGTATAATCACAGATATGTTTGTCAATCTTGACGAGTTTTCCGAGCACTCCGACCTCGGTACCCTGACCGTTATTAAAAACATTTTTGTCTTTTACATTCTGAACAGCTCACTTTATTTTCGCGACTTCGCAGGGATGATAACCGTGGTTGCGGCCTCCTTTTCCTTCGGCAGGATGGTTCGCTCGAACGAACTGGTGGCCATTATGGCTTCCGGCATCAGCCTAAAGCGGATTATAGGACCTATTGTCTTTCTCTCACTGCTTTTCACAGGCGTTCTGGTAATCGACCAGGAGGTCATTATACCAAGGCTCGCAGACAAACTTGTCAGAACCCACGATGCCATCCCCGGTCAGGAAACCTACGGTGTACTGTTTCTCAGCGATGAAAAAGGCTCACTGATTTGTTCACAGAGATTCTACACCGAGACCTCGAGGTTGTTCAAACCTACCATTCTTTTACGGAAGAAAATCAAGCCCGGTATTTGGGAGGTGACCGGAATGATAGACGCAGATGAAGCAAAAGACGCGGACAAGATCGGCAGGTGGGTTCTGACCAACGGTCGGCTTTGGGAAAAATACTCAACGAAAGGCGATCAGCCAATAGATGTCTATACAAGCAATATTACTGCAAAAAACATCTCCGTTAGAAGCAAATCGGAATACAAAACCATGTTATCCCTGCAGCAGCTAATCGCTCTGGCGGCGCAGGGAACGGAGAAAGACCTCGCCCAGCTTTCCAGCCAGAAACATTTCCGTATTACCGATCCGCTTATAAATCTGGTTATGCTTATGATAAGTCTGCCGATACTGGTCTGCCGCGACCCGAAATCGATGAAATCGGCCGTAATGTTCGGTTTCGCCGTCACAGGGGCCTGTTTTATAACTACTTTTGTCTGCAAGATACTCGCGGCAGAGGTCATTTTCGACAAGGTGATGCCCGAACTGTGGGCCTGGCTGCCGGTTTTTATCTTCACACCGATTGCTTTCATCGAGCTTGATTCAATGAAAACCTGAGCACGGCTTTTCCCAATTTCACCTTTAAATCAACTATTTTTATTGCCTGAATGTAAATATAATCGAACTCTAACAAACCTTTTTAATACCCATCTATGCATTTTTTATGAAAAATTGTTGACTTGACAATAAAAATCGTCTATATTCCCACGTTTCGAAATTTGCTCTGTCGCATGGGGTTAATTTGAAATGATTACTGATGAATGATAAATGATTATTAAAGATTGGAAACTTCTTCTTAAAATAATCATTATCTTGGGGTCGGCAGTATCACGGCGTGGTCGACTCAAGCCTCCGACAGGGTCAAATCGGGCCGGGACAAAACGGTCTCCGTGACAGATTTGAAATGATTACTGATGAACGATAAATGATTATTAAAGAGGGAAAATGTTCTCTTCAAATAATCATTAGAAAATAATCAATAATCATTGTTTTACGTTACCCGGTGGTGTAATCGGTAACACATGGGCTTTTGGTGCCCATTTTCCAGGTTCGAGTCCTGGCCGGGTAGATTTGTTGATACGAATTTAAAAAAATATAAAACTTGAATAAGATTCAATGACTGAAAAAGTAGCAATAATATTAGCGGCCGGTGTCAGCAAGCGAATGAACACGCAAATGGCGAAGGTTCTGCACGAGGTCTGCGGCCGGCCCATGCTGGCATACGTTCTCGACGCCTGTCGAGAAGTCGGTGTATCAAAGATATATGTCGTAATCGGCTTTTCAGCCGACCAGGTAAAAGACTACTTCTGCCAGTCCAAAGATATTGTCTGGGTCTTGCAGGAACAGCAGTTGGGAACCGCCCATGCAGTTTCATGCTGTAAGGAACATTTGAAGGATTTCCGCGGTCAAACACTCGTACTTTGCGGTGACGGGCCTTTAATCAGGGCTCAGACATTAAAAATCCTGATAGAACAACATGAGGCCGGACAATCGGCGGCAACTTTGGCCACGGCAATCCTCGAAGACCCGACCGGCTACGGCCGGATTATCCGGGACAGGTACGGAAATATCCGGGGTATTGTCGAAGACAGTGACGGTACACCGGAACAGTTGGCCGTCAAGGAAGTCAATCCGAGCTATTACCTGTTCAATAACCGGATACTCTTCGAGGCTTTGGAGAAGGTTCAGCCCGACAATGTAAAAAAGGAATATTATCTGACAGACGCCCTCTCCGGCATTATCGCCACAGGCCATAAGGTCATGGCAGTCACGGCGGTTCGGTCCGAGGAGGCAATGAGTATCAACAGCAGGGCCCAACTCAGTGAAGTAAGCAAGATTATGCAGCGTCGGATTCAACAAAGACTCATGGAAAACGGCGTGACAATAGTCGACCCGGACAACACATGGATTGACGTCAGAGCAAAAATCGGGCAGGATACCATCATCGAACCGTTCACATACATTCACGGCGAGGTCGAGATCGGCAGGGAATGCAGAATCGGACCGTTCGCATTCTTGCGGGAAGGCACGATTCTCAAAAACGACGTTGTTCTGGGTGTTTATACAGAAGTGAAAAATTCGACTTTGGCCGATGGTGTCCGAGCACGACACCACAGCTATATCGGCGATGCCACAGTCGGAGAGTACGTACACATAGGGGCCGGCTCCATAACCGCCAATTACGACGGCGAACAAATAAACATGACGGAAATCGGCAACAATTGTCACATCGGTTCCGGCGCCATACTTATCGCACCGCTTAAACTTAAAGACGGCTCATACGTGAGCGCCGGTACTGTCGTTTCACGGGATAACTTAAACGAAATTGGACAGAAAGGTTAAGGCAGATGTTCCTGAATGACAACCTGAAGATATTTTCCGGCAGCAGCAACATTGGATTGGCTAATGAAGTTTGCAGGTATCTGGGTATTCCCCTCGGGGGGGCCAAGATCGACAGGTTCCCGGACGGCGAAAAGGTCATCAGGGTCGAAGACGACGTCCGCGGCAGAGACTGTTTTGTCGTGCAGTCGACATGCAAACCCGTAGACGAACACCTTGTGGAGCTGCTCATCTATCTGGATTGTCTGCGAAGGGCCAGTGCGATGCGTATCACCGCCGTCATACCGTATTTCGGCTATGCACGGCAGGACAGAAAAGACGAAGGGCGAGTACCCATCACGGCCAAACTCGTCGCAAACATCATAACAACCGCCGGCGCCAACAGGGTTTTGGCAATAGACCTGCATGCGCATCAGCTTCAGGGATTCTTCGACATTCCGGTCGATCATCTGACCGGCGAGCTGGTTTTGAACAAATATTTCTGGGACAAAAAGATCGATAAACTGACGGTGGTTTCCCCGGACGTCGGCAACATGAAAACCGCCGCAAGATACGCCGCACACCTCGGTGGAGAGCTGGCGATCGTTCATAAAAGACGTTTCTCCGGTAACAAAGTCGAAGCCCAGGAGGTAATTGGTAATGTTAAAGACAGAAATATTGTGATGTGCGATGATATTATATCCACTGCCGGAACTGTTTGCGGAGCAGCCTCTTTAATAAAGGAACGAGGCGCCCAAAAAATATATGTCGGTGCAACACACGGTGTTTTCGCACCACAGGCATTCGAACGGCTGACAGAAGCGCCCATTGATGAAATCGTTGTAACCAACACCATACCCCCGACAGAACAGGCAAAACAGATTGGAAAAGTAAAAGTATTGAGTGTTGCATCCATGCTGGGGGAGGCAATAAAAAGAATTCACAGAAACGAATCAGTTAGCAATTTATTTCAGAAACTTTGATCAGGATAAAAAAATATGGCAAAAACATTACTATTAAAAGCGGAAGTTCGCGAACACACGGGTTCAAAAGCAGGACGGAAGATGCGCAAGCAGGGCATAATACCGGCGGTTATTTATGGACATAAACAGGAGCCTGTTGCTATATCGCTGGACGAACACAACTTCGTGGAAGGATTGCACCACGGTCATCGATTATTGGATATTCAAATCGGAAAAAAGAAAGAAAAAGCATTAGTAAAAGACCTGCAGTACGACTATCTCGGCAAAAAGATTATTCATGCCGATTTAATGCGGGTTGACGTAACGGAATTGGTCAAAGTCGATGTTCCGATTGAACTCAAGGGCGCGGCCCAGGACACGCACGAAGGTGGTATTGTCGAAGCGCATCTTGCACAGCTTGAGGTCGAATGTAAGGTGACTGACATACCAGAAGTTATTGTTATACCGGTAAAGGACATGAAGGTCGGTGACGTTATACGTGCGGACCAGATTAAGCTCCCGGACGGCGTCAGACTGGTCGGCCAGCCCGACATTCTCGTTGTCACTTGCCATGTGATTATCACCACCAAGACCACCGAAGAGGTCGAAGAGGAAACACCGACCACTCCTGAAGTGATCGGCGAGGCCAAGGAATCCGAGGAGGCCGAAGAAGAAGAGAAATGAGCTGGCTTTGGTACAGATAAACCATGGGCGATATCAAACTAATCGTCGGCCTTGGTAATCCGGGTCAGACGTATGAACAAACACGACATAATACCGGATTTAAGGTGATTGATTCACTGGCTGAAGTTTTGAAAATAGATGTTCGAAAAAAGAAATTCGGTGCCCGTTACGGCCTGGGCAAATTGGCTGATAAAAAGTTAATACTGTTAAAGCCCTGGCAGTTTATGAATCGCAGCGGCCAGGCTGTCGCAACGGCGGCAGGTTTTTACAAACTCGATGCCAGCGACCTGCTCGTAGTAACAGATGACATGGACATCGAGCCGGGCAGAATAAGATTCAGATCCAAAGGCTCGGCAGGTGGCCATAACGGTCTGGCGGACATTATCGACAAGCTCGGCACGAACGAGTTTGCCAGGTGCCGGATAGGTATCGGCCGCAGCGATAATGCAGATGCCGTTGATTACGTGCTCAATGCGCCGCCGAAAAACCAAATGCTGCTGCTGGCGGATGCAATCGAGCGGGCGCGTGACGGGGCATTATGCTGGATTGAATTCGGCATAAATACGGCAATGAACAAGTTTAACATTAGTAATGAATAAAGAACAATTGTTATGTGTACATTATATAGCCTGATACGCATTATGAAATTTAGCGGGAGGTAATTAGCTTGGAAACTTTGACAAAGAAAAAATTGTATGAAGGAATGTTTCTCATCGACTCGGCCCAGGCCGCGGCAGACTGGGACGGATCTATTGCGGCCATCACCAAAATCCTCGAAAAGGCCGATGCCGAGATTGTCTCGGTCAAAAAATGGGACGAAAGAAAACTGGCATATCCGATTAAAGGCCAAAGCAGAGGAACGTATATTCTTTGCTATTTCAGGGCGGACGGACGGAAAATTCATGACGTCGAAAAGTCCGTGCAGCTTTCGGAACAGATAATACGAGCCATGATTCTCAACGCCGAAAAGATGACAGCCGAGGATATCGAGAAAGAAACTCCTGCCATGAAAAACGAGATGGATTTTGAAAGCCGGGATGACGACGAAGACAGGGGCGCCAGAACAGATAAAAAGCGGGTGAGTTATAAAAACACTGAGGACGAAGAGGACGCTGAAATTCCGAAAGATGACGAGCCTACAGACGATACCGAACAAGACTGGGAAGATACGTTTGAATCCGAGGATTCAGAACCTGAAGAAGAAACAGAGGATGATTTTTCAAAGGAATAGTTGGAATTGAAAGCAGGTGTAAATAAAAAGTTTTGATGCAGCACGGCCTTCCTGCAACCGTATCCGGGACCGGAGCCGTACCGGCACGGGCTTAAAATCCGTGCAGCACAGAAAGAAGAATCTGATATGGCAAATTTTAACAAAGTATTTTTAATGGGCAACCTGACGCGTGACCCGCAGTTGTCATATACACCGAATCAGACGGCCGTAATCGATTTCGGGCTGGCAACAAATCGCAGATGGACCGGACAGGACGGAAGCCAGCGGGAAGAGACATGTTTCGTAGACTGCAGAATGTTCGGCAAGAGAGCCGAAGTCATCAATAAGTACTGCAAGAAGGGAAATGCTCTGTTCGTCGAGGGTCGTCTGACTTTCGATAGCTGGGAGGCACAGGACGGCTCGAAACGCAGCAAGCTCAGAGTTACAGTTGAGAACTTCGAGTTTATCAGCGGCGGCGGAGGGACAAGCAGCCCGGACCATGCAGGGTCGGGACCGGCCTCTGCGGAACAGCAATCACCGGCCGACGATGACATCCCATTTTAATCGTGACAACGGAATTGACGGCAAATAACCTGAATGAAAAATATTTTTTGAGGTAAAAAATGATAAAAAACGAAAACAACAAAAGAAAACCCGGCTTCATCGGGGCTCGTGAACAAACGCAATGCCGTTTTTGCAGAAGGGGCGTAAAATATATCGATTACAAAGACATCGGTACTCTGCATAAGCTCCTGACCAATCGCGGCAAAATATACTCACGTAAACGCAGCGGCAACTGCGCCGGCTGCCAGAGAAAAGCAAAAAACGCAATCAAGCGGGCACGGTATATGGCACTGCTGCCGTACACAATCTGATTTTTAATAAAATTCACGATGCTCCTTAACCTGATAAGAGGAACCAGATATGAAGGTATTACTTTACGAAGATATCGATAAACTTGGCTGGCTCGGAGACGTAGTAGAAGTAAAGGAAGGATACGCAAGAAATTACTTACTGCCGCAGGGCCTGGCAAAAGTAGCGACCGAGACCAATATCAAAGCCATAGCCGAAGAAAAAGCCAAACGCGCGGAACACCGCAAGCTGGAAGGCAAGCGGCTCGAAGCGGCCGCCGAGGCGGTTGAAGGGGCGGAAGTCGTTATCGCCGCCAAGGCAAACGAGCAGGGGCACTTGTTCGGTTCGGTCAACAATCGACAGATCGCAGAAAATCTGCGGGCACAGGGCTTCGAAGTCAAGGACGAAATTGTACAACTGCACGAACATATCAAGGAAATCGGAACACATGCGATAAAACTGAGATTCCATGAGGGCATAACCGCCACTGTAAATGTCATCGTCGTACCGGAACAGCAGACTGACGCGGAAAAAGAAGACGAAGAATCCTAAAAGCTGTAACGCAGGCCCAAATATAGATTCGTATTGTTCCGGAACTGGCCGAAGAAAGTGCTCGGATAATCACCAAAGAATACGTTGCTGCCGATTTCCATTTCAAGGTTGTCGCTGGCCTTGTAATTGACGTTCGGGCGCATATAAACATCCTTGTCCGACGGCGAGTAGTACGTAAACAGCGAACATCGCAGGTTCTGGCTCATAAGAAGCTTCGTCAACCTCAGCGTTGTCAGGTGCCTGTACTCGTCCCGTGAAGGCCCCAGGACGCGGGTTCTTCGATACCTGGAGAAATTGAGCATCTGCTCGACGTAATACTGAAGACCCATCGTAAAATCTTTTCCTATCTCCTGTGTATAACCCACAAGGTACCGCATCTCGGAATTGTTTATGAGGGGATTTTTCCCGCTTCGATCGTCGGCTGATTCATAATAGCCGATTTCCGCATTGCCGATGCCTTTTCCCAACGCACCACGAACACTGCCGCCGTAAACGTTCAAATCCGGAAACAGCGCCTGCCGCATCGTGGGGTCCTGTCCGGCGGGGCTTTTCCAGTAGCCGTGATAGCCGTAGACGGCAAACTCGTAGTTATTGATATTCCTGTATAACCTTGCGGCTATTTCGGAATCCTGGAACCAGCGGTCGGGCCTGTTTGTATGAACTATGGCATCTTCACCGGCCAGCCTGTTGAGATTCTGGTTGAAATAGGAGATGCGCCGCCCGCTGATAAAACGGTCCGGGTCGAACTTGGGAGTGTATACAATATCGAGATTGACAGTGTCACTGAACAGGCTGACCTTCGCCGCGTCGGAAGGGGCCTTCAGATATTCGGTGTCCCTGCCGATGAAAAAGGACTGCCAGTCCTTCGGGAACATATCGTTGATGAATACAAGGTCTCCCGTCCCCCAGGTCAGAATCTGCCTGCCGACCTTCAGGTCCATAAAATCCAGCGGGCGGGCGAAGATATTCAGCTCGCGCAGGTCGAAGTGGCCCTGCTCGGTTACCAAATCACCGATAAAATCCCCTTTGAATTTCAGGTCGGCCCAGTCAAGATAAGACAACAAATCAAGCTGGAGGCGGTTCTCCATAATCGACATATCTTTTTCATATTTGTCGTTCTGCAACCGATAGCCACCACGCATCTCATAAAATCCATGAGTCTCAACCGGCAAATCTTCAAGGAACGAACCATCATCGTTCTCATCCGAAGCCGCTGCCGTTGATAATACAAAAAAAACCGAACATAAACCAATTACACATACATGCTTCAACGTCATCTTACAAAATCCTCAAATCACATTTTCAGACCGGCATCTTTCGACAATCCATTCAGTAACTCCAAGAGTTGCAGCTCCGAAGCCCAATATTTAAGATATTTCATGTCGGGCTTTTTCATAACTGTTAATGTTCAATATACGAACGAAGATGCTTTGCAAGCTCATCTCCATAGTGATTTGCAATAAAAGTCATATCTATTTCTCTTTTGCTCAGAGAAGGATTTGTACGCTGTATTGCTCTTCTTGCAAGATAAATTGTAGTCTGAGAGAGCGATCGAACTTTCGAAACTCTCATGGAAACGCTTGATTTGCGAATCAATTCGATCTGTACCCTTTCTGCCTGGTCGGAAGTATCAGGAGACTGACTTATCATTTCATGGCATCCCTTAGTATCATAGTCAACTTGTTTTCACGGACGGTAGTTTTACCTGATTGCCTCCCGTGGTGGTTTTTGCAGGTATCTTTCCGAGAATAAGTCGTCCGACAGACCAATATTGTACTTTACATTGCTGAATTCCATTTCCGTCTTACTGCCGCTCTTGAGGTCCGAAACAACGGACTTCACTACCGTCGGGAAATCCTGAATCGTCTCGACTTTGACGGACTCGATTGTACGATAGAGCTTGCCTTCCTTGTCATAAAATTCCATCTTCATTGGTACAAAGTTATTTCGGTCAATCGAGACGTTGTAATAGCTGAACTCGACGGTGTCCGGCTGCTTCGGAACATTCTTAACAACAAAGAACTTATCCGTCGTTTCGATAAGCTCGTGAGTGTCCTCTTCGAGGCTCCTGCCCGATACGTCTTCATACAGAAAGTCAGAGCCGACAAAACTGGTGCGCTTGTCACCGGCCGCAATTCGCTTTACCAGGGAAAGGTCTGGCAAATACAGCCACCGGTCGTCGTCCTTTTTCGGATCGGCATGTTTGAGGACCAGGTATGTCATTCTTCTTACGTCCGCAGGTTTCTGGAAATATACGAAATAATTCTGGTCGCCGCCGTCCTTGACGTCTTTTCTTAAAATATTGAACTCGCGTTCGCGCTTCTGGCCCTGCTTGTTGGTTATCGTCATCTTGACAGTCGCCTTGCCGTCGTCGCCCTGATAATAGGCAACGATATTGGCCTTGCCGACTATAGCCTGGACATCTGGAGTTCCTTGTGTCGAATTCGCATCCTCGGCCGCAAGTACCGGCAATGAAACACAAATAACTATCATGCTTACCAAAATTAATCTCATTGTACACCTCGCTTTCTTTAACTTATTCAACACTGGCTTTTTACGCCAAGTTTCTTCAGTATCGCCATCATCGGGCACCAGTTCGTAAAGGCCGACTGCAGCAGGTTCAGACCAACAAACGCAGTAAAAAACAGCCAGTAATCCGAATGATAGCGCGCCAACAATACACTTACAAGCACAAAAAGGCCTGCAATACCTCTTAACATTCTCTCAACGTTCATAAATCATCTCACAAAACATTTAATTCTTTTTCAATTCCTGATCTTTTACCATTTTACAAGCCCGCCGGCGCGATATTATCCCGCAGGAAAGCGCCATCGCGGTAGTTACTACGACACTCAGAATAACCAGTTTACTTAAACCAAGCTTGCCGTACTGATGAACATTTATAGCTATCAATGCCACCGAAGCAATCGAGATAATAATGCAGAAGCCGCAGTTACATGTCATCGACTTCGGCTCGCTTACCGGCTTGAACAACTGCTTTTCTGCAAGTTTCACAATTGCCGGCAACACCAGCAGGGTTACGGCACCGGATAAAGCCATTATCGCACATAAGAATATTCCCACCGTTTTATACGGCACCAAAGGAGCGGCCAGCAGCGGTAAAAATCCAATCGCAATCACCAGGACATTCCTGGTGATCGCCCTGGCCGGTTCGCCAAACATCTCGCCGGAGCTCTTCTGCCATGAGCATGTCTCGGCGTAGCTGGTCCGTGCACGTTCGAGGAAGTGTATCGCGAAGTCAACCGCCATACCGAGCGTCAGCGCGCTGAGCACCGCGACCGGCATGTCGTAATCTTTTCCAACCAGCCCGATTATCCCGTAGATGACGGTGATGGTTATCAGCAGCGGCACCATACACACGATACCCCACAGCGGCGAACGAAACAGTATCGCCATCATAATAAAGACTATGACGAAGCTGCCCAAAAACGATTGCAGCATTCCCCAGACCATCTTGTCCTGCCAGACCACGTTGATGTATGTCAGGCCCGCCCAGTGATATTTCATTGGTACCGGAGGCGGGTTTTTCTCGAAGAATTCTTTCACCGCCGCAACGACCTTCTGCATGTCCTTGTTGTCGCCGCTCGGAAGTTGCATCCAGATATTCGCCCGCATATAATCCGTCGTCACCATGTGCCAGAGATCGTCCGGATTGTGACTGCTCTGGAACTGCAGGAGACATTGGGCCACGGCGCCCGGCGAATCGGGAATCCTGTAATTTTCATCCCTGCCGTCGATAAGCTCCTGATGGACCTTCTTGACAACATCCGCCACGGAGCTGCTTTTGCCTACAAGGCCGGACTGCTTTAAGTAATCCTGGAGTTTCGAAATGTATCGAAGCACTACCGGCTGTTTGAAAATTTTGAGCCTTTCCCTTTCCAGCTCGAAAAAGCCGCTCAGCTCGTACCAGAGGTCAACGTCTTTCTCTGCTGCGGCGCCGAGCCTGTCATTGGCAAAGGTAACCATCTTATCGAGCAACTGCTCTTTCGTCCCGGCCGTCGACGCCTGCTCCAAAAGATTCTTCTCCAGATCCGGGACGATATTTGTAACGCCTGGAAATTCTTCTTTCAATTCGAGCGACTTGTCCGAAAGACGTTTCCTAAGGTCACTGATATACTGCGTCGGTACGCCCTGTTCTTCGGCAGGATCGAGAACCAGATAGGCCATATAGGTCCCGCTGAAGTGTTTGTTCAGCTCGATATCGGCCTTTCTGATAGGGTGACTTTTGGAAAACCATTTAACCGGATTGTCGTTTATCTGAATCTGCGTTATGCCGTATATGGCCACCGCCGTGATAATTAAAATGACTATTAGAATAGGTTTTGCCTGTGTGTAAGTGAATCGTCCGGTCGAGTTAAGCAGCCTGGTAAGCAACGTCGGTTTTTCACCTTGATGAGTTTCATGGCCGAAATTCTCAAGAGATTTCTCGCTTATCATCATTATATACGCGGGCACAAAAGTAACCGTGAAGAGCCATGCAATCATAATACCAACGGCTACGAACACCCCGAATACCTGCACCGGCGGGATGGGCGTTAGTGCCAAAGAAGCAAATCCGGCCGCCGAGGTCAGCGATGTGTACAGCATAGGCATAAACAGGCCGCCCATAACCTCTATCGTCGTTTTCCTTCTGCCCTTTTCCCTGGTGTAAAGGTCGAAAAACTCAGACAGAATGTGTACCGAGTCCACCACGGCTATCGGCATAAGAAAAATCGGTATCATCGAGCTCATAATATGAACAGGGTAACCGAATCCGATTAGAAGCCCCATCGTCGAAATCACCGAAACCATCGCAATAATCATCGGTGATATCACCAGCACAAGCTTGCGGAAGAACAACAGCATCAGAATAAAAATCACCGCCATCGCCAGCGGCGCCGACATAGCCATCTGTATAAACATTTCTACGCCGAACGTATCTTCCGCCACAGGCAGGCCGGTAATGTGGTACTCTTCATCACCGGTGAAAGTCGCGATTTTTTCATTCAGTTTTACGTAAACCTCATGACTCAAATCCTTGCTGGTCAGCGGCAGGTACAGACATATTGCCTTACCGTCCTCCGAAATCAACATCCCTTTAAGCAAAGGATTTGACATCGCCTTGTCCCGTACAGCCAAAGCCTCGGCCCCAGTCCTGGGAGGCGATTTCATCAGCCATTCGAACGTCACCACACCCGGCCCGCCCTGGCCGATGTGGTCGACCGTCGAAGGAGCAAGCAAATCGACCTCGATGACACCGATCTGCTTGTCTGGATCGTTCTTGTCCGGCCATTGAAGCGTCCTGGCAAATTCGCTCAGCTCATATATCCTGGCCAGTGATGACGGATTGAAGACGCCGTTGGGGTCTTTATTATTGACGATACCGACAACCACAATGTCACTTAAGCTGAAACTTTCCTTGGTCTGATTGTGAAATAGGCGCACCGGCTCGTCTTCGGAAAGCATGTTCTCCGGGTCAGTATCGACCTTGATAAGAGGTATAAGGGCGCCCGTAACCAGCGTAAAAACGACCATCACTATTGTGATTAATTTATAATGTTTTAAAGAGTATTCCGTTAGCTTTTCTTTCAATTCCATATCCTATTCCCGCAATTATTTAATTGTTTTTGAACCAAACCTGACGCCATTTTACTTTCAACTGGATTGTCAAATCAATCACCTGTTTTTCACTGCGCGGTATGTAATTATTCCCCCTGGTAAATTCCTTACGTCAAAACCATTCTGTTCCAGGATCCTGCACGCGATATAACTTCGTACTCCCACAGCACAATATAGATTAATAGTTTTATCTTTAGGCAGCTCTTTTAATCTTTCCCGGAGCTTATCGACGTAAATGTTCTTTGCATTTGGTATGCAGCCCCGCTCAAATTCTGTCTTCGTACGTACATCCAGAATATAATCGTCATCTCCAAGCTCGTCGAAATGCCTGACCTTAACGGTTCCATCGAGGATATTAGCAGCCGCATAACCGGCAATATTGACCGCATCTTTGCCGCTGCCATACGGCGGGGCATAAGCCAGTTCCAGTTCCTGCAAGTCATAAACCGTCATACCCGCCCGGATGGCAACGGCGAAAACATCGATTCTTTTATCAACCCCCTCTGTTCCGACAATCTGTGCCCCGAGTATTTTTCCGTCATTCTTAGTAAATAACAATTTTATATGCATTATTTTGGCGCCAGGATAATAACCGGCGTGATTGCTCTGATGGGTATAGAGCTTTTCGTAATCCATCCCATTCTTTTTCAGAGCCTTTTCACTCACACCAGTCATGGCAACAGTTAAGTCGAACACCTTCAGAACAGCCGTACCCTGCGTACCGCTGTATGTGCGTTTTTTACCGCATATATTGTCCGCAACCATCCTGCCCTGTTTGTTTGCAGGTCCGGCCAGCGGAATCATAGCCGCGCTGCCGAGGACAAAATCGCGAACCTCGATGGCATCACCAATCGCATAAATATCAGGGTCATTCGTCTGCAGATACTCGTTTACCTTTATACCGCCGCAGGAGCCGATTTCCAGACTCGCTTCTTTAGCCAGCTTTATCTCCGGCCTGACACCCGTTGCAAGTATAGCAAAGTCGCAGTCCAATTCTTCGCCGGAATCAAGTTTGACTTTTAATGATGAGCCGATTTGTTCGAAGGAACAAACCTTCTCGCCGAGCCTCAACCCGACTCCATGCTCTTTTAGATGACGGTGCAGATAATCGGCCATTTCCCTGTCTAAAAGCGGCATCACCTGATCCAGCATCTCCACAATCTCAACGGATAAATCCCGGTTTTTCAGATTCTCAGCCATCTCCAAACCGATATAACCGGCCCCGATTACAACTGCTTTTTGTGGATGGTTAGTGCCAATGAACTCAGTAATCCGGTCCGTGTCTACCATGTTACGCAGGGTAAATATCCTCTTCGAATCGACACCGGGTATAGGCGGCCTGACAGGCTCGGCGCCGGGCGATAAAATCAGCACGTCATAATCTTCAAAATATTTTTTACCTGTCGATAAATCTGCAACTTCAACCTGCTTTTTCTCTCTGTCGATTTTGACGATCTCGCTTTTAATCCTGACATCGACATTAAATCTTCGTCCGAACGACTTTGGCGTCTGGAGAAGCAAATCGTCCCTGTTTGTTATAACACCGCCTATATAGTAAGGCAGCCCGCAGTTGGCAAAGGAGATATCATTTCCCCTTTCGAACATGATTATCTGTGCATTCTCGTCCAGTCTGCGAAG
>CAZKYP010000046.1:14437-19586 GCA_964556885.1 uncultured Pirellulales bacterium | reverse complement strand
CAGATTGGAGTTGATATTCGCAATGTGTGCCCCTACAATGTTATGCAGAAGTTAAGAAGGTTATAAGGAATTGCGGCTTCCATGAAACTTGTATTAAACAGTATTACTTATCACGACTGTCCGGTACAGTTGCGCGAGAAGGTTATTTTTACCCAGCCGCAGCAGCGATATATGCTCAAGCAGATGCACGCCGAGCAGGCCGTCGGTGAAGCGATGATTCTCCAGACCTGTAACCGGCTCGAATTTTATGCGTATGTGAAGAAAGACTTCGATTTTAAGCAGTTTTTCGCTGATCTTATAGGACAAACGCAGCCCGACGCTGTTAATACATGGAACAAATACGCCGCTGAAAGTTCCGGCATAGACGTTGTCCGGCACCTTTTCGAGGTTGCGGCCGGGCTGGATTCCCAGATGCTCGGCGAAAACCAGGTTCTCTCGCAGGTCAAGGCCGCTTATACCCAATCGCTCGAATGCCGCATGAGCAGGATGATATTTCACAGGCTCCTTCATAACGCCTTTCGGGCCGGCAAGGCCGTCAGGACCCATACGAATATCAACTGTGGCGCGGTCTCCATCGGCCTGGCAGCCGTGGAGCTGGCCAAAAGTAAAATCGATATGCCAACCGCCGCCGCTATGGTGATAGGGGCCGGAGAAAATGCCGAGCTTGTCGCGAGGTACCTGCTCAAGGCGGGGTTGGCGAATCTGGTCATGGCGAATCGCTGCACGCAAAAGGCGTCGGAAATAATCGAACGCATCGGGTCGGGTCGTGTAGTCGGATTGGGCGATGTGGCGGCAAATCTGTCCGAGGTCGATTTGGTGATAAGCTCGACCTCTTCGGCAACGCCGATAGTGACATACGATTCAGTTAAAGATTTGCTGTCATGCAGGGACAAGCCGCTGCTGATGATAGACATCGCTGTACCAAGGGACATAGAGGACAAGGTAGGGGAGTTCGAATGTGTCAGCCTGTATAACATCGACGATTTGAATGAGCAGATAAGCTCAAACAAACTCAAACGCAGCAGTGAAATCCCGAAAGCAAAGGCAATCGTCGAGGAATTTACGAATAAGTTCGCCGACTGGCTGAATTCGCTGGAGCTTGTGCCGGTGATTTCGAACCTGACACGAAAGGGCATCGAGCTTGCAAATGTCGAAGCGGCCCGTTACGCAAAGGATTTCGGCGGCGGCAACAGCGAAAAGCTGAGGTCTTTTGCCGAATCGCTTGTAAGGAAGGTCCTGCACGGTCCTATCAGCTTTATCAAAAATTGTGACGTCGATGAGCCCAGCACCGAGCAGCTCCGGAGTATCGACCTTATCAACAGGATGTTTCTTGCGGAAGATAAAGACGACGAACGATGAGAGCTCTGACTGTAGTAACTCGTGGGGGGGCGCTGGCCGTGGCCCAGACAGAAATAATCACAGCCGCACTTAAAAAGGCCCGACCCGATATCCGAATCGAAATTAAAACGATAACAACCAAAGGCGACCGGGACAGACGTACCGCATTGTGGGATTTGAAGGGCACAGGTTTTTTCACCTCGCAGCTCGAAGATGCGCTGCTTGCCGGCGAGGCCGATTTTGCAGTCCACAGTTTCAAGGATTTACCCACCGCTATGCGTGACGGGCTGGTCATCGCCGCCGTTTGCGACAGACAATTTGCAGAAGATTGCCTCGTATCCACCACGCCGCTCGAATCGATCGAGCAGTTACCGATAGGTGCGAAGGTCGGCACATCGAGCTTAAGACGCATCGTGCAGCTCAAACGCCTGCGGCCGGACCTACAGGCCGCTCCCATTCGCGGCAATGTCAAAACGAGATTGAAAAAGCTCGATGCCGGTGACTTCGACGCAATTATTCTTGCAAGGGCGGGCATGGAGCGACTCGGCCTGGGTAAAAGAATTTCTTTCATGTTCGACCCGGCGGAATTTATCCCCGCCGCAGCACAGGGCGCCCTGGCCGTCCAGACAAGAACCGGCGATATCGAAACGAATAAGCTTATCGCCGCCGTAGACGATAAACAGGCCCGGACGATTGTGTCGGCGGAACGAAAGGTCCTTTCGACACTAAAGTGCGGCTGCCACGCACCCGTCGGCGTCTTCGCACAAATCGCCGAATCCGATATAACAATCTATGCCTTCGTTTCGGACCTGCAGGGTCAAAATTTTGTAAAACTCAAGACTACCGGCCCGGTGGCGAAGGCGGATTCATCGGCCGCACAACTCGCAAGAGACATCCTTGCCTCCGGCGGCTCCAAAATCCTGCAGAATATTAACCGGCCGAAGGTAGATTAAACACTCCAGTCCATAAGTTCGATTCAGGGCAGGTTTATTGCATGGTTTTTATTTGACATGAATTAACAGGAGACTTACATTGTTTTTATGGGAATACCGGAAATAATAAGTAATCGCAGAGAGCAAATTCTTGCACTTGCAGACAAGTACGGTGCATCAGATGTTCGCGTTTTCGGTTCCGTTGCCAGGGGGACCGCGGATGAGCGAAGTGACATTGACTTTCTTGTGAATTTAGCGCCCGGTCGGAGCCTCCTGGACCTCGGTGGTTTATTGTATGAATTACAGCAACTACTTGGCAGGTCTGTTGATGTGGTTACGGCCGCGTCCCTTAGGGATCGTATTCGTGATCGTATTCTTAAAGAAGCGGTTAGTATATGAGAGATGACAGGGAAAGATTGCTTGATATTAAAGAAGCCATTGAGAACGTGCAGAAATATGCTTCTCGTGGCAGGGATGCCTTTAGGAAAGACGAGCTTATCCAAACCTGGGTTTTGCATCATATTCAAATCCTCGGCGAAGCGGCTGCAAGATTGTCTGATGAGTTTCAGGAAAAGCATTCGGATATACCGTGGTTTAAGATTATCGGTATGCGCAATATTCTTGTTCACGATTACTTTGGTATCGATATTGATGCGGTCTGGTCGGTGGTTGAGAACGACCTTCCTGTGCTTTCCGAACAAATCGGAAGATTGATATAAACTATAATCCACCAATCCTTGGTTTTTGCTAAGGATGGATTTATTTTTATTGGTTTTATTATTCCCACAAAGGCGGAAGTATATATTATACGCTATGAAAAAAGGGTTTGTATATCTTGTCGGGGCCGGGCCGGGAAGGGCGGATTTGATTACCGTTCGCGGGGCCGAAGTCCTGGGGAAGGCCGATTGTGTGATTTACGACAAGCTGGCCAATCCGGCCCTGTTGAGGTATATCCGCAGCGACGCCGAGATAATCGCCGTTCCAAAGCGAATCGGCAAAGGTTCCACTACACAGGAGCAGATAAATAATCTTCTTGTTGAAAAGGCCGCTGGCGGCTTGACTGTGGTGCGACTGAAAGGCGGCGATCCGTGCATCTTCGGCAGGGCCGCCGAGGAACTTTCCGTCCTTAACGAGGCGGGCATCGATTTCGAAATCGTACCCGGTGTCACCGCCGGCGTGGCGATTTCGTCGTACACCGGTATTATGCTGACCGACAGGGACTACAGCTCGCAGGTGCTCTTTGTCACCGGACGCGAGGCCGAAGGTAAACAAGACAGTAATATCGACTGGTCTCTGTTGGCCGGATTCGGTGGAACAATAGTTTTTTACATGGGAGTCGGCAATCTCGATTTGATTTCCACTCGGCTTGTCGAAAACGGTAAGTCCAGTGATATACCTGCGGCGGTAATTGCGGATGTCACCTTCCCGACTCAAAGAATTGTCAGGGGCATACTCAGTGACATTGGGGATAAGTGCAGGCAGGGCAAGCTCGATCCGCCTGCGATTATCGTTGTCGGCGCGGCCGCTGATAGTGACACTGGATTCGATTGGTTCGTCAGGAAACCTTTGTTCGGCAAGAGTATCGTTGTCACTCGCGATGTAGCAGGCAATGCTGATTTCGCGGCTAAGATTATCGAACGCGGCGGTAATCCGGTCGAATTTCCCACTTTAAAAATCAGGCCGCTGACACAGTCGAACGAGTTCCTCCGGGCGCTGACAAAGCTCGCTCAGAACGAATGGATAATCTTCACCAGTGCCAACGGTGTGACGATATTTTTCAAAGCCATAGATGGCATGGGTAAAGATGCGAGGGTATTCGGCCCGACGAAGATTGCGGCTATCGGCGATAGGACCGCCGCCAGACTGGGCGAGTTCGGGATAAAGGCCGATTTTGTACCGACAGTCTTTACCGGCGAGCAGCTTGCCAGGCAACTAGCCGGATTTGCAGACCTGCGGGATAAAAAAGTCCTGCTGCTGCGTTCGCAGCTTGCATCGAATGAATTAGTCGAGCTGCTGGCCAAAGCCGGAGCTCAAGTCGAGAACGTCGCTATTTATACCGCCGAGCCGGAAAATGGCGATTCCGACCTGCTGACCGAGCAGCTTGAACAGGGCAAAATCGACTGGCTTACATTTGCAAGCCCGTCTTCGGTCGATAGTTTCTTCGAACAAATCCCCTGCAAAACGGTACAATCAAATAGAATCAGGATTGCATCCGTCGGTCCGGTGACATCGGAACGATTGAAACAGATTGATATAGGCGTCGACATCGAAGCAGCAGAGCATACGATTGATGGCTTACTCGATGCAATAGAGCAGTTCTATAAGTGATATGTGAAATATTAACAGGAGACCGTTATGGGATTTCCGGAGATCAGGATGAGGCGGCTTCGCAACAGCGATGCGATGCGCAAGCTGGTCCGGCGTGTGACTTTGAGCGTTGACGACCTTGTCTATCCGCTGTTTGTCAGGGAGGGAAAGGGACTAAAGGAGCTGATCAAATCGATGACCGATTGTTTTCATTTTTCGCCCGATACAATCGCGGCCGAGGCGAAAGAGGTTGCTTCATTAGGAATACCCGCGGTTCTACTGTTCGGCCTGCCGGGACAAAAGGACGAAACCGGTTCTCAGGCATGGGCTGAGGACGGTGTGGTCCAGAGAGCGATTAAAGAGATAAAAAACGCCGCACCGGAGCTTCTTATTATTACAGATATATGTCTTTGCGAATACACGAGTCACGGCCACTGCGGTGTTATAAAAAAAGATAAAGTCGATAACGATGCAACTTGCGAGCTATTGGCGAAGATGGCCCTTTCGCACGCCCAGGCCGGAGCCGATATTGTGGCGCCTTCGGATATGATGGATGGTCGCGTCAGGTATAT
>CAZKYP010000046.1:0-14337 GCA_964556885.1 uncultured Pirellulales bacterium | reverse complement strand
GCGCGGCAGCGATTCGATTGTCCTATCGCTGCATACAACGTCTCCGGCGAATACATGATGGTCAATTCCGCCGCGGCCCTGGGGCTTTTGGATAAACAGGCGATAATGCTGGAAATGCTGACCGCCATAAAAAGGGCCGGCGCGGATATTATCATTACATATTTCGCCAAAGATGCCGCGAAACAAATTCGTTAATCCCGATAGTTCGGGGTCATTTTTGAGAGGCGATAAATTGGCAATTAAAAAGCTTGAAATTGAGAAGCCGCGGTTGATTGCGTTCGAGGTGACGCGGCGATGCAGGTTTAACTGCCGGCATTGCCGCGCCTGCGCACAAACGAATGCCGGGGACGGGGAGCTTACGACAAAACAGTGCAAAAGGATACTTGCATCGATAGCCAAATACTGCAAGCCGGTCATAATCCTGACCGGCGGCGAGCCGATGGAACGAGAGGATATTTACGAGCTGGCCGATTACATTCGCGAGCTCAAGATGCGTGCAGTTATGGCCACCTGCGGCTATCCGATAAACGACGAATCGATAGGCAAATTAAAAAAGGCCGGAGTGCTGGCTTTATCGATTTCAATAGACGGCGCCTCGGCCCAGACGCATGATAAATTCAGGCAGACCGAAGGTGCTTTCGATGCGGCTGTCGCGGCGGCGAAAGTGGCCCGCCGGGCCGGTATGCGCTTTCAAATCAATACGACCATCAGCAGAGTCAATTCCAGTGAAATCAGGGGTATAATCGAATTGACAAAAAAACTTGGTGCATTCTGCTTCAACGCTTTTATTCTCGTTCCGACCGGCAGGGGCCGGGAAATAACCGATGAAATTCTTGACCCGATTCAATACGAAGTCTTGCTCAACGAGCTGCTTTTATTAAAGGTAAAATCGTCAATGGCGGTCCGTGTCACCTGCGGGCCGCAGTTTGCCAGACTTTGCAAACAGTCGAAATTAAACCGAATCGTCGATAATGTCAATGGATGTATGGGCGGCAGAGGATTTGGATTTATCAGCTATCGCGGCGACGTACAGACCTGCGGATTCCTCGATATATCGGCGGGTAATCTTGTCGATAACAAATTCAATTTCAAAAAAATATGGCAGAAGTCGGAATTATTAAACAAGATTCGAGACACATCGGCTTATAAGGGAAGTTGCGGCTTGTGCAAATTTGTGGAAACGTGCGGTGGCTGCCGGGCGCGAGCCTACGCACTCACCGGTGATTACCTCGGGGCAGACCCGATTTGCGTGATTGACAGCGGGAGATATAGTTGAGTCCTGAATTATCTAAGTTACAGAAGCAATTGTGTAATGTGCTGCAGGACGGCCTGCCGGTTTGCTCCAGGCCGTTTGCCCGCATCGCAAAAGACCTGGACTGCGACGAGCAGACGGTCCTGCAACAGATAAAACAGCTCAAAGATTCGGGAGTTATACGCCGGTTTCGTGCGATGATAGACTATCGTGCTCTTGGTATGGTTAGCACTCTTGTCACCGCGCATGTCTCCGGGGACAATCTGCGAGATGTTGCCGATGCGGTTAATTCTCTGGATGGCGTTTCTCATAATTACTGCAGGGAGCATTTCTACAACCTGTGGTTTACATTGCAGGCACAGACGGACGGGCGGATTGAAATCATACTGAATGATCTTTCGAGCCGCTTCAATACCGAGTTTCACAGTCTGCCGGTTGAGTGCGTTTTTAAGCTGGATGTCCGTTTCGATGCGGATAGTCTTACTATGCGGGGCCGTTCCGGCAGCTATGACCCGATGAAGCAGATGTCACCCGATGCGGTTCCTGTCGAATTAGACGAAGTCCAAAAACAAATTTTATTGAATCTGCAGGACGAACTGGAGCTGACGGCCGAACCTTTCGATTTTTCGTGCGGCGTGGACGCAGGGAAGGAAGAAATCCTGAAAAAAATTCAACAGCTTATTGATTTGGGTGTAATCCGCCGCATAGCGGCTGTTGTCGACCATCGCAGGCTCGGATTTGCAGCCAATGTTATGTTCGTATGCGAGGTTCCGCGCGAGCGTATTGTCCGTGCAGGTGAGTGCCTTGCCGGTTTCGGAACGGTCAGCCACTGTTACCAGCGGAGGACTTTTTACGGATGGCCGTATAATTTGTTCGCCATGATGCACGGCGCGGACATAGACCGGATTCGAAGCGATATAGATGAATTTGTCGAGGCTGAAAAGATAGATGCTTATGAATTATTGCCGACGGTGGCTGAGCTCAAGAAGCAGCCGGTCTGGCATGACTTCTGTTAAATCGAAACCGTATGTTTTAGAATCGGTAAAAGAAAAAGGGCCGTGAACATTAGCTGCTCACGACCCTTTTGATTACGAATCAGTGATTCGATGTAGTTGAATTACTGGCAATTTGCAAGCCAGTCATTCACGAATGTAGTAAGGTCATCCATATCAACATCGCCGTCACCGTTGAAGTCTTGACATATAGTCGAAGTAGTATCCGGATTGAAGTAAAGGTCTTCGGTTTCGCCGAATTCATAACCGTCAATCGGTCCTGAACCGCCGTTGCCTACTGAGCCGGGGCTGCTGCCGCCGATCCAGGGCTGATCGGAGAGTGTAATTCTCATCCAGATTTGTGTCGTTCCGGATTTCGGATGAAAAGACATGAACGCCGGTGTGGTAAGAATGTGAACACCCTGTTCCAGACCGTATACGAACTGGTTTTGAACGGCCCATTCTGGTATTGAAGCACATGCGTTGTCGATGGTATCGTCCCAGTCACCGTCACGGTTCCAGTCGCACCAGACATTGATCCAGAACGGTGTATCTTCCTGGATTACCTTGACTTTGTAGTTAAACGTTGACCAGCGGCATTGCGGCATGTTTACCGGGAAGATTACGCCGTTGTCGCTGATATCTTCGTTCGGCGTATTGGTCGAAGGATTGATATTGTTCACGCCGTCCTGGTCCGCACCGGAGTCCGCTTCGTTCTCACTGGTGATACTTTCTCCGAGGATTGCCACCTGTTCTACGTTTTGGTGAATCGGTCCGCGAGGTCCGTAACCAGTCCCATCGTCGTACACTGTAGGATAATTGGCTCTGACTCCGAGCGCTCCGCCCATAGGATAAGCGGTCATAACTGCGCCGAAGTTATTGGTGCTGTCTGGTGCATCACCGAGGTCTGCTGTACCTACAGCCCCGCCGCCGCCACAGGTTATTGTTAGTACACCCTGGCCGGTTTCAGTGCTATATCCTGTACTGTATGAACCGACTTCGATTAAGTATTTTTGACCGGCTATTACCGAAACGGTTGCTTCGGACTGATAGCCGCAGGCATCGTCATTGCATGCAAGTAATCTTGAAATCGAAGGCGGACAAGTACTTCCCTGATACACCGCCAGCATTGTGTCGAACTGGCTTCCACACAGGCTGATGGTTGCATTACCGGTGCATGAGGGTGTATAGACATACCAGAGATTCGGACTTCTCATGCAGGCGCCGATGCCGTCAAAGGTTGCCTGGGTTGTATCGAACGCTAAGTTCGTAACTTCCCCGATCTGTTTTGCGTTTACACAGTTGTCGTTGTTCTGCGTTCCGCCCCCGCCTCCGCCGCTGCCGTCATTGGTGATGGTAAGAACGCCTGCGCCGGTCTGAGAACCGTATCCACCGATTTCAATGAGGTATTTTTGACCGACGGTTGCGTTGAACGTTAATTCCGACTGATAATTACAGGAGTCATCATTACAACCAATCATATTCTGTACCGAAGGAGGACATGAGCATCCGCTATAGACTGCGAGCATAGTATCATAACTGCTGCCGCAGAGACTTACGGTCACTTCTCCGGTGGCAGTTGCAGTATAACAATACCAGATGTTCGGGCCGCTCATGCAGTGACCCGGTCCGTCGAATGTTGCACGTGTTGTGTCGAATGTGAGGTTCGTTACGTCACTGACGGCTTTTGCCTGGCTGCAATTGTTGTTCTCAGGCGAAGACGGTTCTACGGAACCCTGGGTGGTGATGGTAATTACACCCTCGCCTGTTTCGCAGGAATCGTACGCACCGACCTCTATAAGATATTGCGAACCGGCGGTGGCCGCGAAAGTAATCTCTGATTGACGGTCACATGCATCGTCGTTGCACTCTATCAACTGGCTTGAAGATGGGTTGGTGCTGTAACCGTTATAAACGGCAAGCATGGTATCGAAAGAGCTTCCGCAAAGACTTACCGTAACATTGCCGGTATAAGATGCTGTATAGCGATACCAGATGTTCGGACTTGTAATGCAGTGGCCAGGACCGTCAACTGTGGCACATAAAGTGCTGAATTCCTTGTTTGTGACGTTGCTGATTACCTCGGCATTGGCGATATTGTCATTTGACGGGCTGCCTGAGCTTGAGTCACATGTTATGGTTATATAGCCGGTTCCTTTTTCGGAAGCGTTATACCCTCCGACCTCTACTAAATACCTGCCGTCAACCACTACCGGGAAAGTTACCTGTGCATCACGGTCGACATAATCATCATTACATCTGATCATCCTGCCTTCCGGTGGATTGCAGTCAATTCCGGAGTAGACGGCTACCTTGGTATCAAAGCTGCTGCCTACCAGGCTGACGGTTGCGCAACCGTTGCATTGACCTTTGTAAAAGTACCAGATATTTGGGCTGTTGATATAAAGTCCCGGACCGTCGAATGTCGCATTTGTGGTATCGAATGCCAGATACGACACGTCCGGTACCCACTTACCATCTTCGCAATCGTCATTAAGTGGTGGTGTTCCGGTTACTCCCATAGCTAAATGTGCAGTTCCGAGCATTAATGTCAGTATGCACACCAACAGCATTTTGTAATTGGATTTTTTCATGGTTGAATCCTCCTGTAAAGTAACAAAATAAGGGTCAGTTTTCGATACGAGTTTATTGGACTTAATTAGTTTCATAAAGGGGTAAGTATTCAACACTATAAGCCTTCCAAACGCTCCACAAGTATACTTATATAAATATATAGTATACTAAATAGTATACCCACAACAAGCAAAAAGGTTCGCTATATTAACACTATTTTTTTATCGGTTGGCAAAATAGGGGGGTGTAATAAAATATGTAAATTTATTTATTTTTTTTGGTTAAGTTCTATTTTTTGTATGTTTTTTCAGGGTTGTATACCTTTTTTGCCATAAATTCCAGTTTTTTGCAGTTTTTATGCGTAACAGCCCTATAAAAACAGGATTTGTATCCAACATGGCATTGGCCGGAGTCAACTTTTACCCTTAGTACGAGGCAGTCCTGGTCGCAGTCTACCAGTATTTGTTCGACTATTTGAAAGTGGCCGCTTTCTTCACCCTTTTTCCATAATTTCTGCCTGGACCTGCTGAAATAGGTTGCATATCCTGTTTCAATGGTAAGCTCGAGTGCCTCGCGGTTCATATAGGCGACCATAAGTATTTGGTTGGTCCGACTGTCCTGTGCAATAACAGTTATCAGACCATTGCTATCGAACTTCGGAGTAAATTCCAAACCTTCCTCTATCTGTTTGTCTGCCACTTATTGAATCTCCTGATCAATTATTATGGTTTCCTTTTATGAGCAATTTTACACATTTTATTCGAAAAAACAAGTCTTTTAATGTAGACTGTTGCAATGCTTGATAAGAGTCCGGGCAAAAGCAAACACATATTCCTGCTGTTAAGAGCGGCCGTGGTTATATTTGGATTTGCATTGGGTATATTCTGGATATGCAAGGGTCAGAGATGGGGCCGGCTAATTGAGATTTTTCATAGAATAAATATCGGAATTTTTATTTTTACTCTGGTTCTTTTTATTATCGGTCAGATCTTGACGAGTATCCGCTGGTGGCTTTTACTAAAAGCACAATCGATTACGATAGGTATCTGGCCTGCTGTCAGGCTTAACTTCCTCGGTTGGTTTTATAACAATTTCATGCCGGGCTCGGTCGGCGGTGATTTAATCAGGGCTTGGTACGTCACGAAGCACACGGATAAAAAGGTCGAAGCGGCATTAAGCGTGTTTGTAGACAGAATCATCATCGGATTAACAGGCACATTATTTATCGCTTTAGTCTGCTATATATTGTTCATGCGGCATCAGCTTGATGCAATGAATTTTACTATGCTGGGCAGTCTGGCCGGAGCTGTATCGAAGTATAAATGGATTCTTGTTTGGATTGTTGCTGCTGTTGGTGCGGTGTTTGCGGTGATCCTGTTGTATAAGCCCGGTCGTTTGTGGATGAAGAATATCTATTCGTATATATATGTCCGTTTAGTGAAGATATTTTGTAAATTGAAGAATTCGGCGGTTATATATTTCTCGAAGCCGCTGATTATGCTCGCAGCCTTAGGGATGACGGTCGTTTTGCAGCTCATGTCCATTACGGGATTCTGGCTGCTCGGAGGCAATCTCGGAATCGATGCCGGACTCAGGTATTACTATTTTATTTTTACCCTGTCCTGGGTGCTTGGCGCCTTGCCGGTCAGCATCGGCGGGGCAGTTGTGGTCGAAAGTCTGCTTGCATACTTGTTCGTTGTTCTTACGGGAGCACAGGCGGAGGCGGCATTGGCCCTGGCGTTATGTCAGAGATTCATCTGGATGCTTTCATCGCTGCCCGGCGCTGTTATACATTTGACGGGTACGCATTTACCGAAAGACTTTTTTCTTGACTATAATGAGCCTTCCAATTAAGCTAAGGCGCTCTTGTTTAAGTGCGGTTATGCAGGCTCTGTTTATTTGATAAATGGTTGCTTGACAACGACTAAGAGCGTGGAATTTTAATATGAGCATTACCAGGCAGTTCAAAGGTTATTTCCTGCATGGTCTGGCGGTACTGCTTCCGAGTATCCTGACCATCTGGCTGTTTGTCTGGGGTTACACGTTTATCCAGGAGAATATAAGCGTCCATCTTAATCGGGGCCTTGTTCGGGTTATTGTATACTTTGGGGGCGAGCGGATAAATGTAACTAATGATGAAATCAGGGCTTATCTCTTGACAAGAAAGCCACAATTAAACGATAATCCGGAGTTGTTGAAAATTGAGATGAACCGGCCCGACATCAAGCGGGGAGCACGGATCAGGCATCTTGAGAAAATATGGGTAGACGGTCCCGGCTCGATAGCGGGTTTTATTGCGGCGTTGATTGGAGTTTGCGTCTGCGGGGCGTTGCTTGCAAGCGTGGTTGGCAGGAGCCTCTGGCGGATGGTTGAAAGGTTTATGATGAACACTCCGTTTCTGCGGCGTGTTTATCCTTATGTAAAACAAATTACTGATTTTTTACTTACTCAGCAGGAGCAGAAGAATCTGTTCTCAAGGATTGTCGCAGTGGAGTACCCGCGAAGAGGCGTATGGTCGGTGGGTTTCGTTACCGGTTCAGGACTCAAGGAGATTGAAAAGAGTGTTAAGAGGGAATTACTGACGGTTATTATACCGACTTCGCCGACACCATTTACGGGTTTTGTGATAACGGTTCCGAAAAAACTGACAATAGATTTGGATATGACGATGGAAGAGGCCTTCAGGTTTATTGTCAGCGGCGGTGTTATTGTGCCGGGTAATGGGCATGTTATATCGGTTTTACCACGGCCTGCTTCAGATGTTAAAGAGTAGGTGGATTATGAGGAATGCTCGTTAAGAGTATAATTAAGGAGAATAAGATTGCTTTTTACAATAACTGGAAAACATATTGAAATAACTGATGCTTTAAGAATGCACGCGGAGGAAAAGACATCCAAGCTGCCGAAGTACTACAATAGTATCAATCAAATCGAGGTGATTGTAGACGGCGGAGAGGGCCCAAATGTAAGCGTCGAGGTTATTGCCCGGGCCGAACGAAGTAAGGTTTTTGTAGGCACGGAAACCGGTCCAGACGCTTATATCTGCATTGATATGGCTGTTCATAAGCTTGAACGGCAGCTCAGGAAGACAAAAGGCAAAGAAAGAGACGATAAGCACGCAGGCGATGTGGAATTGATATAGCCTGTATTGATGGATATATACGTTTTTTCCGGCTGATGTTGCTGACAGAAATTACTTTGGGCAGATAAGATGAAATTTGCAGATTTTGTTTGTTTCGAAGCTATTATTTCGGAACTGCAGGCCTCCGATCGTGACGGAGTAATAGCTGAGTTGGTCTTGTCGCTTGACGAGGCCGGTAAGCTCGGCAAGGGAGTATGTAAAGACATTACCAAGGCGGTTATAAAAAGAGAGAATGAAGCCAGTACGGGGCTGGGTAAAGGCGTTGCTGTACCGCATGTAAAGCACAAGGCGATTGATAAAGTGATTGCCGTGCTCGGTCGAAGTGAATCCGGCGTGGATTTTTCAGCTCTCGACAAACAACCCGTACATTCGATAATACTTCTGATAAGTCCAATTGATAATCCGGACCAGCATTTGATGGCTATGGAAAGTATTTTCAGGCATTTGCAGCAGGAGAAGTTTCGCAGGTTTCTCAGGCAGTGTCGTACGGTTGAGCAGATTGATGATTTACTGAGAGAGGCGGACGAGAATCCATCGTTATAGTTTTATATGTTTTTTGCCGGGTGTTGAGGGGCATGGAAAGATTTTCGTATAACTATGAAGGGTAAGGACCTTCGGATGCAGGCAGAGGATGACGCTTTGGAGAACTTGGTTTGTGAAACAGAAGTCGAAATAAAAAACGCGGACGGTCTTCACATGCGTCCTGCGATGAAATTTATCGAGATAGCGAGCCGATTTAGCAGCGACATTACTGTAAGCAATAACCAGGCTAATGTTGACGGTAAGAGTATTATGCAGATGAGCATGTTAGCTGCGACGTGTGGAACAAAACTGAAGATAAAAGCCGATGGGCCGGATGCAAAACAAGCCGTTGACGCTTTGCGAGAGCTTGTGGAAAAAAAACATTTCGATGAGCCGACCCCTGTAAGATAGCAGACGGCGGATATCCGGAACGAGAGAACCGTGCTATGGAAATAAAGAAGGGGATAGCTGTTTCGCCCGGCATTTCAATTGCCAGAGTGATGGTAATTGATTCCGAAGATTACCGAATTCCGCGTCGTTCCATAGAACCTTCACAGCGGCTTATAGAAACTCAGCGAGTCAGAAATGCCTTCAAGGATGCCATCGAGGAATTGACCAGGCTTGAGGCCGCACACGATAATTCCGCCGGGGGAAAGATAAAGGATATTTTTGCAGTCCACCTGCGTTACATGCGTGACAGGAGTCTTCGCAAAAAGATTACAGATATGGTTCACTCGGATTTGGTGACCGCCGAGTATGCCGTCTCGACCATTCTTCGCCAGATTGCCACGTACTTCGCCGAAGTGAAAGATGCCTATATCAGCGAGAGGGCGGCCGATATATATGATATCCAGAGGCGTTTGCTGAAACAACTGCTTGGTGAAAAACGCGAGGAAGTTGGGCACCTGACCGAAAAGGTTGCAATTGTCGCCCGCGAATTGAGCCCGATACAGACCGCCGGCTTTAACAGGGAATTTGTCAAGGGAATCGCCAGCGACTCCGGCGGGCGGACCAGTCATGCCGCTATTGTTGCACGTTCTTTGGGAATTCCTGCGGTAGTTGCGCTCGAAGACCTTACCGAGTGTGTTAATGGCGGAGATACCATTATTGTCGACGGCAACCGCGGTATTATCATTGTAAATCCGGACGAACAGACCGTCGGGCAATACCAGGAGTATTCGAATGAATTTGCGGCCCTTGGGCACAGGCTCGATACTATAAGGGAAAAACCGGCCGTTACACGTGACGGTACGAAAATCTTACTCTTGGGTAATATCGAATTTCCTGATGAAGCGGAAGTGGTTTTGGAAAAAGGAGGCGACGGAATCGGGCTGTACCGTACCGAGTTTCTGTACCTCAATACAAAAAGCGAGCCGACCGAGCAGGACCATTATGAAGCTTACAGCAGGACCGTTCAGGTTTTTAATGACAGACCTGTAATAATAAGAACGGTCGATCTCGGGGCGGATAAATATACCCAGAGCAGGCGTTTCGCTCCCGAGCCGAATCCCTTCCTGGGATTGAGATCCATCAGGTATTGCCTGCAGAACCTAATGATGTTTAAAACACAGTTGCGTGCAATTTTACGGGCTTCGGTTCTCGGCGACGTCAAGGTTATGTTCCCGCTGATAACCAATCGCCAGGAGCTTATGCAGGCGAAAATGATTTTACATGATGTGATGGAAGACCTCGGCGAGGAATCCATCCCTTATAATAATGATATTCAAGTCGGCATTATGGTTGAAACACCGTCGGCGGCCCTGACGGCTTTTACACTTGCCAGAAACGTTGATTTCTTCAGTATCGGCACAAACGACCTGACACAGTATACATTGGCCGTCGACCGGGGCAACGAGCTGGTTTCCACTTTATATTCGCCGGCAGACCCGGCCGTGCTCCGGCTCATCAGGACCGTTATTCAGGATGCTCACAAGGCCCAAATCGACCTGAGCGTCTGCGGCGAAATGGCCTCCGAACCGGAGTATATCATGCTGCTGCTCGGCCTGGGCGTAAGGAAATTATCGTTGACATCGCCGATGATACCGGAAATAAAGCAGATTATCCGCTCAGTTACACTTTTAGACTGCAACAAGGTGGCCAGAAAAGTCCTGGGTATGAACTCCGAACGGCATATATCCGCGTATCTTCGCAACGCCGCAAGAGAAATACTCCCTGAAGCCTTTTAATGTTTATTCAGAACAGGAGAAAGGAGCGATATAAGTATGAAAATCACTATATCTGGATTATTGGATGTAAAAGGACGAGATGTGTGGTCTGTTTCACCGAACATTTCCGCGTATGAGGCCCTTGTATTGATGGCCGACAAGGGTATTGGTGCTCTTGTAGTCGTTGAAGGGGGTAAGCCGGTTGGTATATTCTCCGAGCGGGACTATGCTCGAAAAGTGATTTTAAAGGGAAAATCATCCAGGGAAACGTCCGTGGCGGAGATTATGAGCCAGCCGGTCTGTTGTGTGCATTCCGGGACTAATATTGGTGAATGCATGACCCTTATGACCGAAATGCGTATCCGTCATCTGCCTGTCGTGGATAATGACAAGCTCATTGGTATCGTAAGCATAGGCGATGTGGTCAAAACGATTATATCCGAGCAGGAATCCGTGATTCGTGAGCTTGAAGGGTATGTCGATGACGCATTGAAGAAAAACTCGTGAGGCAATAGCCTGTAACGTGGCAGGTGATTAGTAAGCAAAAAAGATGTGGATCGCTGGAGAATCTTTGCTTATTTGATATCTCGTTTTTTTATTTCATATACCCGAACCAATCGACAAATTCACTAATTCGCTTTTATGGTTGACTTATAGGCGAATCCGGCTAAAATTCGTATCTCATACTCAGGATAGTATTTGTTTATTATAGAGATGCCATTCCCATAGATGTGGGAATCTGTTGTTATGGCGAAGGCTGAAAGAAGAAAAGGAGAGTATAGTTGGGTTATAATTGCGTTGTGCTTGTAAAGCAGGTTCCGGATACCAAGAGGATTACCGGTGATGTGATGAACGACGACGGAACGGTTAAGCGTTCGGCTTTGCCTGCCATATTCAATCCGGAAGATCTCAATGCCCTTGAGCTGGCTTTAAGGATAAAAGACAAATTCGGCGGACATATCACTGTTATCACGATGGGCCTTCCCGCGGCCGGCGCTATCCTTCGCGATGCGCTCTATCGCGGTGCCGACGAGGCCGTTTTAATAACCGATCGCCGCTGTGCCGCGAGCGATACGCTTGCAACGAGCTATATCTTAAGCTGTGCGGTCAATAAGATTGATTACGATATCGTTCTCTGCGGCAGGCAGGCGATTGACGGTGATACCGCTCAGGTCGGGCCGCAATTGGCGGAGAAATTGTCTGTTACACAGATTACTTATGTCGAAGAGCTTATCGAGATGGACGGAAAGACGATTACCATCCAGCGTAATATCGGCAACGGCTGGCAGCGGGTCAGGTCTACTCTGCCGGTGCTGCTTACGGTTACAGGTGATGCGAATGAGCCGAGGGTGGCTGCTGCAAAAAAAATGATGAAATATAAAAATGCCGTCACACCGATTGAGCTCGAAATGAAAATCAAAGCCGAAAATCCGAAGGCGGACCAGGCGGATATTGAAAAATTAGTCGAGCACAAATCCGGCATATTAAAACAGGCAGGTTTGCTTATAAAGCAATGGAACCTTGACGATATCGATGCGGATTTGGCCTGGTGCGGTCAGAACGGTTCGCCGACAAAAGTGCATCGGATACAAAGCGTTGTTCTTGCGGCAAAGGAGAGCAAAGGAGTTGCTCCCAACGAGAGAGCCATTTCTGATATGGTACATGAATTAATTCAGGATAAAATTATTGCATAGACTTAAATACGGAGTATTCAAATTAGATAATATAACAGAGAAGTTCTCGGCATAAAAGAGGTCTGACACGTGTCCGACCATGCTGAAAGCTGATTTTTTTGGGTCTGGTTCTTGGGACTGGAAAGGAAAGTAGAATGAATATTTATGTGGGTAATTTGTCACACGACGCAACAGAAGATGATGTGCGTCAGGCTTTTGAAGCTTTCGGCGAGGTCGCATCCGTCAACATCATCAAGGATAAATTCAGTGGAGAATCCCGTGGATTCGGATTCGTGGAAATGCCGGCTAAAGCTGAGGCCGAGGCTGCAATTACCGGCATTAACGGTCAGGACCTGAAAGGCCGGGCCTTGAGTGTCAACGAAGCTCGCCCGCAGACGCAGGGACGCAGGCCCAGCGGCGGCGGCGGCCGCGGTGGACGTGGCGGCGGCGGTGGTGGCGGACGTCGTGACTTCGGTGGCGGCGGCGGCGGTCGAGGCGGCCGGAGCGGCGGCGGCGGTGGCGGCGGACGAAGATACTAAAAAAAGAAATGCTCACGTGCTTTCTCGCCCATGCCTTCGCATAGTGATGAATTTACTCTGCGAAAGCACAGAGAAAGCACGTGGGTATTAAAATTTAAGGCACATATTAGTATGATTGATGTGAACAGAACAGGTGAGGTCTGGGTATTTGCCGAACAGCATAACAAGAAGCTCGAAGATACGCCGATAGAGCTGATGAGCAAGGCGCGGCACCTGGCCGATACTTTGGGTGTGCAGTTGGCCGCGGCCCTGTTGGGTGACGACGTAAAGAAGCTGGCGAAAAAATTGATTCAGTACGGTGCGGACAAAGTCTATCTTGTCGAGCATCCGTTGCTGGCCGATTACCAGACCAACAGCTATGCGAAAGTGATGCACGATTTAATTCACAAACACACCCCGCAGATTGTGCTCTATGGTGCTACGATTGCCGGTCGGGACCTGGCCCCGAGGATTGCCAGTGCGACCAGGGCCGGCCTGACCGCCGATTGTACGGACCTGCAGATTGGCGACCATGAAACTGCCAAAGACAATAAGATGCACAAAAATCTGCTGTTCCAGATAAGACCCGCCTTCGGTGGAAACATCGTCGCTACGATTATCAACCTCGACCGCTGGCCCCAGATGGCCACGGTTCGCGAAGGTGTTATGCAACCGGCGGAACCGAATGCGAAGCGCAAAGGCGAAATAATCGCCGAAAAAATCGAATTGTCTCAACAGGATTTGCCGCTGGAGATTCTCGATGAGCACAAGCGGCCGAAGAAAGTCGACCTGAAGGCTTCGAGGATAATCGTTGCCGGCGGGGCCGGTGTCGGCAGCAGGGAAAACTTCAGGCTCATCTGGGACCTGGCGAATTGCCTCGGTGCAGCCCCGGCGGCGACCAGGGCGGCGGTCGATTTGGGATTTATCGACCACGACCACCAGGTCGGCCAGACCGGCACTACAGTTCGTCCGAGCCTGTATATCGCCGTTGGTGTCAGCGGCGCGATACAGCACCAGGCCGGAATGTCACAAAGTCAGAAAATCATCGCCGTCAACAGCGACCCTGCGGCCCCGATTTTTAATATCGCCCATTATAAAATTGTCGGCGACCTGAACGAGGTCGTGCCGATGATGATAAAATCAGTCAAGGAAAAGAGCATTAAAGATTAAGAAACATAAACTACAAACGGTCATTGCGAGTCCTGATGCCTTTTATCAGGACGTGGCAATCTCGAATGAAACGTAGTGGATTGCCGCAGCCTAAAAGACAGGCCTCGCAATGACATACCGGATACAGAAAAGAGAATGGCGAATTTCTATACGGATAACAACGACATAAAGTTTTTGTTCAGACATATTGATCTTGGCAAGCTGGCCGAAATCTGTGAAGAAGGATTTCGGTTTGCAGGCCAGTTTGACGGCGCCCCGGCAAATATTAGAGAGGCTAAACAGAATTACGAAATGGTGCTGAATTCGCTCGGCCAGTTGAGTGCCGAGTT
>CAZKYP010000045.1:0-19783 GCA_964556885.1 uncultured Pirellulales bacterium | reverse complement strand
AATCGTTCGAATCTGGGGAGGAAATTGCCGGTAATATCGAAAGAGCCTATTACGCCTTTTGCCTTGCCGACGATTAAGCTTCTTTCGACAAATCCGAAATATCTCGAATCCTTACTGCCGTCGCGGTTGTCACCCATAACAAAGTATCTGTCCTGCGGCACTGTAAGCGGCCCGAAACTTCGCCTGGCCGCAACCGAAGGCATGCTCATCACTTCATGGTTATACCCGTCGAGATTTTCCATCGCTACGACACATCTTGTTTTGAACTTACTCGATAGACATTCCATGTATTCGGAATCGATAGTTTCATAGTCAACGCGCTGTCCGTTCAGGAACAATGTGTTATTTCTCATCTCGATCGTATCGCCCGGCAGTCCAATAACCCGCTTGACCAGCCGGACTCCGTCTTCAGGAGAAAAACAAATCACAATATCCCCTCTTTTAGGGTCGGACCACCTCGCAAGGCGGTGCATAGTCAGCGGAAATCTCAAGTCGTATGCGACCTTATTAACAAAGATCAAATCGCCTTCTAAAATAGTCGGGTTCATCGAGCCGCTCGGAACCCAGTTCCAGTCCGCCAGAGATGATTTTATAGGTATAACCACAAAGACTATCAAAAAGACAGTCACTCTCCACTGCCGCCACGTACGGCTGAAAAACTTTTTCACTTTTTGCTTTCTCATCTTCTTCCCAATTATTAATCTTCCTGTGCAAAAAAGTAATATGTATACGTCAATAATTGTTGGATTGTTCGCTCAAATCAATCAAAGAACATAGAATTTCATTATATTTTAGAGCTGGTAACTAAATTTACCTCAATTCTACATTAGAAATTAACCGATATATGCACATTCCCGGACCAAAACAACAAAAAAATCAACAAATTATGTATGAACATCCGCTCTCGTGCATCTATATAAATATAAGAGGCAATATGGAGCTAAAAGTAAGGCAAAACGAATCAGCACTGGTTTATGCCGCCCGCGAGGGCGACAAAGAGGCATTATTAGAGCTGCTAAAGCGAAACTGGTCATGGCTTAAGGGGCTGGTCCTAAGTATTGTGTACGATACCGAAGACGCCGATGATGTCCTGCAGGATATCTGTGTGCAGGTAATCAGCAAGATAGATACATTACGGGAACCTGAGCTTTTTGTCCGATGGCTGGCCACCCTGGCCCGCAGAGAGGCCCTTCAATATATAAGGCGGCAAAGGAAAAGGCCGGTCTCAATTGACCAAGAAATAATCGACCGTCAGCCCGATGAAAAAAGCAGCGAGCTGTTAGAAAATATAGAGCTAAAAGAGCAGTACCAGCAGATTCTTGATGCGATAGAATCGCTTCCGGACAAATATCGCCAGGTCCTGATAATGCAATACACCAGCGGCCTGACATACGCCCAGATTGCCGAGGTTCTCGATATCCCGATTACGACCTTACAAATCCGGCTCGTAAGGGCCCGGCGGATGGTCTGTAACCAGATTAATAAAAACAAAATCAAAGAAGGTAAAATATGACTCAGGAAATACTCGAAATACTGATTGGAAAATATCTCGATAACGAGATTACCGGCGGTGAACAGTGCGTGCTCGATGCGGAATTAAAGAACGATCCCAAGGCAAGGGAGCTTCTTGAGCAGTTGCAGGACTTGCACGAACGCAGCCGCTGTGTCGTCGCCGCCGGAATTCTCGAACAGGGACAAGCCCCCGAGGAAATCTTCGAACAGGCATGGCAGCGGCAAACCAACCAATCCACTAAACGGCTTATCAAAAGAAAAACCCCCGTTCGATTCGCAGTTGGTGTTGCGGTCGGGCTTGTGATTGGGCTTATTTTACATTTTGTCCTGACCGTAATTCCGAAGCAACAGACTAATCATGAGCCGCAAAATATACTCGTACAAGAGCCCGACAGTCGGACCGATGCAGACATGACAAATCCGCAACTTGTATTTCAAAATACTCCCGGAAATATAACTCGCAATGTCGACTGGTACAGCTTCACGGACCGAAATGGAGACCGGTGGCTTATCGAAGGACTCCGTGAAAATACCATCAGACCCGCAGTCAACAACAGCGGCCTGTAAAACAGAACAAACATCTTGAAAGGAATAAAAATGAAAACTAAATATGTCGTTTTAACAATGACGGTAATTTTATTTTGTCCGACATCGGCAATCCACGCCGGTTCGTCACTTTCACCTCAACAGCCTCAAATAGGGGTCCTGTTAGACACAGAGCCACTGCCGGAACTGCTGACAAAACACCTCGGTCTTTCGCCCGAGCAGGGAATACGCATACAAAACGTCCGCTCAGACAGCCCCGCCGACAAGGCCGGCCTCGAACGGGACGATATTATCATCAGCCTGGAAGGCAACGAAGTTAAATACTATGATGAATTAGCGAATAAAATCAGGCAGACCGAAGCAGGCGATGAGCTTTCGCTTGAAGTGATTCACCTCGGTCAGCGGAAAAAAATCGGGATAAAACCCGATATCCTCGAAGGAGAAGTTATCTGGAAATATCCGCCGGAGCCGCATACGGTGCAATCATGGCGACCGGGCAAGCTGTTCCACCTAAATCCGAACGATGAGGGCTGGCTCGAAGTCCTTCCGAACAATATCCCCGATATACAGCTCAAAGAATTATTTAAAGAGACATATACATATCAATATTCCGAAGGCGGCGAAAACTACACAATCACAATCCAAGGCAATCCCAACGATAAAGACACAGAAATTACTGTTCGTGCCGGCAAGACCGAACACAAAACAACCATAGAAGAAATGGACAAGCTGCCGCAGAAATACTACGACTCGGCAAAAAATGCGCTGGAACAAGCCCGCGAAACAAGCAAGCAGCAGACATCTGAGAGAAAACTCCACATGCCTTCACCACCGACACCGGAAACATGGCGGCATTTTTTCGACCAGGAAATCCCAAATCGTTTCCGAATTCAGCCTATAAATCCGGATAACAAGAAGCTTGAAAAGATGGAAGAACAGATGCGCCAATTACAGGAGCGAATCGAACAATTGGAAAAACAGCAGAAGCAAAAACAGGAGCAATCACCGGAAAAATCCGACAAACAGCAACCCGAAGAACAGGAAATACAATCCACTGAAAGAGTCTGAACCACTCAACACATAATGTCCTCCGTTGTTAACCCGGGGCAAACCGACCGAAAGGCTGGTTTGCCCCAATCTTTTTAAAGCAACAGGTTGTTGTTATTTTAAATAGAATTTTAAATTTAACTGCAAGATTAGACTCAATTCGACAGGAGCCGAATAAAATCATCGGCTTTAATTTGAACCAGGCTGTCAACAACCACGTCCGCCTGTGCCAGATCCGCCCTGCTCCACGTCGTAGTAACCGCCACGACAGGCATACCCGCGGCCTTGCCCGCCGCAACCCCTTTCACGGCATCCTCCACAACAACGCAACGACCCGGCAGCAGCGACAGTTTCTCAGCGGCCTTCAAAAACGTATCAGGGGCGGGCTTGCCCCTGATAACATCCTCCTTGGTGACGAAAGCATCGAAATAATCCTTCACACCAATGCGTTCGATCATAAAGTCCAAATTGACCTGCGGCGTAGACGAGCCGACCGCCATAAGAAAACTCCTGCTCTTCAAATCATCGAGTAAAAGCTCGACTCCGTCGGCCGGCACCAATTTATCAGCTATGATTTCGCGATAGCGAGCCTCTTTCCATTCGGACATGCTCTCCAGCTTTTCAACAGGTTGCCCCGGCCCTAACAGCATGGCGAGCACCTGCGGGCTTTGCATACCAAACGTACTGCGAAAAAAATCCTCCTGCATATCAAAGCCTTCTTTACCGGCCAGGTCGTGCCAGGACTGCCTGTGCGCCCAGGCAGTATCGACCAGCACACCGTCCAAATCGAATATAACCGCCCTGCCGTTGTCAACCGATGTCATTTCCGAAAACCTCTAAACATTTTAAACTTAATAAAGACGTATCATCTTAGCCATCCTTAAAATATTGTCAAGAACAAGAGAAAGATTCACATATCGGGCCACAGAGAATGATCTGATTAATTTTGCATTGCACTAACCGTCAATTCCGGTAAAAATATGATAAGTGAAAGGGAACATGGTTTTTAGAGGCACTTGACTATGTCAGAGCTTATCACTGTTTATAAAGCACTTCCGGACGAAGTGACAAAGATTGTACAGCTTCTTGAAGGCCGCAATTTAAATCCGGTTGTCATTGACGACATCGGCAAGATGGGAAGCTATCGAGGCCACGTGGTTCGTATCGCCGTGCCCGAAACCGAGCGTGACATGGCCGTCGGCATACTTGACGAAGCGGACCTTCAAAACCAGGCAAATTTGTCGCCGGTTGTCAAAGGAACCAACGCTGTCATTTTTATCGTGATTACTGTTTTGGCCGTACTCGCGATCGTCGGATTCGCCGATAAGAGCGGCAAATGGTTTGTTTCACTCTGGGTCCTCATCTCGACCGTCGTTACAATAGCTCTTATCCACTGGGCCTGGTTTAAAAAACCTCGCAATTAATTGCAGGATTGAACTGGGGAACAGGGACTCGAACCCCGACTAACTGATCCAGAGTCAGTTGTGCTACCATTACACTATTCCCCAACAACCTTTTGGGTGCTCACACTATATAATCTACAAATCAACATTGCAAGAAAATTTATAATTGGTAATTTGGTACTGGAAACCGGTTAAATAAACCATTGATGAAATTTACTTGAAAGGTTGAGTCAAACCGATGACTGATAAGCTAAAAGAATTAAACAGGCATCTGCAGGACATTTCAACGTGGCTGCATTCTGAGAGAGTTCCCTGGGTAATCGCCGGTCCATGCAGCGCCGAATCCGAACATCAGGTAATCGAAACAGCCAGAGGGCTGGCCAATTCGCCCCATGTTAAGGTCTTTCGTGCCGGTATCTGGAAGCCCCGCACCCGGCCGAACAGCTTCGAAGGTGTCGGTAAAGCCGGCCTGGCGTGGCTTAAGGTTGTCAAAGATGAAACATCACTTCTGACTACAACCGAGGTGGCAAACACCAAACACGTTGAGCTTTGCCTTGAAAACAAAATCGATATTCTCTGGATCGGAGCAAGAACCACCGTCAATCCATTTATCGTACAGGAAATTGCCGATTGCCTAAAAGGAGTTGATATACCCGTACTTGTCAAAAATCCCGTCAACACCGAGCTTGGCCTGTGGCTGGGGGCCATCGAGAGACTTTACCAGTCCGGAATAAGGAAACTGGCCGCCATACACAGGGGATTTTCGACATACGACGAGATGGAATATCGCAACCGCCCACACTGGGAAATCCCGATAGAATTGAAAAGACTGCTCCCCAAGCTGCCTTTGATATGCGACCCAAGCCACATAGGCGGCCACCGAAAATTTATCGAACCCATTTCTCAAATGGCGCTGGATTTCGGTATTCAAGGCCTGATGATCGAAACCCATATCGACCCGGACCATGCATTAAGCGATGCAAAACAGCAGATTACTCCAAAAGAGCTGTTAGAGATGCTCGAAAGGCTCAGGGCACGCGACGCCGAGCTGACGGATAAACATTTAAAGGCACAGCTCGCGCACCTGCGTACTGCTATTAACCAGACCGACACCAAAATCATCCAGGATATCGCAGAAAGAATGAAATGGGTCGAGGAAATCGGCAAACTGAAACAGCAGCACAATGTCCCGGTCCTTCAGATTAACCGGTGGGAAACTCTTCTTAAAGACCACGTGGCGAAGGCAAATCAACTGGGCCTCGACGGCGATTTCATCAAGGCCATATTCGAGCTAATCCATACTCAGGCGGTGAAAAAACAATTATAAGGTTCTGTTGTGAAATGCCCGGCGAACTATTCCCGCAGGCCTTTGGGATTGATATGTTCGAGCAGTTTCCAGCCGGATGGCAATACCGCCGCGGCAAGAGCTATCTTCAAAATATCTCCGATTATAAATGGATACAAACCCACAGCAAAAACCTTCGAATTGAAACCCATCAGGCAAAACAGCCACAAAAGTCCGAAGGCATAAATAATCAGATTGCCGACAAGCATCGCCACGATAGTTGTCCAGACTCGGCGGTCCCAACCAATCTGTGCCAGTTTTCCGACAACATAAGCGGCGGCAATAAAACCAACAAGGAATCCCCCCGTCGGACCTGCCAAAAACATCGGGCCCGATCCAAAATTGGAAAACACAGGAAACCCGGCCGCTCCGGCAAGAACATATGAAACTAAACACATACCACCCAACCGGGCACCGTAAAGAGCTCCTATCATCAGGACCGCAAAAGTCTGTCCGGTAACAGGAATAGGAAATCCAATCGCCAGTTGGGCGGATAAACCGATGAAAACCAGGCCCGCGAAAACCAAAATCAGGTCATAAATTCCGGCTCGGCTCTTCTCCGAAGGCCGCCAAATATCGGCTACCGTTGCACTTGTCAACATACTTTCTCCGAAAGCATTAAAAGCAGGTTATTGCCTGTTCGTACGATTCCAGTGAATTACTCAGGATTGTGCTGAGTCGCCATCTCATCGGTTTCTTCCGACGTAGGATCCTGGGGTTCTTCGGCCTGCTTAGTATCCGCGGCGTCCACTTCGGCAGTTTCAATCTTTTTCTCGCCCGGACTTGCTTCATCTTTTGCACTTTTATCAGCCTTGGCCTTCGGTTTTCTCAACTGATCCATGTCGGCATCCGAAAGAACCCTTTCAGGCCCCGAAGGTACATGCTGCTGTGTCGGCTCGGCCGATTGCTCCTCAGCGGCCCACTGAACTCTTCGCAAACTCAAGCCGATTTTACGGGCGTCCGTATCGACCTTCAGAATCTTCACTTCGACATCGTCACCGACCTTAACAATATCCTGAGGTTTATCAATCTTATGGTCGGCAAGCTCTGAGATATGCAGCAGGCCCTCCAGATCCGGTTCAAGCTCCACGAACGCACCGAAGTTGGTCAGTTTTGCCACCTTGCCCCTGATGATATGTCCCGGAACATATTTTTCCGGTATGGCACGTATCCAAGGATCCTCAGTCATCTGTTTTATACCGAGTGAAACCCGGCGTTTTTCTTCATTTACTTCCAATACGATACATTTTATATCCTGGCCTTTCTGCAGGGCCTCACCCGGATGGCTGTGTTTCCTGGTCCAGCTCAAATCGGAAACATGTATCATACCGTCGATGCCCGGCTCAATCTCAACAAAGGCTCCGAAATTGGTCAGGCTGCGCACCTTTGCCGTAACGACCGCCCCCTGCGGATATTTCTGGGAAGCTATAGCCCACGGATTCGTCTGAGTCTGCTTGAGACCCAGAGAGATTTCCTGCTTTTCCCTGTTGACGTTCAGTACAACCACCTCTATCTCGTCCCCGAGATTGACCATCTCGCCCGGATGGGCAAGACGCCTGGTCCAGCTCATTTCACTGATATGCACAAGCCCCTCGATGCCGTCTTCGAGACGCACAAAAACACCGTAGCTCATCACATTTACTACTTTGCCTTTCACTTTTGCCCCGATCGGATAACGACGTTCCACATCATCCCACGGACTGGAGGTCTTTTGCTTTAAGCCCAGAGAAATCTTCTCATGCTCTTTGTCAACACCTACGACAACGCACTCTATTTCCTGGTCAAGATCAACAACCTCCGACGGATGCGAAATCCTTCCCCAGCTCAGGTCCGAAATATGCAACAGACCGTCAAGGCCGCCAAGATCGACGAACACACCGAAGTCCGCGATATTCTTGACAATACCTTTTCGCAACTGGCCGACCTCGATTTCAGACAGGATTTTTTCCTTGCTGCTTTTTCGCTCTTCTTCTATGAGCTTGCGCCTGGATATTACTATGTTCCTGCCCTCGATATCGATCTTGAGAACCTTGCATTCGACCTCTTTGCCGATAAACCTGCTGATATCACCCGGTTTCCTGATATCAACCTGTGAAGCCGGCAGAAATACCGGCACTCCAATATCAACAAGCAGACCACCCTTGATCCGCCTGATAACCTTGCCTTTTACAACGTCTCCTTCTTTCTTCGTATCGAGGATCGTCTGCCAGCCCCTGATCACGTCCGCCTTGCGCTTGTTCAGAAGAATAAGGCCGCTTTCGGAATCGGTATCCTCAAGAAGTATCTCTATCTCCTTACCGGCTACTATATCCTCCGGGTAATCAAATTCGCTCGCATCGACAATTCCCTCGCTCTTAAGACCCACCTCCACTATGACGTCATTACCTATCTGCGATACGATCGTTCCCCTGAGAATAGTTCCCGGCAAACGCGAATCCACTTTCCTCTGCAGGACTTCCTCCAGGAACTCATTATCCTGACTGCTGAATATCTCGCTGAGTTGTTGTTCAAGCTTTTCCTCCGACAAACCCAGTTTATTAACTATATTTCTATCTACCATAAATTTAAATCCCTCTGTGGAGTCTTAATACCCGGCTAATCGACGCCCCACATACACGCCGATGAGCCCGTTGTGCAACGAATGCACAAAAAAGTTCAATAAATTACTCTCAAAAACGCTCATTTGCCCACGCAGCAAATGAAATTGACACAATAATGTTTTTTTACAAACCCTTGATATTAAACCAAAGATGTATTCTTTTCAAGAATCTCTTGAGCTTTTTTATTAAAAAAACTTATCCTATCCGGCCCCGAAATCAGAGGTTTTCCAGATTATGCACAAATTCATCTATAATCCAGTCGGGAGTGGAAGCCCCGGCGGTAACTCCCGCTTTTTTCTTGCCGATAAGAATAGTATTATCAAGCTCACCCCAGTTCTGTAAATGGTATGTTTGTTTGTTAACTTTCTTACAAAGCTCGGCCAATCTGCTTGTATTGGCACTTTCAAGGCCGCCAAGGACAAACATTATATCGACCTGCCTGCACAATTGGACGGCCGATTCCTGTCTTTTCATCGATTCTTTGCACAGGGTGTTGATTACCTTCAACTCGCTAAAACAGCGACGACCCATAGCACCAAGCATCCTGCCGAAATGGTCCTGATTCTGGGTTGTCTGGCAGAGCACCCCCAACCTGGCATTTGCCGGCAGTTTATGCAAATCCGACTCATCGGCAATAACAACAACATCCCTGACACAACCGACAACAGCTTTTACCTCGGGATGGTTTTCTTCGCCGATTATAACAACTTTATACCCTTCCGATTCGAGTTCGGCAGCGATTCGCTGCACCCTTTTTACCAGCACGCACGTGGCATCGACAATATTCAGCCCTTTTTGTTTCAGCTTTGTGATTTGGTCGGGGGCCGCCCCGTGGGAACGGATGAGCACCGTACCGGACTGAACCTCTTCAACCGTGTTCACGGTCTTCAGGCCGCATTGGGCCAGTCTTTCCACCACATCCGGATTATGAATAATAGGACCAAGGCTATAAACTTCATCCTCCTGCTTTAGAATTTCCTCCGCCATTCGGATGGCATTTCTTACGCCATGACAAAAACCACATTTTTCCGCCACAAAAACATCCATAAAAATTATTCACATACACTACATAAAAATAATAACTTATAAATCAACGTCATTTCAACATTCATCCTGTCCTTTAAGATTATACAAAAACAGGATTTTATCCCAAGACTACAATTCGTTCCATTAAAACTTTTACCGAACACAATAAACAATTAAACGCCTGTTGATATTTTGCAAAGTTTGTTCTTGACGTAAACAAACAAATTGGTTCTATTTATGGGCGATGGTGGAGAGCACAGGCCATATTGGGCCGTAACGAACCTTGAGTAAAGGGCTTGTGTGATTTTTGGGGAACTTAAAAAAGGAATAATCTTGGATCTTTTGGAAAGGATTGAACGATGCGAATGGTCAAGTTTTCGGTATTCATTATCGTATGTGCCAGTTTCTTTATGGTTAGCGGCTGCAACACGGAATTACAGGACCTGAAAATCCAAAACGATACACAGCGACAGCGAATAGCCTCGCTTGAAAGCGAGCTACAGGTAGCCAATCTTGAACTTGACAAGCTCAGAAGACAGCTCTCCGCCTTCCAGAACAAAGGCGGAATGGAAGTCGAGACCCTGCAGCAGAAAATCGCCGCACTCGAGGAAGACATCAGAAAGAAAGAGGAGCTGATTGCCTCTATGCAGCAAAGACTGCTCTCCGGCGGAGCGGCATTACCGGTTGAGCTGAGCACCCTGCTCGAAGATTTCGCCAAACAGAACAATATGGTGACTTATGATGCCAGCCGCGGCATAGTCAAATTCGACAGCGACCTGCTTTTCGAAAAAGGCTCCGACACAGTGACGTCAAGTGCGTCTGAAGCCGTAAAAATGCTCTGTGGAATCTTGAATACCGAAGAAGGCAAAAAATTCGATATCATAATCGCAGGACACACCGATGACCTCCCGATTCTAAGGGCCGAAACACGCGCAAAGCACCCGTCCAACTGGGCTCTGTCGGCCCACAGGGCGATAGCGGTGCTGAATGTGATGGAAACTGATAAAATAGAACCGAAGCGAATGAGCATCAGAGGCTTCGGCGAATACAGGCCCATCGCACCGAATAAAGAAAATAAAGGAGGCAACCCGCAGAACAGGCGGGTTGAAATATACATCGTAGCCCAGGGGACATGATTATAAAAATTACGAATACCTTCTTGAAGCTCTAAAATATATCCTAATGAAAGAACGCACTTTGATAATTATCAAACCGGACGGTATCCAAAGACACCTGGCCGGCCGGATAATATCCAGACTGGAAGAGAAAGGATTCAAACTCGTCGCGGCCAAATTCGTGCACATCTCCGAAGAGCTTGCCCGAAAACTATATTCCGTCCATAAAGGCCAGTCTTTCCTCGAAGGCCTGGTAAAATTCATTATCTCCTCGCCGTGCCTGGTAACGGTATGGGAGGCCGAGGGAATCATTGAAATGGCACGTAAAATGATGGGGGCGACCTTCGGGCCCAATGCCGAGCCGGGTACGATTCGGGGTGATTTCGGTAGTTCCAACAGATTTAATCTGGTTCACGGTTCGGACAGCCCGGAATCCGCAAAGCGCGAGACCGAAATATTCTTCAGGCCGGAAGAATTAATCAATTACGAATTCGCCGACTTTCACTGGATATACGGCACAAAAGATTAGGTCCTAAAAACCACAGCTTTGATACCCTTTTTGGCAAAATTCCAATAAAACACAAATTATTCGCCATTACAAGCCGTCCGGCAAGAACATAAAGCAGCAAACGGTTGTAAAATACCTATATGGTATCTTTTCACTTGAATTGACGGCTTCTTTATAGTACAATAATATGATACGAACTTTCGAGGAGGACGTATTAGAAATGAAAAAGCTGTTTTCTGTAATTATATGCCTTATATCGGTCTTGGTCTGTCATGCCAAAACAACTACCGTCGATGACGACGGGCCTGCTAATTTCAGTACGATTCAGGATGCCATCGACCATTCCCTAAATGGCGATATTATTATTGTCGAGCCCGGCACTTACACCGGCAATATTCATTTCAACAGCGGGGCCTTTACGATTACCAGCAGGGATCCGAACGACCCTGAAATAGTTGCAACGACAATTATCGCTACCAACAACAGCACCGGCTATGGGGTAAACTTCGATTTTGGTGAGGGCAACGATTCGATAATCACCGGATTTACTATTATCGGCCAGGGAATTTATTGCTATGGAACTTCTCCCACTATTTCAAAGAACGTCATAAAAAATTGCCAGCACCGGGGCATATACGGGGAAAACAACGCCGCTCCCGTCATTACGGGTAACACGATTACTTCAAGCGGGATGCAGGGAATATATAATTGCGGCGGGCCGATTACAAACAATACGATATCAAGAAACAGCGGCGGTATATCTTACTGCGACGGGCTAATAACCGATAATGTCGTTATAGAAAATTCAGACAGCGGCTACGGCCGCGGCGCAGGTTTATCTTTTTGCAACGGCACGGTAAAAGGTAATACGATTTCATACAACATAGCTCTTTACAAAGGCGGTGCCTGTTATTCCTGCAATGGTGACATATTGGAAAATATCATGGTCGGAAATTCATGTCTTATCTCCGGCGGTGCAATAAGCGACTGCTATGGTAAAATCAGCAACAACATCATCGCCGGCAACAGATGCCAATCAGGCGGCGGACTTTTTGGCTGTATAAACATAGTCAACAACACCATCGTGGGCAATATCGCAACAGAAAGCGGCGGTGCTATAAGTCAATGCCCCGGTTACATTCGCAATAATATAATTGCATTTAATATCGCAGACACAATCGGCGGAATTGACGGCTCATGCGTGAGTTACTATAACGCCTTTTGGTCGAACCAGAATGGAAACTTCGGGGGCGGTGCAACTATTGGCGCCGGTGATATCGTCGCCAATCCACTTTTCGCAAACGAAGGCTATTGGGATACCAACGGAACAGCGGACGAAAGCGATGATGTCTGGATCGAAGGGGATTATCACCTCAAATCCGAAGCCGGCAGATGGAATCCCTACCAATTAAGCTGGGTAAAAGATGACACCACAAGTCAATGCATAGACGCCGGTAATCCCGAGTCGGACTGGACAATGGAACTGTGGCCGCATGGTAAACGAATAAATGTGGGCGTCTACGGCGGCACTACGCAGGCAAGCATGTCGTTGTCGGATGCGGGAAATATCGCCGATTTGAATGCCGATCCCAATAACGAAAATAGCTGGGTCGATTACTATGACCTTGCATTGTTCACGGACAAATGGCTGTCCGAAGAAGTACTGTTGCACGAAGACTTTGATAGAAACGGAATAGTCGATTTTGCTGATTTTGCAATCATCGTTAATAACTGGCTGCCGGAGCCTCCCCCGCCGCAACCGCCGATTCCCAGTCCTATGACATGGACCGTGGTTCCCAATGCAACTTCAACAACCACAATCACAATGACGGCAACTACCGCGACCTCGACCGACGGCAGCGGCGTTGAATATTATTTCGACTGTCTTACAACAGGCGGGCATGACAGCGGCTGGCGGACACAGACGAATTATACGGACACCGGCCTTACACCAAATACCAAATACGATTACAGGGTCAAGGCCCGGAACAAAGCAAACCTGATGGAAACTGAATTATCCGAGGTGCGTTCGGCAACTACTTTGCCGGAAGACACTACCGCACCGACGCCCAACCCGGCCACATGGGAAACCGAACCATACGTATCTTCATCTTCGTCGATCCGAATGGCAGCTACCATTGCAACCGACGTCAGCGGCGTGGAATATTACTTCGAATGTACTTCAAATTCCGCTCACAGCAGTAACTGGCAGGACAGCAACGTATACGAGGCAACCAATCTACCCAAGGGTGATTATAGTTTTGTCGTAAGAACACGCGACAAATCACCCAGACGAAACACCACTGCCAACTCGACCGAAATAACTCTTGACTTACAGCCACCGACACCAGACCCGATGAAATGGGCCGACGACGGCGAACCGGCGGAAACTTACGGCGGAGGCGGTTCGTTTGATTACTGGGCCGAGATGACGGCTGCAGAAGCAACCGACGCCAGCGGTACGGTAGAGTATTACTTCCAGTGTACGACCGAGCCGGGCTTTAGCAGCGGCTGGCAGAGCTCAACGGAATATAAAGTAAAGGTCGGAAGAAGTAACCAGAGACATCAGTTCCGTGTCAAGGCACGTGATGACTACGGCAACCAGACTGCTTATTCGACCACCCTGCCGGCATTGTAATAACCGAAAAACCTCCGTTATGTGATCCCCGATTTTCGGACGGGTAAAGAATATACACATCATCAGTGCATCGACATTATTTGATGCTTCCAAATAAATCAGGGATTCACTTGTGTCGTTTCTCTATGCTTTTATATAGTACGGGGCCAACTATTGAACGCTGTTTGTCTCCACCGGACCCGTAAAAACCGGATATGGCGCGACATCAACAAATTCGACGGAGTCATCGGGATAAAATTCATTTACAGCCACGGGTGATTCCGGCATGACCTGACTCGTCATCATAGCGTCACTATCCTGCATGTCCCTAAGCTCGAACTGTTCCTTTAAATCGTTCTGGCTCTGTTGAATGGACATCATAGAATCCGTTAAAGCCTGTATGTGATTGTTCATTTCCTGCTGATACTGAATCCGCCCATTATTGGCGGTTTCCATAGTACCGGTTATCTCCCGCACATTGGCCTGAAGAATATCTCTCAATGTCACCAGCTTCTGTCCGAGAGTGTCCACAGTAACGGACAATTTCTCAATACTGTTCTGAAGAACATCCGCCGTGGTTTGCCATTGTTGCTGGTTCTGCTCGACCGCGGCCAGCCTCTGAGATACATTATCATTGTAACCCTGCATTACCTGATGCTGTCTCGCCTGCTCGGTAGTAATTACAGCTACGTTATCTATTAGCTTCTGAGTTTCATTATGGACGCTTTGGATTCCCGTCTGCACGTCCTTCCGGACCTGCTCGACAATTGTCGCATCACCGGACAGTTGTTGAGTATTTTTCTGAACCATCGCCTCCAGCTTCATTTGCATATCGGCAACTGCGGCAATATCCGAGGCAACACTGCTGGTTCCATTTTGGACCTTGCCCACCCGATTTTCAAGCTCATACTGGTTCTGTTCCATATTCGCGGCAATGATGGCGATTTGTTCGGCGTTGGCCTCTATCATCGCCTGCAACTTGAGCTGGTTCTCTTCCATCCTCGCCATTTGGTCGCCGCAGCCGGTCAGGCCCAGACCAACCGAAATCATCACTCCAATCAGAGCGGTACGAAATATAATCCCCAATACATTGAACATTCTTTTAGATTCCATTTCTAACTCCTTAAACACTCCAAAAAACAGATATTAATTAAAATTTAAACCATTAAACATATCGACAAAATCAATCCTGGACCTTTAGTTTTTATGGGACGAACCGATAACAAATGCACTTAAAGCATTGTTATTTACACCAAACACTACCCTAAATTTTGGTTCGCCTGTAAAAACTGTACTACAATTTGGGTAAATCCATACTCTTGTATGTGCCGTGGTAGAAATCGGTTACAAGCAGTATACATAGCAGTTTATAAAATGCTGCTACACTATTCAGAAATGTCTTGAAATGATCTTTTGCATGGGCCTCCTCCCTGGTTCAACTTTCATACCATAAAACTATATTCGATTTATTCTCCTTAACTGAACCCAAATATAGTTCAGATTAAACTCCATTATACATGGCTTACTGTGTCTTTGCAACAGCCGGCTGATTTTCTTTTTGCTCGCTCGTTTCGTAACCTTCGAGCTTCAAATGTTCCTCATCCTGTACATCAATCTTAATCAGGTTCTTTCCCTTGAATTTACCAGCCAGCACGGCCTCCGACAGCGGGTCCTCGATATAATGCTCAATCGCCCTGCGGAGCGGCCTGGCGCCGAATTCGGGATTATATCCCTTATCGATGAGGAACTCCTTGGCCTGCTCGGTCAGCTCAAGCTTGAGGCCATGCTCAATAAGCCGCTTAAATACCTTCGTAAGCTCATAATCGACAATCGTCTGCAAGTTCTCCCTGGTCAATGCCTTAAATACGATTGTATCGTCAACCCGGTTCAGAAATTCCGGCCTGAAATGACGCTCAACCTCTTTCTGAAGGATATCTTTCATCTTCTCGTAGTTCGCATCAGGGCTTTTCTTGCCGAAACCGAAGCCGGACTGATTCTTAATCAAATCGGCCCCGATATTGCTGGTCATAATGAGGATGACGTTCTTGAAATCGATGCCTCGACCAAAGCTGTCCGTCAGCCTGCCCTCGTCCATAATCTGCAGGAGCATATTATAAACGTCCGGATGCGCCTTTTCAATCTCGTCCAGAAGCAGTACGGCGTAAGGCCGGCGTCTGATCCTTTCGGTCAACTGGCCGCCTTCTTCGTAGCCGACGTACCCCGGAGGGGCGCCGACCAGCCTGCTGACGTTGTGCTTTTCCATGAATTCGCTCATATCCAGCCGGATAAGCGAGTTCTTGTCGCTGAATAAAAACTCGGCCAGTGCCTGGGCCAGAAGTGTCTTGCCGACACCGCTCGGGCCTAAGAATATGAAGCATCCCATCGGGCGGTTCGGGTCCTTCAGGCCGCTTCTGCTTCGCCTGACGGCCTTCGCCACAGCAGTAATTGCCTCATCCTGCGAAACAACAGTTCTATGCAGTTCGGCTTCGAGCTCCAGAAGTCTCTGTGTCTCTTTTTTCTCCAACTTCGTAAGCGGCACACCCGTCATATTACTGACGACCTCGGCAATGATTTCGTTGTCCACCACGCCGGTCGATTCCTTGTTTTCCTCGTACCATTTCTTATGCAACTGCGTCTTTTCGTCCAACATTTGCTGGGCTTCGTCCCGCAATGCGGCCGCCCTTTCGTAGTCGGCGTTCCGGACCGCTTCGTCCTTTTCCCTTTGCAGCTTCTCGATCTCCTCTTCTAATTGTGTCAAATCCGGCGGCGGGGTCATATTTTTCAAACGAACCCTCGCACCGGACTCATCGACTACATCAATCGCCTTATCGGGCAGGCACCTGCCGGTGATGTATCTTGTCGAAAGCTCGACCGCCTGGAACAGGGCCTCATCGGTAAAGCGGACCCTGTGGTGCGCCTCGTAGCGGTCCTGCAGGCCCCTTAGAATCTCCAGGGTCTCGTCCTTTGAAGGCGGTTCGACGATTATCGTTTGGAACCGACGCTCAAGGGCGCCGTCCTTTTCGATATGTTTTCTGTATTCGTCCAGCGTCGTAGCACCGACACACTGGACCTCGCCCCTTGCAAGGGCGGGCTTTAGCACGTTCGATGCGTCAATGGCGCCCTCGGCGCCGCCGGCGCCGACAAGCGTATGAAGCTCATCGATGAATAAAATAACATTCTTGGCCCTTCGGACCTCGTTTATGACGGCCTTGATTCGCTCTTCGAACTGGCCGCGGTATTTCGTCCCGGCAACCATCATCGCCAAATCCAGCACGACGATACGTTTGTCCTTGAGCAGCTCGGGAACCTGCTTGTTGATAATCTGCTGGCTCAAACCTTCCACGATTGCGGTTTTGCCGACACCCGCCTCGCCCAAAAGGACCGGATTATTTTTCGTGCGGCGGCAGAGAATCTGGATCAATCGCTCGATTTCCCGTGCCCGCCCGATTACCGGGTCAAGCTCGCCGTCGGTGGCCAATTGTGTAAGGTCCCTGCCGAAGCTGTCCAGTGCCGGGGTTTTGCTTTTTCCTTTTCGCCCCAAAGCCGGTGACATCTTCATTCCGAGTGCGGCCGGCCCGTCATCCACTCCCGCTCCCAACAGGTTCAATACTTCCTGGCGTACATTCTCTAACTTCAGGCCGCAGTTCATAAGAACCTGAGCGGCGATGCCTTCGCTTTCACGCAACAGGCCCAGGAGGATATGCTCGGTGCCCACGTAGTTGTGGTTGAGCGAACGGGCCTCCTCGATTGCGTACTCGATGACTTTTTTGGCCCGCGGCGTCTGAGGCAGTTTGCCCATCGTCACCATGTCGGGGCCGCTCTTGACGAGCTTTTCGACCTCGAGCCGGACCTTCTTTATATCGACGTCCATATTCTTGAGCACCGTAGCGCCGACGCCGCTGCCTTCTTTCAGCAGGCCGAGAAGAATATGTTCCGTCCCAATATATTCATGGTTGAAACGCTGGGCTTCCTGGTTGGCCAGCGCCATAACCTTTCGTGCACGATCTGTAAAACGTTCGAACATTTTTTACCCCAATCTGTTTTATCTCAAAAACGACTTTTGCCCATCTTATCACCTCAACGTTTGCAATTCAACATGAACATGGGCAAAATTCTCTATCATCTTATACTACGCTCAACAACATGTCAATTCATCAAAAAATAAGTTGCTCATTACATCTTTTCTGTCATCCGCCCTCTGTATTGTATATGCCCCCAGACAGGCCGATGTTCATTCCCCGGCATAAGGATTCATCCAGGTCTCATTTAAATCGGCTAAATCGCCCCCCGACTTTCCTCCGAATCCCCCAAAAATCACCCAAAATCCCACAAAATCATCACTTTTTTACCCAAGAACCTGATATTTTGCTAATCCTAATCATTACACTCTTAACAAATATTTATCTTGAACCTTCCTTATGTCGATTTATTGACATTATTCGATTATCCCGTTATTTTCTTAACATTTACATTAATGCCCTGATTTTTTAAGTTAGAGGGAGAAACATTAAATGGCCAATGTTCCCACAAGAGTTATAGAGCTTGTCGAAACATTTGATCGTAATATCGAAACATACAGCTCGCAGCAATATAACGAAACTCAGCTTCGCAGAGAATTCATAGACCCACTTTTCGAGGAATTAGGCTGGGACGTGACAAACAAGGCAGGATACGCCCAGGCTTATAAAGATGTAATTCATGAAGACGCAATCAAAGTTGGTGGAATAACAAAGGCACCTGACTATTGCTTCCGTATCGGAGGAGTACGAAAGTTCTTCCTCGAAGCAAAAAAACCATCTGTAAATATCAAAGGCGACCCACACCCGGCTTATCAACTCAGACGTTATGCCTGGTCGGCCAAGCTTCCGCTTTCAATCCTGACGGATTTCGAAGAGTTCGCCGTCTATGACTGCCAGATTCGTCCAAAACAAATCGACAAGGCCGATACTACAAGAATAATGTTCTTCAGCTACAAAGACTATCTCGATAAATGGGATCATATAGCCAATATTTTCGGCAGAGAAGCAATATTAAAAGGTTCCTTCGATAAATTCGCAGCTACAACAAAAGGCAAACGAGGTACAAGCACCGTCGATATCGAATTCCTAAAAGAAATCGAACAGTGGCGTATTATGCTTGCAAAAATTATTGCCTTACGAAACAACAATCTTACGAGAAATGAAATCAACTTTGCCGTTCAACGCATAATTGACCGAATCCTGTTCCTGCGGATGTGCGAGGACAGAGGTATTGAACCATACGGACAGCTTCAGGCGATAAGCAGCGGCAATCGAAATTATCCCAGGTTGTGTGAAATATTTGAAAGAGCCGATCAGAGATACAATTCAGGACTGTTTCATTTTCACCGGGAAGCCAACCGTCCCGAAGCGCCGGACGAGCTTACTCCGAACCTGGTTATCGACGATAAAGACCTCAAGTGGATTTTACACAGTCTCTATTATCCCCAAAGCCCATACGAATTTTCGGTCCTGCCGGCGGAAATTCTGGGAAACGTCTACGAGCAATTTTTGGGCAAAATTATCACGTTGTCATCTGGCCACAGGGCGAACGTGGAAGAAAAACCCGAAGTGAAAAAGGCCGGCGGCGTCTATTACACTCCATCATACATAGTCGATTACATAGTCAAGAACACTGTAGGCAAACTCTGTGAAGGCAAAAAACCCAGACAGGTCATGAAATTTAAAATCCTCGATCCCGCCTGCGGCTCAGGCTCGTTCCTGCTCGGAGCATATACATTTCTGCTGGACTTCCACCGCGACTGGTATGTCAACAATGAGCCGCAAAAACACACAAAGAAAATTTATCAGGGCAAAGGCGGAATGTGGTTTTTGACTATCGCCGAAAAGAAAAATATCCTGCTCAACAATATATACGGCGTTGATATCGACTCTCAAGCCGTCGAAGTCACTAAGCTGAGCCTGCTGCTAAAGGTGCTCGAAGGTGAAAGCCAGGAGACGCTTGAGAACCAGTACCGGCTTTTTCACGAAAGGGCCTTGCCGGATTTGGGCAACAACATCAAGTGCGGCAACTCCCTCATCGGCCC
>CAZKYP010000044.1:0-19874 GCA_964556885.1 uncultured Pirellulales bacterium | reverse complement strand
GGCTTGCCGGGTGGTGTGAGAGGCCGGGGCTGCGAAGCCCCAGCCTACTCGATTGACAGTTATATTAATATTCTTTGTCTGTTTTTTTTCAGGTACGTCGATCAGTAGATAATTGCCATTGCCTGCTCAATCTTCTTTATGACCTCGCTGATGTCGGCCGAGTATGAAACATAACCGTCGAAGCCCTTTTGCATCAGGGCCGAAGCTTCAGAATCACTGAGCTGGTTCGCGAGGGCCAGGATTTTAATAGTTCGCAGGTCTTCATCGGATCGAACGAATTTACAAATTCCGGCTGCATCTATGTCTTCGGCCAAAAGACTTACTAAAAGAACATGAGGTTCGAATTTCTGAACTATCGCACCCGTTTCTATTGTGCTTTTAACGGTCTGAACTTCGTAGTCCGTCTTTTTCAATAAAGAATCTTCCATGGCCGAAGCGACGTTTTCCCTGCTGTCCACAATCAGTACCCGAATCTTGCCTACACCAATCTCCACGGTAGGCATGTTATGTACCTTCATAAACCGAATCAGTTCGCTTACGGGTATTCTGCGGTCTTTACTGCCGGGTATTCGATAGCCTTTGAGCTGGCCGTTGTCAAACCATTTTGAAACTGTCCGAGGGGCTACATGACAAATTTTTGCAACATCGCCTGTCGTCAGTACATGTTTTCCTTTTGCCATATTTTGGTTCCCACTATGCATATATAAGTCGAGCTATTAATCGGCTATAAATGGAGGCTTGTTTAGCATACTGGTGCAATTCCCGGCTTATCTGCAAATAAATGAATTTCTTATGGCCTTCACGTCCCATAAGTGATTTGTTTAAACCCTCGCAGGCATATATGAATGTGCAGTTATCGAATGTGGATTCCCGCTTGATTTATTGGCCGCTGACGTTACAATCCCATAAGTTTTACATGTATATTCGGCGCTGTTTCGATGATGGAGAATTCGGTATGCGCATACACTTGTCCCGACCTGATATAACCGACATGGAAATCGAAGCGGTCATCGCCGTCCTCAGCGGTCCCAATCTTTCTCTCGGTCCCAAACTGCCTGAGTTCGAGCAGGCTTTAGCCGGATATATAGGTACAAAGCATGCCGTTGCCGTCAACAGCGGGACCAGCGGCCTGTTTCTGTGTATGCTGGCTATGGAGATCGGAGAAGGCGACGAGGTCATTACCACGCCGTTTACTTTCATAGCATCCGCTACTACTATTATGATGGCCGGCGCCCGGCCGGTCTTCGTCGATATCGACCCGGAAAGTCTGAATATCGATCCGGCTAAAATAGAGTCTGCCATTACCGACAGGACAAAAGCCGTTCTGCCGGTCGAGGTTTTCGGTAATCCGGCGGGTTTCGATAAAGTATGCGATATAGCCGCAAAACACTATCTCAAAGTGATTGAAGATAGCTGCGAAGCCCTGGGATCGACATTGAACAGCAAAAAGGCCGGAACGTTCGGCACGATGGGCGTGTTCGCCTTTTACCCTAATAAACAGATTACGACCGGCGAGGGCGGCATGATAATGACCGACGACGACCGGCTGGCGGATATATGTGTATCGCTTCGCAACCAGGGCCGGGGCAAATCCGACGACTGGCTGGAGCATGAAAGGCTGGGTTACAATTTCCGGCTCAGTGATATAAACTGTGCTCTCGGTATTGCTCAGCTTTCGAGAATAGAGCAGATTATCGCCAAACGTAAACAGGTTGCCCGATGGTATCAGGAAATGCTTGCCGACGACGACAGAATTATAGTTCCTGCGGAGCCGATCGGCTGCGATATAAGCTGGTTCGTTTTTGTTGTCCGGCTGACGGATGAATTTACCATAGAAGACCGAAATCGGGTCCTGGAGCAGATGAAAAACAACGGGATTCAGGTCGGCAGTTATTTCCCGCCTGTGCACCTGCAGCCGTTTATGGTCGAGAAGTTCGGTTACAAGCCGGGCGATTTCCCCATAACCGAATCCGTATCAAAAAGCACAATCGCCCTGCCATTCTACAATAACCTTACCAAAGACCAAATCGCCAACGTATGCAGTACCCTAAGCCGGGTTTTAAATGGATAAATCGGTGGTTTTTCTTGTATTTGTATTTGGCATCCGGGATTTTGTTTATTAAATATTTATTAGCAGCGAATACAAAAAAACCGGCTGGGGGGGCCTGACCGGGGAGTAGAGAAAAAACATTTCCATACAATTTGGGGGGGAACTTAGTGAGAGGATGGAGAATAAAATTCATTTTCCTGCTGATAGTTTATTTCGCCGGCTACGGCACCGCAATCTACACTTTGGCACCCGCACCTGAAAACAGTGTTTACAGGTCACAAAAATCGGATGGCGAAAATTCCATATTATCTCAGATCAAATCAGAAGAATTCGCCAAATCATTTAACTCGGGTGTGCGAAAATGCATCGATTTCGGGAAAGAAGCCGCTGTACATTCTGTCGAATATATAAGGCAGAAAATTGACGAAAAGAGGGGCATTGCGGAAAATTAACATGCGATTTGATTAAAATAATCGAACGAAATAAAACATCTGTTTTTAGATATAGTGACAATGGATTTCAAGCTCATGCTTTCGGGAGTTTGACAGCATTGTTCTCTGTCTTTTTTAGCAGATCGTTAAACATCCGTAATTGCAAATCGATGGCGCTCATGGCCCATTCTATATAGTGCAGGTTATGCCTGGGCTTGCGATTTCCTTCATTCATTAATCCGTCCCTGACGGTATTGATGAACTTGTTTATTGTCTGGGGGCTTATCGGTGCCGGCTCTTTCGCCCATTTTTTCAGCTCTTCGTATTCCTGCTGCAGCCTGGCACTTTTACTCAATTGCTGAGCTGATAAATAATCACCCGGATTATAAGCCAACTGCAATCCCTTAAGACAAAGAATCAGCGGCTCATAATTTGTTCTTTCCTCGAGACGAATAAATTTATACTGCTGAACATACGTTGTTGCCTGCGCCGGAATTTTGTTCGCTATATCGTCGCCGCCCAGGTACCACTTTCGTTTGCTGGTCCTGGCGAACATGAATTCTTCGCCGGATGACGCTACGGGATGCTGTGTTATTTCGTCGTAGCCCATTCTCGAAACCCACAATCTGCCGGCTCCCTTCAATTCCGGACCGCCGCCGAGGGCAAGTAAGCACTTGACATAACTCAGAGGAAGGATTTTCTGATGTCCGATCTGCTTTTTCCTAAGCTGGAAAGACAGATGCAGGCTGTGCGGGCCGACATTATAAAATTCCACAATTTCATTTATAAGCTGATTAAGCAGCCACGGGTCTGCTGTTGCGGGCCTGGAAAGCTCACCTGCGATACTAAGTCTGCCCGGGGCGAGTTCAAGGAATCCGCAGCGGCGGGCGGGGTCGGTCGAACCGCTGTGGTCGTCGATATATCCACCGAGTTTCCAGCTCAATACATCAAGACGATAATCGTAGAAGTACTTAAAGCTGTCGTAAACCGGATCGAATACACTTCTTTTCGGTTCGACGGCTGCGGGGCCAAGGTCGCTCATTTCGACCTCGAGACCAAGCGGGACGAGTCCGGGCTGAAGGTTTGAGCGGATCTGGTTCAGCTTGGCGGAGACTACGCGACCGTCAAATATACTTCTTGCAGCGCGTACTCCGTATTTGACATAATCTATCAGGTCGTATTTATCAAAGGGCATTGTCTGAAGGCACTTGTCTATTATCAAATCGACGGCGGTATTATTCGTATTGATTATATTCAAAGCTGTGATCAGACTGACTGTTCGCTTAAAATACCTTTCCGATGTTCTCATATGCTCGAGGTCGTAACGATACTCGGACTGGATTTGCTCATCGAGCTGATTAAGAAGGACTTGTTTGATAACCAAAGCCAGATAGTTATTTACGAACGGCCTTGCCTGCTCATCGTCATATAAGAATCTAATGCTCGGCAAAGGCCGGGCCAGCTCATGTTCGAGGTAATAATCGCTGATTGCATCCGATTGATAATGGGTCATAACCAGGTCGCGCTCAGTGGTTGCCAGAAGCTCCCTGTAAGCCCGTCGTTCTACTTCGGCATCCGCTGTTCTGTCACCGGGACGGGTATGCCTTTTAATAAATTTCTCGATGCGTTTTCTCAGCCAGAGTTCGTGTATCAGGTTCAGATGGAACCTGTCTCCGAAATGCTTTTTCATCGAGTCGTGACTTACCAGGTAGGCCTGGGCTTCGATCCGGCCCCCTGCTGTGTTGACAAATACCGTATCTCTTTCGTAACGCTTGCCTTCGTACTTGTCGATTTCGGCCATTACCCTTGACGGAATATCGTATATCACGAGTCCTTCGATTCTCGATGACCGGGATGAGACAGCGTAGTAATAAACATTGTCCGGGCTGACCTTTCGATAGTTCGGCAGGAAGGCCGGTTCTGCGAAAAGCGTCTGACTGTCCACCCTGGATGCTTTTCTGGTAAAACTGATGCCGCTCACCGACTGGAAGATTCCGCTGTCACGCAGCGAACCGTAGATAAACAAATTTATTTTGCCGTTGTTCATATCTGACTTATTTTTGCAGCTTCATTAATCAGTTTCCATTTCGAATACGACTTCGTAATTCGAAAAGTTCTCTGAACGCACGAAAAATCACCTTCAAATTCGCCCCTGTCGCCGCCCCCGCCGTCCTCGGATAATGATGTACTCCCCTTTGAGTTATGCTGAATCCTTTACGAATTGCCCGGGCCAGAATCTCGGTGTCGATGAGCGCCCCTGTGCTCGTTAATTTGATATTGTCGAATATTTCCCTTTTATACAGTTTGAAGGCACAATCGATATCCCGGATTTTCATGCCGAACATCAGACAAACCAGTTTCGTCCAGCAAAAACCGTTGATTCTTCGCATCAGGTTTTCCTGACGTTTCAAACGATAGCAGCTTACAATGTCGTATTGCTCTATCAACGGCAGCAGCGGCGGCATTTCCTCCATATCGAACTGGCCGTCCCCATCTGTGTAAAAAACAAGCTCCTTCTTAGCGGCTCGAAAGCCGGATTGTAAAGCCGCTCCATAGCCAAGATTTCTCTGATGGTGAACCACAATCACCCTTTTGTCCTTTGCGGCAATCTCATCGGCAATCTGCCCAGTTCTGTCTATGCTGCCGTCGTCTACAATAATAATCTCAAATTCCGCCCCAAGATTTTCCAGAACGTCAAGTGCTTTTTCAACGGTTCGACTGACGTTCTCCTGTTCGTTGTAACAGGGGAAAAAAACACTGATTGAGACCATTACCAACTCTTGCTCTCGGCTAAGCTAATTATTTCTTCCAAATACTCATTCGATTTGGCGCTATACAAATTCTCAAGTTTCTTGTCTCGCTGTGAAATTGCAAGTTTCATCAGTTGAAAACACGCCAATCTTACCGCTTCGACCTTGCAGCGATAGCCGTCCTGAGTGGCCCAGCTATCTTTGTTTTTCAAAAAGTTGTTGAAATAATTTTCAATGAATATATCGACTTCAGGCGCCAGTTCATCGAAGTTTTCGCCGTAAGTCATAATCTCAAGTATAGCTGTCCGTGACGGATTATCGTTAAAGGCCTGGAAGGCAAACTCAAGCCCCTGCTTTTTCTCATTTATTCCGGGCTTAAACATCAGCCAGCTATGTGCCCGAATCAGGTTCCTGTGAAAATCGTCCGGGTAAACGGTTGTTTCGTCAAATATACCAAGAAAGAGCTTCTTACCCTGTTCGGTTGTCGTATCGACAAGTATTTTTTGTCTGTCATTCACAAAGACCGTACGCCAGTTGGGATTGCGCTCGAGGCCCTTCATAAAAATGCTGTTGAACTGACCGGTTGGCATCATTGCTATCCAGACATTGCGTTTCTGAAGCTCTTCCCCTATCGACTGGCCGATTTTGATGTAGTCATCGACGGTCAATATATCGTCCAGCTCCTGCCCTGTAATGGAAGCCCTTGCCTGGGCGTTTCCAACTATTTGGTAACCAACCGAGCCCTCCAGGCCGCCTGTCATTATGAATGTCCATATGTCAAAAGTTTTCCGGTTATATGCGGCTTGTGCCCTGCCGTCCATAAACAACTGCAGAGGGGTGTGGCCTGTGTTGGGATCCGGCTCCTCGCCCCAGGCAATGAAGCCGCCTTCGGTCCAGTAGTTGAACATTATCCCATTTAATTTATTGTCTCTGATGAACTTCATTGCATAAAAAGGTTTCGCGTCCGAAGCGGTCATGCGGATAAAAACCGAATTCAGCTTACTGTCCCCCGGCCATGGATCGAGATATACGTACTTAAACTTAAGCCCCCACCACGTACCGAAATAAGCAACGGCCAAAACACCTGTAAGAATTATAAATGATCGTATGGTATTAGGCATCGACAAGACGACAGGATTATTATGTTTGATATAGTTTACCGTTGCCGAAACGGCCCGAATTGCCTGGTCGATAAGCAATGCGATAATCGGGCAGGCTGCGATGGCCGCTATGGGGATGAAGCGACGTGAGCGGATGGCCATATAAACTGTTACGGTAGAGATGACCAGAACTGAAAAGTCTATTTTGGGCCATTCGTATTCGATGGTATTTTTTGTCTTTCGTTTTTCGGTCCGGCTGAAAGTACGCCGGCTCAATATCATAACAACAATCCAAATGACAAGTGCCGTCCATGCGATAATATACATCACCAGGAAAGGCACCGCTGTGCCTACCGGGTTGGACCAGTCGAAAGCGGGATGCCATTCGCGGATGTCACGCCATCGCTCGGCATGCTTGCTGAGGCTGATAACGAAGGTATGGGTCAGGTTCGTCAGATGGAACGGGTTGAAAATCACCATTGCCACGAAGGCGACAAAACCGGCTGCAATCGTATGGTAGATGCCCCCTGGTTTTATCTTCAGGATAATCCTGTCTTTGAATGCTATCAGGACGAGCTCTAAAATCATGATAAACAGGAAGATGGCAGCGAACGAAAGTTGTGAGCTTTTTACGTATGTCAGGAGGTCCGCGTATTTCTGCGGGGGAATATTTCTTGGCAATACAGGGAAGAATCGCGGCAAAAGGCACAAAAAGACGATTAAAGAAGCGCATATATAATAGAAGTATATCACGCCTTCCTTAATCAGTCTTCGAGTTGTTATTGCGATACCTGCCGCGATGAATATAAACAACAGGTAGAAAAACCAGTCGCTTCTCATTTGAATTGCTTTGAGGCTCTCGTGGCCGAGGAACTTGTAAGCCAGTCCGTAAAGTGCAATCCAGGACAAAATGCAGTAACCCGTTATTGTCCATTTTTTCGGTAGCAGCATAAGCACATGCCAGATTACGAACGGGACGAGCATGATGAACAAGTAGATGTATCCACCGTGAACGTTGCACCAGAAAACCGTCAGCGGGACAATCAGCCAGATATATAATACGTTTCGATACGTCGTAAGAATCAAAACCAGCAGAAAAACCGCCACTAACATATTCGAAAAACCGGCAGGACGAATATCAAGGAAAGACCGTCCCGTGAACAAAGCAAAGCAGGAAAAGACCACGGCAAGTGCCCGGTTTACGCCCAAAATCCGTGAACTGTAATAAACACAGGCAATCGCTATTAAATATATCGCAAATTTCCAGTAAACCAGCGCATTTGAACTAAAACTCACCCCATCGGCGTATGATGATTTGGGAACCAGCTTATAAAAAATTTCATGTGTCAGCCAGTTCTGGTTGACCCAGCCGGTCGGATGCCAGTATTTAACGGTCTTCAGACCGACCTTGTCTGTTATCCACTGTGCCCATTTTGGCCATGTTTTGACCTCTTCTTCGGTCGGCCCGGCCTTATGGGAATTTGCGCTGAACGGCTCAACGGTATCTACGCCATGATTGACAAAATGCCGGCCGCAGGCCATCGCGACCCACGTATCACCGGCCGCAACCATGTGTGTGCAGGCGTGGAATGTGAAAACGAGCATAGCCAGCCAGCCGATAATCATCGGCCAGCCGGACAAAGCTCCGTCTTTATTTATTAACATCAGCTGCTCGGATTTAGCCGAATCGCTCGCCTGCTGATCGGATAAGTCTTTTTGTTTACTGGTCTTTACTGGCTTAGCCATTCTTCAAGTCTGTCCAACCCTTTGGTGATCTGCTCGAGCGAGCAGGCGAAACTCAGGCGAACGTTGCTGTCGCAACCGAACGGCAGTCCGGGAACCAGGGCAACGTTGGCCTGCTCTAACAGTGCCTTGGCAAAGTCCATACTGCCGTTTATCTTCGCACCATTAATATTTCGGCCATAATGACTGGAAACATCAGGAAAACAGTAAAAAGCACCGGTCGGTTCGGGACAATCTATGCCTTCGATATTGTTGAGCCGCTCTGCCATATACTTGCCGCGTTTCTCGAATTCCGCCCTCATGCTCTCGATTGCCTGTTTGGCCGGCTCTCCGAGGGCCGCAATGGCTCCGTATTGACCAAAAGTGACCGGATTTGATGTCATGTGGTCCTGAAGCCGCGACATGGCCTTAATAACATTAAGCGGCCCGGCTGTATATCCAAGACGCCAGCCGGTCATCGAAAACGTCTTGCTGAAGCCGTTCAGGGTGAGTGTCCGCTCGTATGCGTCCTTGCTTAGTGAAGCGAAGCTGACGAATTTAGTATTACCATAGATTAATTTTTCATATATTTCGTCCGAGAGCACCATTACGTTGGTTCCTTCAAGGACCTTCGCAAGGGCCTTCAGCTCGTCGGGTGTATATGTGAAACCGCCCGGATTGTTTGGTGAGTTGAGTATCAGCATGGCCGTTTTGTCGTTGATGGCCTTCTTTAACTGCTCCGGCGTAATCTTGTAATCCGTGCTCCTTTCGGTTTCGATAATCTTTGCTTTAGCCCCGGCCAGCTTTATCGTTTCCGGATATGTGACCCAGTACGGAGTCGGCAAAATAACCTCGTCGCCGGGATCAAGCACGGCCTGCATCGCCTCATAGACCGAGTGCTTGCCGCCGATATTTACCACAATCTGCTCAAAGGTGTATGTCAGGCCGTTTTCCTTTTTTAGTTTCTCGGCGATAGCTTTACGTAGTTCCGGTATACCGGCTGCGGGAGTGTATTTTGTCTTTCCCGCCTTTAGCGCCTCTATTGCGGCTGTCTTAATATATTCGGGCGTGTCAAAATCCGGCGCCCCTGCGCCGAATCCGACTACATCGACGCCCTGGGCCTTCAATTCCTGTGCTCTGGCGGTTACCGCGATAGTGGCCGAAGCCGGCACTTCCTGGGCTCGTTTGCTTACTTTCATCCTTTTATGACCTTTCCATAGAGATTATCTTTTTTCAGTCGATTAATAAAACTGTCAGAGTTTTAAGTGCCTAAAGTGTAAAGTGACTAAAGTAAAAAAACATTTTAGCTCACTTTAGTTCATTTTAGGCACTTTAGATCACTTCATTTACCATTCACCAATTACCATTCACCAAAAACAGCGTATTATTAAAACAAAATCTAACCGAAGGTCAAGAAAATTGATTATTGACTGTTTTCTATCGAATATTGGTCCAGTATAAAGACGACACGTAACAAGTAAAAATCCTTGACCTCAAGGCCGACAAGTAGTAAAATCAAATCAGTCAAAAAAAGGGAAAAAGACACTGTTTTTTATACGGAGGGCAAAATGATCGCCCAGACAAAAACCGGCAACATATTCACAATCATACTAACTGCTCTTTTCACATTCAGTCTTTTCTGCCCCCCCGCCGCGGCCCAGTACGGCGGCGGCACAGGAGAGCCGAACAACCCCTACCTGATTTACACCGCCGAGCAGATGAATACCATCGGCACCGAACCAAACGACTGGGACAAACATTTCAAACTAATGACCGACATTGATTTGGCCCGGTTAGCAGGTGCGCAGTTCAATATCATAGGCCATAACTGGGCTGCCACATTTTCCGGTGTTTTTGATGGCAATGGCCACGCAATCTCAAACTTCTCTTATATTTCAACAGATAGAGACTACATCGGACTTTTTGGATATGTTGGCAAATATGGAACTCATACTGTGATTAAAGACTTGAGATTAGTTAATCCTTCTATTGATACAGGAATAGGTGATAATGTAGGTTCATTGGCTGGATATATAAGCAATGCTAACATTACAAATTGCTTTATTGAGGGAGGGACAATTTCAGGAGGTGATAATATCGGAGGATTAATAGGGTACTGTTATGATTCGGCTATATTCTCATCTGGTTCTAACACCAGATTACACGGTGAAGAAAGTATCGGTGGGATTGTTGGACGAAGTTCGGGAGCGTTTTTTTTACAATGTCAGTCAAACGCTGTTATAATAGGAAGTAGATACGTCGGAGGAATCCTGGGAAGAGGTAATGGAAAGATAGATTCATGCAACTCTGCCGGAAGTGTTAGTGGAGAAAACGGTATCGGAGGCCTTGTTGGTTATAACTCTGCAACGATTGAATCATGTTACTCTACCTCAATTGTAACAGGCACTGGTGAGGGGGCCGGTGGATTAATCGGTAATAACAGGGGTCAAGTTATATCCTGCAAGGCAACAGGAGATGTACAAGGCAACAAATTTGTCGGAGGATTTTCAGGAACAAATTACAGTGATATAAAGTGTTGCTACGCTACCGGAGTCATTCAAGGCAATAGTTCTGTTGCAGGTTTTGTTGGAAGTAACAGCATTCGGATTCGTTTCAGCTATTCGACAGGCCGAGTTGTGGGCGGCGAATCAGTTTCAGGATTTGCTAACGGCGGCTCTGTTTATCTTTGCTACTGGGATACCGAGACCAGTGGAATCAGCGAAAGTGTCGCAGGAAAAGGTAGAACAACGGCCCAGATGCAAAGTGTATCAACATATTGCAGTTGGGGTTATGATAACCAGTGGATACTTGATGAAGGCAATGACTACCCTCGTCTAATATGGGAAAATACTCCAGGGGAATTGCTTATTGAGCAGCCTCGAAGCTATGACGGTGGTTCCGGTGAACCGAATGATCCGTACAGAATCAGTTCTGCTGCACATCTTATTTCCATAGCTTATTATCTTGAGGATTATGATAAACATTTTGTACTTACAAATGATATTGACCTTCGTACTATAGATCAGAGAGAAATTAGTCCGATAGGCAACCAAAGCTTTCCATTTGTGGGATCTTTTATAGGTAACAATTACAAAATATCTAATCTTGCATGTCACGCTAATGGGCAGAATTACATAGGCTTGTTCGGGTGCATCGGCCAGAAAGGTAATGTCGAAAACGTGCGACTTGTAGATGTATCGATTGCCGGTAGTGGGGATGTGGGTGGTCTTGTTGGATATAATAGTGGGATAATTAAAAGAAGTACTATTACCGGAACTGTTAACGGCGGTGATAGAGTTGGTGGGCTTATAGGATCAAATAATGGTACAATTCAACAGTGTCACCTGTATGTGAATGTCGGAGGTAAAAACAGGATCGGGGGATTAATAGGATATAGCGGCGGCTCTATTATAGAGTGTTCTACAAGTGGACAGGTAACTGGAAATCAATATGTTGGCGGTATTATTGGTTATGACAGACAAGCAGATATACAGGCCTCTTTCTCTACATGCAGTGTATCTGGACGAAAAAATGTTGGGGGGGTAGCAGGAACGAATGAGGCTTTGTCTCTACCCGCCGGTCAAGCGGGTCCACCACCGGGCAGTATACCATTGCCGCCAGGAAAGCATATAATGTCATGTTATTTCACAGGATATGTAGAGGGACAGGAAAATATTGGTGGATTAATCGGAGAAAATGGAGGTTCGGTTCAATTCTGCTATTCTGCCGGGCGGGTGATAAATATAAATTCTATTTCCAATGACCAAATCAGTATTGGTGGTCTGATTGGAAAGGATGATTGTGGTGTAGTGTTGCTTAGCTATTGGGATACCGAAATTGCTGGTACATCAGATAATCTTAAATTCAGAGGCAGGACAACCGAGCAGTTAATGACCACCGATACTTTTCGCGGCTGGGGTTATACTAATAAATGGGTGCTCGACGAAGGACGCGACTATCCACGCCTTGCATGGGAAGAATCTGGGGGTGAACCAATAGTTGACACCATCAATAGATATTCCGGTGGAACAGGAGAGCTGAATGACCCGTATAGAATATCTACCACGGAAGATTTTGTCAGTATAGGCTATAATCTTGTAGATTGGAACAAGTGCTTTTTATTGACTAATGATCTTGATCTGAATGACATCGACTCGGCTATGCTTTTACCAATCGGCGTTTATGGAATGCCTTTTGTGGGTGTATTTGATGGCAACAACTGCACCGTTTCGAACTTCAGATGCATTTCTGAAACAGAGAGTTATCTCGGTGTTTTCGGGAGTATCGGGCCAGAGATTATTAATACGTATGGAACCACGTCGTATGATCCAAATTATGCGGGTTTTGTTTTGAATCTGAATATTAAGAATGCAGAAGTCTTAGCATATTGCTGTGCAGGTGGATTAGCAGGATACAACAATGGTATTGTATCTAACTGTTCAGTGACGGGTAATATGACAGCCGTTTTAAAGAACGCTGGTGGTCTGTTGGGGTATAATGTCGGGGAAATAACCAATTGTAAAACAGAATGTAACGTGACATCAGAAAAAATTGCAGGTGGTCTCACAGGCTGTAACACAGGACCGGTTACTGCCTGTAACTGTATAGGTAATATCGATACTGATATTTCGTACACAGGTGGGCTTATAGGTATTAATTATGATAATATTGAGTCATGTCATTTCAATGGTACTGTAACAGGAGGTATATATACTGGGGGATTAATTGGCATGAGTAATAATATTATTTTAAACAGTTCCGCCTCGGGGGAAGTAACCGGCACATCATCTGTTGGTGGTCTTGTCGGTGAACACAATTGTAAAAGAGTTATTCAAGGAAGTTTCTCAAATAGTATTGTCACAGGAGAATACAGTGTTGGAGGATTAGCTGGTTATAATGCCGGAGAAATTCTGAACTGTTACGCAGAAGGCAGTGTTAATGGCAGGAGATATGTGGCTGGATTAGTCGGAGTAAATTATGAGTCTATCTTGTTTTGTTACACTAATTGCACAGTGTCGGGTACGCAGGATATTGCTGGTTTAGTAGCCACAAGTCGTTGGGGAGAAATAACATCCTGTTTCTGGGATGTAAATATTTCAGATATGATTGATGGGATTGCAGGTCAGGACCCTGATCCGGAAGGTGTAATCGGTTTAAGTACGGCCGAGATGCAGACGGCTGATACGTTTTTGGATGCCGGGTGGGATTTTGTGAATGAAACTGAGAATGGCACCGAGGATATCTGGTGGATTGACGAAGGCCGGGATTATCCGCGGCTTTGGTGGGAGCTTCTTGAATGATTAATCTCGATGTACATCGGGACAAGTTCGATTGATTATTGATTATCTACAGGATGCCTGAGTCCATTGATTTATATATCTGCCTGTGAGCTTCGATTTTATTGACATATAACCTCTCGATTGCTAATCTTTTCTTTATGATTCGTATTTTTCATATTGCGGCTGTATGCAGTCTGGTCTTTTTGCCGGCGGGTTGTAAAAGTACAAAAAAAGAGGAACCGGTCTGGGAAAAAGTTAAGATAGGCGACCTTGCCCCCCACAATCCTGATAAGCCGCCGGAACCGAACCAAAGTCATGCCGGACTGAAAACCTTCGATTTTGACGTGCATGTCTTTGAAATACCTGCCGAAAACATCGACAAACTCATCAAAATCCGGAACAATTTGTTTATCAGGCCGCTCCTGTTGACTGATTATTCTGCATTCTCCGGTAACTCGTTTTTTGTGCGTTTTGGTTCCGGTAGAGACCCGGGCGATTTGTTTAATGAAACGATCTCAAAGATATTGGATGCCGGCAGTCACAAACTAACGAGTGTTTCATTAATGATGCCCGACGGTGAGCCGGAGACCATCGTAATTACTGGGATAGAAGGCCCGCGGACCGTTTTCTTCGTAGGCCAAAGCGGCTCGAAAGAAGGCGCCAATGTCGGGCCGGGTATCCTCGGGCTGCGGATAAGAGCCGACAAGGTCGATGATTCGAGCGACGTATGTAAAGTCGTTGTTTATCCCGTATTTTCGGCGCAGTTGCAAAGTGCCGTCCCGGGACTGAACGAACGTGCGAAATTACGCGAGTTCCCGTTCAACGTCGCCGCTTTCGGTCTAAGCATGAGCCCGGGCGACTTTGTTCTGCTGGGACCTGAGAAATTTCTCGACGACCAGACTACATTGGGCTCTCTTGTGTTCAGTAATCCACGAGGCAGTATGTTCTTAAACGCCGGTGAGAAAAAGCTGCCAGAACTTAAACCCGCCGTCAGGGTATTTTTGTTTTTATGCACAAGGATAAGTGGTTAAAGTGTCTAAAGTTAAAAGTGACTAAAATTAAAAGTTAGTTTTAGAGACGCTCACTTTAGTCACTTTTTTTATTTTAGATGTTAGAGTTTTATTATTTATGTCCGATTCTATAGTGACATTAACGCGTTGCAACGATTATCATTCTGATACATTCATCGAAGCGATAGAAAGGCAATTCTCGTTGCTCGGCGGTATCGATAAATTCGTCAGGCCCGGCGATTCCGTCCTGCTCAAGCCCAATTTCATCGCGCCCCGGTCGCACCGTCACGCCACCCAGACCCACCCTGCCGTAATCATAGAAGCCGCACGCATTTTGAAAGACTTAGGTGCAAAACCTTTCGTCGGCGATTCACCCGCGTGGGCGGATGTCTTTGCATGTGTTAAGGCCCTGCGACTGGATGAGCCGCTCAAGAAACTTGGTGTACCGGTAAGGCAGCTCGACAAGCCGAAGTGGATTCGTATTGGTGCTAAAAAGACAAAAATCGGTATAAGCTCGGTGGCTCTCGATGCCGATATAATTATTAATCTGCCCAAGTTCAAATCTCACCAGCAGCTTGTCGCGACGTTCGCAGTTAAAAACATGTTCGGCTGTGTCGCCGGCAAACAGAAGGCCTTCTGGCACTTCGCCAAAGGCGGCAACACCGACGATTTCTGCGAGATGCTCATCGATATATACGGATTCCTCAAGCCGGCCCTTACCATCATCGACGGCGTATACGCGATGGACGGCCCCGGGCCTATTCGCGGCAGGACCATGCCATTAGGCTGGCTTATAGGCGGGACCGACCCGGTTGCCTGCGAGACAATATGTGCGAGATTAGTCAACCTCGAGCCGGCAAACATACCGATTATCAAAACCGCAAGACAAATGGATTTCGGCTGCTCCGACCCGGCCAAAATCCAAATCGTCGGCGATCATTTCCCACAGGGTGTCTGTACGGATTTTGAACTGCCAAAGATGATTCCAATCCGATTTTCGTTCCTGCATGTCTGCAAAAGTATCTGCAGACAGATAATACTTTTAACCAAAGCCACGAGTAAAAAGTTCTCTTCTGAATAGGATGAATATGCGAAACTGCGGAAAATTAAATCAGATGAAATATTTTCACAATATTATTTTATTATTCTGTTTTGCTGTAGTCTGTACGGCTGCATATTTTTCTCTGAATTCATGCAATTCGAATACACAGATTGATCCGGGTATTAATGCAGCGACTCAAGCAAAATGGGCGCAACCTATGGAGTTACCCGGCCTGCCTAATTTACATAAGGTTTCTGATGATTTGTATCGCGGTGCCCAGCCCACAGCAGAAGGAATGGAGCAATTGAAAAAGTTGGGTATCAAGACGGTCGTTAATCTGCGGTTTCTTCACTCGGACAGTGACGAGTTGAAAGACACCGATCTGGTATACGAGCATATCAGTATGACGACACTCACACCCGAAAATGAAGATGTTGTTCGTTTTTTGAAGATTGTCACCGATGCCAACAGTACGCCGGTCTTTGTGCACTGCCAGCACGGCTCCGACCGGACCGGCACGATGTGTGCAATCTATCGAATCGCCGTCGAAGGCTGGAGCAAGGATGAGGCCATCGAGGAGATGACCAAAGGCGGTTTCGGTTTCCACAGCATCTGGATGAACCTCGTCACCTATATCCGCAAGCTCGACATCGACAAAATCAAGAACCAGGCCGGTCTGAGCAACTAAATCGATGTTTCTTCTATTGCTTTATTCCATTATCTCCAGGCGGCGTTGGCCGGTTTACTAACTTCTTGCGTCCACTTCTGGCCGTTTTTTATAAATTCCACTTGCTCTGGATATATCTTCACAATTGCGACACTTCCTATCGAGTCACCTTCTTTAAGCATCCTGTCGGTACCATCGACCATACAAAGCGAATCCTTCTGGTTGTAAATGATTGCACTTACTACACCAACATTGACTTTCTCAGGCCCGGTTTTGATTTCCCGCATAATTCTAAGCACATCCGCCCTGAGGTCCTGCCTCCACTGCTCTATTGCGGTTAATTTAGCTTTTTTTCTATCCTGAAGGTTTGTCAACATCGATTCGAATTCGTTGGCGAAATACAACAGCTTACGGGCTTGAATGCGAGTTAGAAAACTCTGAGGATTATAAGCGCTGCCGTTTGATAAATTAATGAGGAGTTTACGAAAGTGATCATCCATCAATAAGTCTGCGGCTGAGCTTAAAAAATAACTGTCCGCCAATGCAGCATGAAATTCGTATGATTTTGTATCTCTTGTGAAGATTAGTGACGATTTTTTGAAGTAGGTGTCGAACTGCGGCGTTTGTTCGTTCATCTTTGCGAACTCGGTCCAAATTGCCCTATCATTCAGTTGTAATTGTTTGGCTTGTCTTTCTGCCAATTGTCGTATTTCGCTGAAGCTGCGCAAGTACCAGTCTTCTATCTGCAGGCGTTTCATCGATGCCTGCTCTTCAATATTTTTCAGCCTACCCTGCTGGATTTGCAGCCGCTGCTCGATTTGATTTTCTGCCGCCTGAGAGGGAGTGATAAATATCAGGCAAGCTAAAACTACAGTTAAGAGTCTCATTTTCAATTCCTCCAAAAAATGTTGATTTGTATTGATTTATGTTTTGTACAAAGATGACATAAATCCATGCATCGACGAAATATCACTATTATTTTTACTGAACCGATCCCTGGTGATTTTAGAAATCCCTGCCCAAGCTTTTATTATATGATTTTTCAGAATCTAAGTCAATAAAAGGATTGTTAACAAAGTGAGAAACGTTCCCTAACATTGACAGAGACCACTTATTCGGCTAATATCCGTATATGGTAGCAGAAGCTGATTCCATAAATATATTAGGTATTGAGACCAGTTGCGACGAGACTGCTGCGGCTGTCGTCGCCGAGGGCAGGGTTGTCAGGTCGTCCATTGTGGCCTCGCAGGCCAAGCTGCATGAAAAATATGGCGGTGTCGTGCCGGAAATCGCATCACGTGCCCATATCGAAAATATATATCCCGTTGTTTCAGAGGCAATCAAGCAGGCCGGAGTCGATAAGGACAGCATCGACGCAATCGCCGTAGCGAACCAGCCGGGCCTGGCTATCGCTCTGGTGGTCGGCGTGACAGCCGCAAAGACGCTCAGCTTCGTTTGGGAAAAACCGCTGATAGCAATTAATCACCTTCACGCCCACATGCAGTCGGCGATGCTGTCGGAGGAAGATTTACAGTTGCCCGCCGTCGCCCTCGTTGTTTCGGGTGGTCATACCTGTCTCTATGATTGTCAATCGCCTTTGGAATTGAAGCTCTTAGGTTCGACTATTGACGATGCTGCCGGTGAGGCGTTCGATAAGGTTGCATCTATCCTGAAATTGCCCTACCCCGGCGGGCCGAGTATCGAAAAAGCGGCTAAGGAAGGCAATCCTGACGCCGTCAAATTCCCGCGAACGATGTTGGGGCGGGATTCGCTGGACTTTTCTTTCAGTGGCTTAAAGACGGCAGTCTTATATCATTGCCGCGGCCAGGACATGAAGGGCGAAGACAAGGTCGATTCGATGAGTCAACAGGAGATCGCCGATATCGCTGCTTCGTTCCAGGCGGCGGTGATTGATGTCCTCGTCAAAAAGACGCAGCGGGCCGCTAAGAAAATCGGCGCTAAAACTATCCTTTTGGGAGGCGGCGTTGCGGCCAACAACCATCTACGTGCCGCACTGCAGAAAATGTGCGACAAGGCCCCACTACCTAAAAAACTGTTAGTCGCCCCGAAACAATATTGCACCGACAATGCCGTTATGGTAGCTTCTCTTGCGTACTATAAATTCAAGGCAGGTCTCTTTGCCGACCTGACCCTTGAACCAAAGGCAAGCAGTAAATGAGAGAAATGTAAAAATTAAAATGCAAAAAGCAAAATGACATATAAAAATGAAAAATGTATATTAAGTTTTATTGAGGTTACTGTGCTAAAGGGTGATAAACAGTGACAGACAAGGAATTAGAGCAATATAGAACAGAACTGCTTGAAATTATGTCAGGTAGAAAAAAAGAACCAGCGAAAGATAAAGGGATACAATTAAGAGAATTAGCGAATAAGTTGGGAGCAAGTGGAGAAATGTATCGAGCTTCACCTGCCAATGCTGGCGAAGCCGAACTTGTCGCAAATATTTTAACTGCTCTTCAGACTGCATCGATGATTATTATATGCAGGACATCAAATAAGAATTATAAAATAGCAATAGCAGCGGGGATAGCAGCAATTTTTAGTGCTTTAGCAGCTTGGGCTGCTGTTTGGATTGCCATTAAACAGATAATCCTCTGTTATCCTAATACGTAGGTTTATAGCGGAATGCAAAAAAATAGAACAAATTTCAAGAACGAATTTAAGAAGCGACTCTATGATTTTACATTAAAATTAATAAAGTTTCTGGACAAACTGCCAGCGGATAACGTCTCAAGAAGAATCGGGGACCAGTTAATTCGGAGTGGCACAAGTATTATAGGCAACTATATTGAGGGTCAGGCAGCAAGCAGCAAGAAAGATTTTACCAACTTCTTTAATACCTCGCTTAAATCAGCTAATGAGAGTAAGTTATGGTTTGCATTACTTCGTGATAGTGGGCGCGTAAAACCACAGGAAGTCGTCTGGTTCTTAAATGAACTCGATGAGATAGCAAATATTTTTGCCTCAAGCATTTTAACACTCAAAGGCAGAAAATAAATTTGCATTTTTATATGTAATTTTGATATATAATTTTTGATATTTGATTTTAAGACAAAGACAGGTGACATATTCAGGTTGAGCAGATAAAGCAGTTATTAGAGCAGGTTAAAAGCGGCGGGCTTTCAATCGACGAGGCGGTCGAGAAGCTTCGGCATCTTCCGTTCGAGGATTTGGGATTTGCCCGAGTGGACCACCATCGCCAGATACGCCGCGGATTCCCCGAGGTCATATATTGTCCCGGCAAGACCACGGAACAAATCATTGGGATATTCGAGAGCCTCGCCGCAAAAGGCAACAATGTCCTTGCAACACGTGCCGGGCCGGAAGTATTCGAGGCGTTAGTTCAAACGAATAAATTTCCAAATGCACGATACGAAAAGTCAGCCAGGGCAATCGTGCTCGAACAAAAGGAGATGCCGGTATCTGAAACCATCCTGCCGATAGTCACCGCCGGGACCGCCGATTTACCTGTTGCGATGGAGGCTAAAGTCACAGCCGAGATTATGGGCCAGCGGACCGAATTGATTTGCGACGTCGGTGTGGCGGGCCTTCACAGACTGATTGGACATCTGCCGAAGCTGCAAAAGGCCAACATCATCATCGTGGTTGCGGGGATGGAGGGGGCATTGGCCAGCGTCGTCGGCGGCCTTGTAAGCTGCCCGGTCATCGCGGTGCCGACAAGCGTCGGTTACGGTGCGAACTTCGAGGGGCTGTCGGCCCTTTTGACGATGCTCAATAGCTGCGCATCAGGCGTCAGCGTCGTGAATATCGACAACGGATTCTCCGCCGCCGTCACCGCCAC
>CAZKYP010000043.1:18085-19907 GCA_964556885.1 uncultured Pirellulales bacterium | reverse complement strand
AGAAGTCATGCAGAAACACTGGGCCAAAAAACGCAGGAAATCACCTATGTCACCCGAGCAGGAACTCCGGCTGCGTGATACGATAAGTGATATGTACTCGCCTTCACAACAGGCCGCAGATCCCAATCATCCGGTAGGAGCGACAGCAAATGCAATTCGAGCTGCACTGCCGGAATTTCAACCATGGCAGGCCGACTGGTCACAGGCCAATATGTCACAAATCGCAAAAGACATAACTGAAGGCAATGAAAAAGCCCTTTCATTCCTGCTGCCGACAGGCTTTACTGAAAGTTCGCAGTGTTCTTTCATATCGGCGATGCGGGCGTGGCTGGTTCTGGACGATGACGGCTCGGTTTGCACTCCGTATGAGCTGATGCAAAAAACAGATACTATGGAATCATTGAAAAAGCGAATTCATGAAGGTAAGCGTCTAAGCGATAGCCTGAACCTTTTATGGAAACAATCGGAACCGCTGGAGCTGCGAACCGTCGAAGAGCTACTAAGGCGTTTATCTGATGCGATCATTCCAAACGCACCTGTTTCTTTAAGCACCTGTGATGAGCCACGATACCGTGCGGTCCTGCGTATGCAGCTTGGTGACAACAAAATCCCCGCTGCAATAGGAGGCATTCTCAATCCCAGATCAGGCATATTCGGTGACGGAAATGTTGCGAATGTAACAATATTCCTCGAGCCATGGTCATCAATCCGGTCCGGCCAGATAATAGAATTTGCCCCCTTCTCAATACCCGACATCTTTGAAAATAGAAACCAACAATAACAATACCTGGATGTACTGTCTCGCGTCTCCTGTATTTTCGACTCCATCCTGATAAAATCAGAATTTCGGTTGAAATACCAAATAATCTTTTCGAGATACACTTCACACTTCACGAATCACGCTTAGGGCTTTTTCGAGATGGTCGAGCAGATACTGTTTGTCCGGACCGCCGAGATGTTCCCAGGGTAGGATTTCATCGGTCGCGAATTGTCTTTGTGCAAGGTTGTCCATGTCCAAACCATGTTTTTCGAATGCAGCTTGCCAAATCTCGAAGTTGAAACATTCGTCCCACAAATCGAATCGTGCCCCGTCCCGCCAGGCTGCTTCTATTACATCACATAATTTTCCATCACCTCTTCCGATGGCCGATTCCAAAATGCTACGATTTATATCATGGAACTTAAACTGCAGGAATTTGACACGGAGTTTTCTTTTCTCATCGAGTATCAACTGCCTTGCCTGCTCGAAGTATTCTTTCGGTTTTTGCCCAATCCAGCCGAACGGCGTATGAGGCTTGGGAACAAACCAGCTAATAGCAATATTTATCTGACCCGTCTTGCCGTCCACCTTTTTTCTCAGCCGAGCCAGTTCATACGAAAGCTGCACGATCCTTTTTACGTCATCCAATGTCTCTCCCGGCAGGCCGACCATGAAATATAATTTTATCCTCTGCCATCCTGCCCGGTAAGCCGCTTCGGCCGCGGCGAACAAGTCTTCGTCTTTCAGCGGCTTATTGACGGCCCGGCGCAGCTTTTCACCGGCCGCTTCGACGGCGATTGTCATACCGCCTTTTCTGACCGAGGTCAATTGCTCCGGCAGCATCTTCAACTGCTTGTCGACACGCAGGCTCGGCAGCGAAAGGCCGACATGCTTGTCGTGAAAATACGCATCCAGACCGGCGACTAATTTTTCGAGATGCGGATAATCCGCGCTCGATAAGCTCAGCAGGCTGACCGTATCGAATCCGGTTGCATGATAACATGCCTTTGCAATATCTATAATTCGCTTTACGCTGCGATATCGAACCGGCCTTCTGCAAAA
>CAZKYP010000043.1:0-17985 GCA_964556885.1 uncultured Pirellulales bacterium | reverse complement strand
GCTCTCTTTTTCTCGCGAACCAACTCTGCAAGTTCGACAATCGCCTCCTCGCCTTCACCCAGCAGGAACAAATCTATAAACTCCGCCATCGGCTCACAGTAGTTTGCCATCCCGCCGCCGGCAATTATCAGCGGCTCATCTTCCGTTCTGTCGCGGCTGCGAATATTTATGCCAGCCAAATCGAGCATATTGAGCACATTGGTATAGCAAAGCTCGTTAGTCAAACCGAATCCGACAATATCGAAGCAGTTTAGCGGAGCTTTAGATTCCAGGCTAAACAGCGGGATATCTTTCTCGCGGAGTATCTGCTCGGCGCCTGTCCAGGGGGCAAAGACACGCTCGGCTGCCACGCCGTCGATTCGATTCAGGCAATCGTAAATAATCGCAAGGCCGGTATGCGACATTGCCACTTCGTAAACATCTGGAAAACACAACGCAACGGTCAGCTCGCACTGCGAGAGGTCTTTCCTGACCTGGTTAATTTCGCCGCCGATATACCTGCCCGGCCTGCGAACAAACGGCAGGAACTCCCGCTCGATACGCCGGACTGATTCTGTAATACTGTTTTTATCCATTTCGGTATTATAAATTGTTTCCTGCCTGTTTTCTATTGATTATCCTTCGGTTATCATTTATCTATTCCTGTTTTGGAAAGGTTTGTATGAGCACAAAGCCAAATCGAATCGCAGTTGCAGTAATTGCGCTTTTTGTGATTGCTACAATATACCTGGCCGTTATCAGAAACCGATATGTCGAGCTTGACAGCGGATACCGGCTGGTCATGGGTACATTCGCCCGTGTAGTCGTCGTAGCAAAAAACCGGGCCGCAACAGAGAATTCCATCCAGGAAGCAATCGCCCAAATCAACAAGGTCGATGAGCTGATGAGCGATTATAAAAGCGATTCGGAAATCAGTCAGGTTAACCGAGAAGCGGCCGCCGAACCGGTCCAGGTCGGCGAATGGACTTATGAGGTTATCAAAAAAAGCATCGAATTCAGCAGGCTCACTGACGGGGCTTTCGATATTACAGTCGGGCCTTTGGTGGATTTATTTCGAGTGGAGAAAAAGACCGGCGTCGCTCCCACACCTGAATTAATCGCCGACGCTAAATCGAAAGTCGGCTATGAAAAGCTGATACTCGATGACGCAAACAGAACGGTACAGTTCACCGTCGAAGGTATGCGGCTGGACTTAGGTGCTATCGCGAAAGGCTTCGGCGTCGACAAGGCAATCGAGGCGGTGCAAAAATGCGGCGCCATCGGGGCGATGGTCGATATCGGCGGTGACATCCGCTGCTTCGGCCGACCCGCCGGCGGCAAGACCCACTGGCTTATCGGCCTGCAGGACCCGGATGCGGTAACAGAACAATCTGGTGGAAACGGATTGCTAATGACGCTCAAAGTAAACGATGCGGCCGTTGCAACCAGTGGTGATTACCAGCAGTTCGCCGTCATCGAAGGCAAACGTTACAGCCACATCATCAACCGCACAACAGGCACAAGCACCGAAGGCTTATCGAGTGTCACAATTATCGCCGAAAATGCAACCGATGCCGACGCCCTGGCTACTTCGGTCAGTGTTATGGGCCTCGAAAAAGGCCTGGCCCTGATAGAAAAACTCCCCAAGACCGAAGCGATTCTTATGACCTCCGGGCCAGAGTCCAAAATAATTAAAACCTCCGCCGCAGATAAATACATAAAATAAAAAGGCCGCAAGCAGAAGTTCACAGCCTTTTATTTTCACCCGAATTCTCCATTCCTAACCCGCAAATCACTAATCACGAGCGACAAGCGGCTACCCCTGCTATTAAGTCAGTTTTGTTTTTACCGATTATTTCGACCGGCTTTTTCCCTTTTACCTCGGCTCAACCGGCATTATACTGATTCACATATTAAGAAATATTGTAACAAGTTGGTGAGCTTCCAAAATATTTGGGGATAAGATATGTTCAGCGAACGACATGCCGGATGCATTTCAGGCCGGTTAAGAATCAAATTTTTTTCGGTCATATTAACAATTCTATTTTCACTTTCTGCGTCCGTTGCTCTTTGTGCACAAACACGGGAGAACAACAGTACAGTCCAAGATGCTAACTCGGTGAATTCGGTGGTTTCCGCGGCTCTCGACACGGCTGCTGTGGATACGGCAGCCAATTTAACTGTAGAAAAGCTCCAGGCACAGAAAAAGCTGATTTCTGAGTCGAGTGAGCTGAGTGATGAAATTAAGGCTAAAATTAACGAGGTTTATGACCAGGCAATAATTCAGCTACAACAGGCAATTGAGCTTGAAGTCAAGATACGGAATTATAGCCAGGGACGGATAAATGCGCCCGGTGATCTGGGAAAGATCAATGAACAGCTTGCACAACAGGCTACGTCCGGTGTACCTGAAGTGGCGGCTGATATTACCCTTACACAAGCTGAGCAAAATCTCACGGAGGTAAAACTCGCCGTCGAGCAAGCGACAAAAAACGCGGCTACATGGGAAAATGAACCAAAAAGACGCGCCGATCGCAGGACAAAAATACCGGATGAATCCAAAACCGCCAAGCAAAAGCTCGAAGAAATCAAAAGTAAGCTGGCTACTGCTGCGGCCGAGGGACTAAACGCCGAGTTGGTACGCGCCAACCGTACATTGCTGATGGTTCAGCAACGTGCTTTGGAAGCCCAGATAACAGCTAATACGGAAGAGTTGCTTTTTTATGATGCCAGAAGAGATGTGCTCGCGGCCAGCAGGGATTTGGCGGCACGTCAATTGGCGTCTGCCGGAAAGCTTGCGGAGTTTTGGCAGCAGAAGGTCAATGATTTGCGGCAAAAGCAGGCTCAGGCGACTCAAAAGGAAGCCATCCGGGCGAAAGAGGAAACGAAATATGCCCACCAAGCCGTTCAGGAAATCGCCGAGAAAAATGTTGAACTGGCTAAACTACAGTCGGATCTTGTGGCGGATGTCGAAAAGACATCACAATACTCTAAACAAATCGATAAGCAGTTTGTCGCCTTGGAAAAAGATTTTCAGGAAGTCCGTGAGAAAGTCGAGAAGGCCGGTAAAATCACCAACATTATGGGTATCTCGCTTCTGGCCAAACGCAAAAACCTGCCCGATATCAGTGAAAATAAGAAACAGATGCGATCTCGTTTATCAGAGATAACACAGGCTCAGTTGAAATATTTTCAGTATGACAAAGAATGGTCTGATTTGAGCAATATCGACCAACAAGCTCAAAATGAGGTGGATAAAATTGACCCTCCTTTGGGGGATAAAGAACGAGAAGCGGTTCTTGCCGAGGTTGTGACCTATCTGCAAAATAGACGTAAAATCCTTAAGGCGATTAGTGACCATTACATCGATTATTCAACCGCTTTGGCCACCCTGGACACTACGGAGAGTACTTTTGTCCGGAAAGTTCAGGAATACGAAGACTTTATAGATAAAAATATCCTCTGGATCAAAAGTAGTTCGGCGTTAAACGTTCGAGATATCCCAAAGGCCTTGACGGCTATCGGATGGCTCACCCGACCTGGACACTGGCAACAGGTCGCGGAGGTCCTCTGGACGGATTTCAGAAACACTCCGTTGACCTATCTGGCGATCACTATTGTCCTTGCTTTATTGTTTGTGCTGCATCACAGGATGCATAGATCCATTGTCAACATTTCCAAAAAGGTCCTTGATGTCAATACCGATAGTTTCTCCCACACCTTAAAAGTATTTGTATTGACCATCTTTTTAGCCGTGACCTGGCCTGTTTTAATTCTCTTTCTGCAATGGCGTCTTTCCGTCAATGTGTCGATTGACGATTTCGCTCAAGATTTGGCCGGAGGGCTTCGGGATGTGGCGATTGGGATTTTTATTTTTGAACTGCTCCGGCATATCACGATGCCTGATGGACTGATGCCGGTTCACTTCCGGGTCAGAACAGAGTCTCTCACGTTTACCAGAAGACACATCCGATGGTTTTTCAGCTTGGTGATTCCATTGACTTTTATCCTTCGAATGTTGCAGCCACAGGAAACCAGCGATCCAATATACAATACGTTGAGCCGTCTTTTCTTTATTGCAATTCTTGTATTGCTTGCGACCTTTCTTCTTGTGTTACTTCGCCCGACCGGACCTATGGTGGGATATTTCCTCAAACGGCGTCCGGACGGATGGGTGGGACGTCTTCGAATCATTTGGTATCCCTTGTGCCTGATTCTGCCGGTGGGGTTTTCGGTCCTGGCCGCGATGGGATATTTCTATGCCGCCTGGCATTTGTACGAGAGGCTGATGCAAACGTTGGTCCTTGCGTTCCTGGTGATTGTCTTCCGGGCCATGTTAACACGCTGGTTGATTGTTACCCGGCGACAACTTTCGGTCATCGAAAAACTCAAACGCAAGTTTGCCACTCAGGAAGAGACTCAGGAAACGAAGGCCCCGTCAAGTTCACCTGAATCCGAGATTATACAGCAGGCCAAAAGCAAACCTGACAAGACGATTTTTGAGATTTCGCGGCAGACAAATCGACTGATGAATTCCATGATTACTGTTTTACTGGCCGTCGGGCTGTGGTATATCTGGCGGGATGTCCTGCCGGCTCTGGGGGCATTGGGAGAGAGAGAAATATGGGGTGAAGCACCTAATATTATCACCCTTGGCAATCTTGTCATGGCCTTAATTATTACCATTATGATGATTATAGTCGCCCGCAACGTGCCCGGGCTGTTGGAGATCATTATCTTAAGGCGTCTTCCCCTGGATCCCGGAGTCCGTTTTGCCATTATCACAATCTGCCGTTATATCCTCGTCGTTATTGGTGTTGTGCTCGCATTTATGGAGATCGGGATCGGGTGGTCGAAAGTTCAATGGCTCGTCGCGGCCATGACCGTCGGACTCGGTTTCGGCTTGCAGGAAATATTTGCGAATTTCATCAGCGGCCTGATTATTCTTTTTGAGCAGCCGGTTCGTGTGGATGATGTGGTCACTGTCGGGGATGTAACCGGTGTGGTCACAATGATCAAGATTCGCGCTACTACCATTCGAAAGTGGGACCAGCGCGAACTTATAGTTCCGAACAAGGAGTTCATCACGGGCCGTCTTATCAACTGGACTCTTTCCGACAAGGTCCTGCGAAGAGACTTTCCGGTCGGTATTGCCTACGGTTCCGATATTGCAAAAGCCGAAGAAACACTTTATAAAGTTGCGATAGAAAGTCCTTTGGTCTTGGATAATCCGAAACCGGTTGTACTATTTAGGGGATTTGGTGACAGCTCTCTTGAGTTCGAACTGCGTGTTTATATTACAGGTATAGAGAATTATGTTCCTGTCTGGCATGCCATTAACTGTGGTATCGATGAGGCGTTCCACAAGGTCGGTATTGAGATTGCATTCCCGCAGCATGACCTGCACATACGCTCAAATGATACAATCGTACCCATAGACATCATCAAAAAACCGGAGTAGCCGGATATGATTGCTGAATACTGAATACGGCACCATCAACAGGTTCCTGCCAAAAAATATCGGGAGATTTCCTTATTATCCCAAAGTCCTCACCGTATAAATTATTCGGTTCAAGACCATCCCAACCCGTATATGTTACAGGTTCACTGCTGATCCATTTCCAACCACCGCCCGGCTCATTGTAAAACGGATCGTTATGGTATTGATAAAAACCTATCCACATATGTTTCTTGATTGCTTGATCGAGTTCTATTCCGAAACCAAGATGTGAAACAAGCCGGTTATCCTCTTCCCGGGTGTTGATCGTGACCAAGTGCCCACCGATAGCAAGGGCTTCTGCTTCGGCATCGTACCACGTCTCTATGTCTATGGTTAAAGAGTACCAGTGACCGTCATATGTTTTCCAATCATAATCAGAGTATGTACAATCTCCATAAACTATCGAGTTCATGGTTATCACCATAATCAGAGTAACTATCCATATTTTCATCGTTTCTCCCTAAAAAATTTGAGTTTTTTCCGAATCTAAGAAAAACTCACATCAAGCATTATCAAAGATAAGATATTGTCTATTTTTTTGTAGCGTTATGCAGTGAGTGAATACAGAATATAGACAATCAATGTGTTAGTTAGACATGCCGATTGGATATTGAATTTATTTTCCTCTCCTTAGGAATCAAAAAACCCATTCTACAGAAAATTCACCCGCTGAGTCAATTGTGGTAACTACGTATTTTTTGACTTTTTTAGTGTTTTTTCAGCCGCTGAGGGGTGTTTTAAGAGAATTTATCATTTTTTTCTACCAATCCGCTATCGCTTCCGGCGAGTTAGTATCGTTTTCGGTAGAAGACCGCGCAGCTCTTTTCGGACACGACGTGCGAGTTTGACGATTTGTTGTGCCTCGGTCAGCGTAATGGGTTCGTAATCACCCGGATAACGAGTCACCGTAGCATAAACGGTAAGACGTCTTTGTTCTTCAATGCTCAATCGCAACCAGATGTTTTCAGGCAGCAGCGAGACCAAATGCTCAATGTCATGCGTCCTAGTAAAATCAATATCTTTGACGACCAGAAAAGCTTTTAGGTATTTCTCTACACACTGCTGGGCATGAAAACACACTATATCGGTAGGACAACCCCTGCTCATTTTTAATGTGTGCGAGGCGGCCTTAAGGTCATTCTCCGCCTTGATTATCCACTCGCGGGCAATAGCAGTGCTTTGATTATTTCCTTGCATAGAGCAGTTTGCCTTCACGTGCAGCGGGTCGCTCAATTGTACCGACAATCTTACTGCGCCACTTGTAGTCATCGGGTCTGACCACAATCACATCTTTAGCAATAGGTATATCGTGCAGAGTAACCGCAATCTCAATGGCCTTTTCCCTCTTTGAACCGGAAACCGGCATCACAACCAGCAAATCAACATCACTATCCAATCCTGCTTGCCCACGGGCATGCGAACCGAAAAGAATGATTTTATCCGGCTGAAACTGTGCTGCAATGCGTTTTACCATTTGCCGGATGTATCTTTTTGTAGAGTTTTGTGCTCTGGTCATTTGTAATTCCCCTTCGGGAGATTCTTTCTTTTTTAACTACTTCTATGATACAAGGATAATGATATATTTGCAAGGTGAATCCCGTGATGAATTGCAGAACTGAATATTATACTGATGCGGCGGTTTTTTGTTTTGGTTGTTGTGGTTCGGGAGCGGATTTGCCGCGGTAGACGATTACTTTGGTGGGGCATTTGTTCATAGCAGTCTCGCACTGTTCGGTTGGCTGGTATCTATTATAATCAAGACGGGCCAGGTTGTCCTCGACCTTGAAGATATCAGTCTGTTTTGCGCACAGACCGCAGCCGATGCAGCCAACCTTGCACATCGAGCGGGTGACCTTGCCCGTCTCCTTGTTGCTGCAAGCAACAGTCAACATATTTTCGTGGTGGAAAGGAACCATCTCAATCAGGTTGCGGGGACATGCCTTCGAGCAGGCGGTACAGCCGGTGCATTTGTCGTAGTCAACTGTTGCAAGACCGTCGATGATATGCAGAGCGTCGAACTTGCAGGCCGTCGTGCAGTCGCCGAATCCGAGGCAGCCGAACGCACAGGACTGCACATTCGCCAGGGCATTGGCGGCCAGACATGTTTGAATACCCTGATATTCAGCGTACACGGTCTTGTCCGCCGTGTGGGCGTGACAATGCACTATCGGCCTTTTCGCAGGACCGGAGTCACTGACCTGAAGATTTAATATATCCGCGATTTTAGCGGATGTTTGCGGGCCGCCCGGTGCGCATTTACCCAGCAGTTCTGGATTGCTCAAAATGGCCTTTGCATATTGCCCGCAGCCGGCGTAGCCGCAGGCCCCGCAGTCGAGGTTAGGCAGGGCCTTATGAATTTGCTCGATCTTAGGATCGACCTGGACCTTGAGTTTTTCGCTCGCAATCAAAAGCACTAACGCAAATCCGCCGCCTAAACCGAGCATCGTTAGACCGGCCGGCCATGCACTGCTCCAGAGTTCCAATACACTTGCTAAAATCATCTTATGCCATATTAAATATCAAATATTAAATATTAAAATCACATATTAAAATGCAAAATCATTCCTTCTTCTACAACCGACGGAACAACTATATTTCTCTTTAAATTTTGCTGTGTAATTTTACATTTTGATTTTTAAGTTTTTATCATTCCTGCAAAACCCATAAACGCCAGTGTCAGCAAACCGGCGGTAATCAGGGTAATCGGCGCCCCTTTAAGACAGGCCGGAACGTCGGACAGGTTGAGATTCTCACGAATGCCGGCCATAATGCAAATCGCCATTGTAAAACCGATGCCTGCCCCGAAGCTCAGAACGACCGCCTCCAAAAAGGAATCAATACCCCAGAGATTTATAAACAGACACAATCCAAGGATTGCACAGTTCGTGGTAATCAGCGGCAGGAATATGCCGAAACTGTCGTACAGCGAAGGGAAGAATTTTCGCAGATACATCTCGACCAGTTGCACCGCACCGGCGATAACGAGAATAAAGCAGACATATCGTGTCACTTCCAGCGGCGTACCCATCAGAATCAGATGGTCGATAAGCCATGTCAGCGTCCCGCTGAGAGTGACAACAAACGTGACCGCCAGGCCCATGCCAAAAGCCATATCGATTCGACTCGAAACTCCGAGGTAAGGACATATCCCCAGGAATTTCGTAAGTACAAGATTATTGACTATTACGATGGATATAAAAGCCATCAGTAAAACATGTAAGGTATCCATTATTTTCGCCTCTTATGCTTTTTTGGTGGTAATTATATTTACCAGACCTAACATAAGGCCCAAAGTTATAAACGCTCCCACCGGCATACTCATTGCGGCCCAGGGAACAAACGCGCCTGGCATAACCGGTTTTTCGAAAATCATTCCCGTAGACAGCAATTCCCTGATACTGGCCAAAACACACAACGTCAGCGTAAAACCGACACCCATTCCAACAGCATCGATTACACTTATAACCACACCGTTCTTGCTCGCACAGGCCTCAGCCCGACAGATGATGATACAATTGACGATAATTAGCGGCACATACGGCCCGAGCATTTCACTCATTCTCGGCAGATAAGCCTTGAGAAATAAATCTGCAATTGTAACAAAGGTTGCAATCGTCAGTGTAAACATAAGGATTCGCAGGTGCGGCTTGAGCAAGTTACGCATTAGACTGACTATGATATTGCTGCATAAAAGCACGAAGATAACACTGCAGCCCATAGTCAAAGCCGGCTTGACCGCGGCCGTAACTGCCAGCGTCGGGCACATTCCCAACAACAGCCTCAGGGTCGGATTTTCCTTCCACAATCCGGCCAGTAGCGTCCGGCTGTAAACGCCGCTCGTTGTCTGCAAATTATCTGCCATCGGCAATCAATCCCTTCTCTCGTAACTGCTTTTTAATTTCCTCGGTATATGTATTGAATATTTTCACGACCGCCTCGCTGGTGACGGTGGCACCGCTTATGGCCACAATCTGATCATCGATTTTTTCAATCGTTTCGACCTTGCCCGTTTTTATCAGCTCGAATTTCCCGGTGGGTGCGCCTTTGTACTGGTCGACGTAATCCAGGTCACTTTTCGGGTCATCTATTGCAATCTTGCTGCCGAAACCCGGTGTTTCATTGCTTGATAGCACCTTGAAACCAAGGAACTTATCGAAACCGGCATCGGCTGCAACGACAAGCTTGATTTTATCCGCAAATCCCGGGCCGCTCGCTACGAATGCAAATCCTATTATTTTGCCGTTCTTATCGAGGGCTTTATATATATCGGTAGTCTCAACTTGTCCTTTTTCGTTTTTTATTTCTGCATTTTCAATTGCAACCTGGAATTCTTCTGCGTCACTGATAAGGGATTTCATCAAGCTGTCGAGCTTATCTTTTTCATTCTGTATGATTCTCGGCTCAAAAGAAGCATTCGCAGCAGCTATCAGCAATCCGAAGAAAAATGACGAGACAATTAAAAGCCAGCTTTGTTGGAAAAAGTATTTTATTTTATCCACCGGGCTTACCTCCTGCCGGGATTCGTTTGCACAACCTGTCAATCAGAGGTGTCACGGCATTCATTAAAAGGACCGAAAACATCACTCCTTCCGGATATTCGCCGACGATTCTTATAAGCATTGTAATCGCACCGACGCCGGCTCCGAAAATCCACATCCCGCGTCGCGTCAGCGGCGCTGTCACCGGGTCTGTCGCGATAAAGAACGCGCATAGTAGCATACCACCGCCGACCAGATGGAACCAGGGCGGGACATACGCGTCGGAATTTATTAAATAAGCAATCCCCGAAAATACAAAAGCCGACAGCAGGACCGCCGCAGGTATATGAAAACCTATCGTCCTTCTAATCAGCAGATATACCCCGCCGATTAAAAGTGCAATCGCGCTAGTCTCACCAAGACAGCCTCCGACCTCTCCCGTGAAAGCATATCGCAGAAGCACTCGATTATAATCTTCGGCGTGGAAACCATCGGGTTTGTCCTTGTTTTTTATAGCCTGTTTGCTCAGGGCCAGCGGCGTCGCCTGCGTCCTAACATTGACAAGCCCGTCCTCAGTCACCGTCTTAATCCGGTTGTCCGGGTCGATTTGTGGTTTTTCCGAATTGATTGTGGCTGGAACCGTCCAGGTCGTCATCAGCACGCCGAAAGAGGCGGTCAGAAATGTCCTGCCCGCCATAGCCGGATTGAAAATATTCGCCCCCAGTCCGCCGAATACCATTTTGCCTATCGCAATGGCAAAAATGCTCCCGATTACCGCCCCCCAGACAGGCAGGCCCGGCGGAAGTGAAAGTGCGAGTATTATTCCGGTTACAACGGCGCTGAAATCATCGAGAGAATTGGGCTTTTTGCGAATCACATTGCACAGCCACTCTGTTACAACAGAACTGATTATACAGGTCGCAATCAAAAGAACCGCACGGGCACGGAAAAAATAGCCGGCCGCAGCCATAGCAGGAGCAAGGCCGATTATGACATCTATCATCACTTGACGCGTCGATAAACGCTGGCTAATATGCGGTGCACACGAAACTCTAATATCTTTTAGCATCTACACTTCCCTGCCGTATAATTAAATTACGACGGTATTTTTTTCTTTTGCCTGGCCAAATAAATCTTGCCCGTTTTGATATGTCCGGTCAGCTCGATATTGGCCGGGCAGACATAACTGCAGCAGCCGCACTCGATACATGCACTTATATAATAACTCTGAGCCACATCCATTAGATTATTCTTAACTGCGTGGGCTATCTTCGTCGGATTCAGGTTTTCCGGGCAGACCTCAAGGCACCTGCCGCAGCGGATGCACGAAGTCTGGCGCCTGGTGAATTTTGCCATGCCGATTTGTTCTTTCGTCAGGACGGTTACGGCGTTTGTCGTCTTGGTAGTCGGAGTTTTCAAATCAGCAATTGCTATACCCATCATCGGCCCGCCGAGGACGACCTTTGCGGATTTTTGTGTCACCGAGCCGCAGAATTCTATCAGCTCCTCGACCGGTGTGCCTATAGGGACATAATAATTGCCCGGCCTTGCGATTGCCTCTCCGGATACGGTCACCACTCTGTGAGTCAGCGGAGTATTTGAAACGACTGCTTCTGCAATCGCCGCTGTCGTGGCTACGTTCAGCACAACCACTCCTATCATTGGTGGAATACCACCGGTAGGAACGAACCTGTTAAGGACGGCCCTTATAAGCTGCCTCTCGCCGCCCTGCGGGTATTTCGTTTTGACGGTAACAATTTTGAAATCCTCAGCCCCCTGTGTTTTATTCAAAGCGGCCTGCATAACCTCTATCGCATGAGGCTTGTTATCTTCTATGCCGATAAAAACCTTCGAACAGCCCGACGCCTTGCGAGCAAGTTTGATCCCGGCGATAATCTGGTCGGTCCATTCGAGCATGATTCGATAATCGCAGGTGATATACGGCTCGCACTCGCAGGCGTTTATTATAAGCGATTCCTTGGGAAGTCTCGGATTAGGCTCGATCTTAACCCTTGTCGGGAATCCGGCTCCGCCCATGCCGACGATGCCCGCCTGCCGGACAGCGTCACAAATCTGTTCGGCTGTGTACTTATCTTCGCTAAAATCGGCCGGCAGCTTAAATGGTGAGCGTCTATCCTGACCGCTGGAATACGGCTCTATGACTATCGCATTACAGCGGCCCATAACCGCATGAGAGCGAAGAGCAATCTCTTTAACCTTGCCGGTTATGGGAGAGTGCACCGGCGCCGACACGTACGCATCGCTATCGCCGATCTTCTGTCCGGCCTGAACCATATCGCCTTTTCTGATGAGCGGCTGGCAGACCGCACCGATATGCTGGCTTAGCAGAACAGCAACTTCACTTGCTACAGGCCCCGGTTGTATCGGGCTTTCGCAAGCCAGCTCTTTTTTCTCCGGCGGGTGCGTCCCGCCCGGAAAAGAAGACCTTCCTATGGCAATAGCTTCCATAATCACGCAGAACGATTGAAGTTCATTTTTTTATTCAATCGTTTATCCAAAAGTTTCGCAAATAATACATAAATCAAGGTTATAAGCAGCGACAATAAAAAGCTCAGGACCGTCCGAAACCTCTCGTTCATATCAATCCCGGAAAAAATCTTCCCGAAAATTGCTAAAAATATGATAAAAACGACTATCGGCAGCAAAAATGCAATTATCACCCTGAGCACAATTGCCGAGCTATTAATATTACCGAGCCGCTCGTAAACTTTTTGGCAGTCGTGCTTTTGGTAACAGTGTTGACAGGACTTTTGCTGTTCCATAGTATTGACCATAATATTACACAAATAAAACTTATAAAGATAATTAATACTCTTAATATTTTCAACCAGAACTTTCTAAAAAATCATATAATATTACTATGTGCGAAAATTTAAGATTGTTTGTTTTCGGTGTTGTTCTTTTTCTGCTATCCGGCTGTACGGATAATCCTATAACCGGCCAGAGAGAGCTTATGTTCTTTCCGGAAGGCCAGGATGTTGAAATAGGTAAAAAATACGCCCCTGAGATTGAAAAAGAATTAGGCGGCAGGATTAAGGATGACCATCTTCAGAAATATATCGACAGCGTTGGTCAGAAGGTCGCTTATGTCGGCCATAAACCCAGTTGGGAATACCACTTTACGGCGTTAAACCACAATATGATAAATGCCTTCGCCCTGCCCGGGGGATATATCTTCATCACGAAAGGTTTGCTCCGCAAGCTCGAGACCGAGGCGCAATTAGCCGCGGTGCTGGCACACGAGACGGTCCACGTTGTTGCACGCGATACCATGAACGCCATGAGTAACGACATCGGATTGAGCTTACTGCTGACTGCGGCGGTCTCGCAGGAAAACACACAGGGAGCCGCAGCGGCCGCGGGTCTGACTCGTATGATTATCAATCTTCAATACAGCAGGGAGGACGAGCGTGAGGCCGACCTGGGTGGTTTGAGCTATATGACGGCCGCCGGTTACAATCCTTACGGGATGGTCGAGACTATGCAGATACTCGAGAACCAGCAAAATTTCGAAGTCGTCGAATTTCTCTCCAGTCATCCGTCTCCTGCAAACCGGGTGGGATATATCGGCCTTCAAATCGAAATGAAATACAACGACCTCAACCTTTCAGAAACGATTACAAACCGGCAGGATTATAAAACCAACGTCCTCGACCGCCTGCCCCCCGACCCACCCTTCGAACTGCATTAATCTTTTGTAACGCCCGGCTTTCGTCTGCTGATTCATGAAACCTATCCGATTGGCTATTGACAGGTTGGCTCATTTCTTGTATGTTATTATCAGGAGACGATAGAAATGAAAGCGAAAAAGTTCTTCTGTCTGTTGTTGGCATTTGCTCTGATCGCCGCTGTCGGATGCAGGAAAAAGCCAACTGCAAAAACCACGACAACGCCATTACACCGGGCAGCCAAAGCAGGCGATATTGAACAGGTTCGGTCATTAATAGCAAGCGGTGCCGACGTTAACGCTGTCGATCAAAGAAAATACACTCCGCTGCATATTGCGGCTCAAAAAGGACACAAAGATATCGCCGAATTACTGATAGCAAACGGCGCTGAAATTAACATCAAAAACATTGATGGGCAGACACCACTGCACCAGGCAATCACAAATACTGATATGGAAACTGCTGAATTGCTAATTGCAAACGGTGCCGATATTAAGGCGACAGACAACCAGGGCCAGATGCCTCTCCATTATGCGGCACAATTAGGTAATATGACTGCTATTAAACTTTTAATAGCTAATGGCGCCGACGTAAATACAAAAACTGAAAATAGCAGAAATGGTTATGAAAACTTGAATGGTCGTACAGCTCTTCATTTTGCAGTGTCACAAAACAACAACGAGATGGTCGAATTTCTTATTGCCATCGGTGCGGATATCAACGCGAGAGACTCCAATGGAATTACACCATTGCTCGAAATAATCCGAAAAGAGAGTACAATTCAATTTTATCCTCCAACTAAGAGTAAATACAAAAAAGTCATAGAAACTCTCATTGCCAATGGTGCTGACGTAAACGCCCAGGACAATCACGACCAAACACTTCTGCATTACACAGTAAAAAACCATCACAAGGACATTACAGAACTGCTTTTAGCTAATGGTGCCGATATAAATATCAGGAATCAATACGGCAAAACACCTTTGCGCGAGATAGCTTTTAGAGAGGATGAAATGGTTCAGTTCCTGATCGACAACGGCGCAATCATTGATGAAGAAATCAGAAGCATACTTGAAACCGGCATGGCACCTCTGCATCAGGCAGCACAGGCGGGTAATATCAAACAGGTTCAGTCCCTTATCTCAAAAGGAGCCGATATAAACGAATACAGCCGGGACGGAAAGAATGTGTTGTATTACGCTGTATCAAATAAGCATAAAGAAATCGTTGAACTACTCATAGCTAATGGTGCGACAATAAATGAAAATCGCTATTTTGTTTCACATACATTACTACATGTAGCGGTTAGTTCGAGAAATAAAGAAATAGTGGAATTGCTGTTGGCCAATGGTGCAGACATGAATATAGGAGATGGTTATCCGGGCGATACACCGCTACACTATGCAGCTCGTGCGGGCCAGAGGGATATGGTGATGTTACTGATTAAACACGGCGATAATGTAAACAAGAAAAACTACAGGGGAGAAACTCCTTTATATTATGCAAAAGAGCAAGGTCACAAAGATATCGTCAGGTTATTGCGCAAGCACGGAGCAAGGGAATAGCCCGTCCTATAGCCTACTAATCAGCTAATTCACTCGATACACTGTTATCTTATAACAGCGGCCCAGCCGCCGCCGGGGGCGAGGTTGATTTTCATTTTATCAGAGACTGAGACCTTCATGGTTTCTTTTTTGTAGTCGTTTCCGAACCGGTCGGCGTTGATTCCGTCCTTATAAATTACGATATCATGCTCGCCGGGACCGAGGAATGAAAAATCGACCGTCAATTCACGGGATGTCCAGTCGGTCATTGCACCGACGTACCAATTGTTCCCGTTCTTGCGGGCGATAAGCACATAATCGCCTACTTTCGCATCCAGCACCTTCGTATCGTCCCAGACTGTCGGCACCTTCGAGAGGAACTCCATACATTCAGGTTCCCTGAGATAATTGGACGGATTGTCGGCCAGCATCTGCAGCGGGCTTTCGTAAACTACGTACATTGCAAGCTGGTGACATCGCGTTCCCATGCTCATCGGCCTGTTGAAGATGGACTGGAAGTCACGCTGGTTGGCGTTAATCATAGCACCCGGTGTATAATCCATCGGCCCCGCTACCATGCGTGTAAACGGGATCGTCAGGTTATGTTCCGGGGTAATATCCGTGCTCCATTTGTTATGCTCAAGTCCCTTTACACCCTCGCTCGTGATGACATTAGGCCAGGTTCGTATCAGGCCCGTCGGTTTGTATGCACCGTGGAAATCGACCAGCATGTGACGTTTGGCCGCTTCTTTGGCAATCTTGTAATAATAATTGACCATCCACTGATCGTCTCTCTGCATGAAATCGACCTTGATCCCCACGGCACCCCACTTCTCGAACTGGTCCATCGCCACGTCCAACTGATCGTTCAGTGTCTTCCAGATTACCCACGGAATAATCCCTACGTTCTTGCTCTTGGCGTATCGGAACAGCTCTTCGACGTCCATCCCTTCACTGACTTTGGTCAAATCGCCAAGAACGTACCATCCTTCGTCGAGAATGATATACTCGATGCCGTATTTGGATGCGAAATCGATATAGTATTTGTACGTGTCTGTATTAATTCCGGACCTGAAGTCCACGCCGTAGATATTGTTGGCGTTCCACCAGTCCCAGGCCACCTTGCCCGGCCTGATCCAGGATGTGTCTTCCAATTGCGACGGTTTGGCCAGCTTGTAGACCATCTGGCTTTCAATCAAATCGCCGTCCTTTTCTGCGATAATCATCGTGCGCCAGGGATAAACGCGCTTCCCGTTTGTTTTGGCGATAAAATCGGCACGCTCGGTAACCGGCACATCCCGGTCGTTTCGTGCCCTTTCGGCCAGTGCAAAGGCAGGGAACTTGCCGAACAGGCTCTTGTTGCTGTTGCCTTTCAGATACAGGCCGGGATAGTCTTCCAGGTCCGCCTCGGTAATCAGAACCTTCGGACCGTCTTTTATATCAATCAAAGCCGGCAGCGAAGAAAACATCTCATCTGAAATCTCGTTAAGCTTAATATATTTGAAATCACGCTCGGAATGCGATTGAAAACTGTCCTCCTGGGGATAATAAATTGCATAGTTCTCGGGGAAATTGAAGGTGACTTCCTCCGTAATTATCTCTATCTGACCATCGATATTTGTCACAAACCGGTATGCCATGCCATCGTCGTAAACTCGAAATACCAGGCTGTAGCCGCCTTCGAAATTAATCGTTATCTCGTTAAATTTATCGATTATCTCTTTGCTCTTGATTCGAACGACGGGAATAATCTTCTCATCGACGCTTCTGTTTTTGACGTCGACAACCTGCGGCTCAACACCTAAAATCCTGTCCTGATTGAGTGTCATCGATATGGCGGACGGTTCAAGCAGCGGTTTCGATTTATAAATAACGGAATAGAGAATTTTCTCCCCGACATCGACCTTCACCAAGATGTCTTTATCCGGGGATGTAACCTCATATTCTTTCGCCCAAACCAATCCGGACATAATTAAAACTCCAAACAATAAAACTATCAGTCTGTACCTGTTCATCTTTATACCTTTCATTTTACGATTTTTGTTCACAGTTTGTAGTTTTGTCTTACGGCAATGGTACCCATATTTACGTTCTCTTGCAAGAGAATGTTTGGACCGCTGTTCTCCTTGAAATCCACACTGCAGGGCCGCTTCAAAAAACTGTGGATTACCACCGGGTTTGCTTGACGCAGGCTGATTAATTGCTTATAGTGTCCTTTGATATAAAATATTGTCAATCCTGAAACAACAGGAATCTGTAATATTGTTATTTGGAGCTTGTTTTAATGGCTAAAAAGGTTCAATGTGATAAGTGCACCGGGCTTTGCTGTCGATATTTTGCACTGCCGATTGATACGCCGGAAAGCAGGGAAGACTACGATGATATAAGGTGGTTTTTGTGCCATGAAGATATTACGATATTTGTCGAGGACGGCGACTGGTACCTCAATGTAAAGAACAAATGCAGGCATCTTGCCGACAAAGACCACCGCTGCGATATTTACAACAAAAGGCCGCGAATATGCAGAGGATATCGCCACGCGGATTGTGATTACATCGAGGGTGAATACGATTATGAGCTGCACTTCGTCGACGACAGGCAGATGGAAGAGTATATGAAGATAAAATTCGACAACAACTCAACAGAAAAAAAGAAGGCAAAGAAAAAGAGAATGAAGAAATGAAGATACCGCCGGTAAAGGGGACGAGAGATTTTTATCCGCAGCAGATGGCCGTTCGGAACTGGATTACAGACGGCTGGAAGAAGGTCTCGGTCCGCAACGGCTTCGAGGAATA
>CAZKYP010000042.1:0-20065 GCA_964556885.1 uncultured Pirellulales bacterium | reverse complement strand
GCCGACTACCGTACCGTCAAGACTGTTACCAGACAGGTCTTTCGTTGTGCCACGGCCTGCAGTATCTAATGGATAATACGCAACCAGGCCTTCGGTACCAGGATCTACCGGCTGAGGCCCAACATTCTCCTGACCTGCAAGAGCGGCAACCTCGTTATCAGATAAAGCCCGACTGTAAATCATGACCTCGTCAATCTGGCCGTCCCAGCAGCGCGGGTCTCCGCTTTCCATAGTTTGCTGGTTCGCACCGATGAGTACGCTGTAGGTATCAATGGTAATACCACCTGTATCGGGATTGCTGCCGTCCTCTACGCCGTTGATATAAATCTTGGCCCCGACATTGATGTCATATACACCGGCAACGTGATACCATTCACCAATGTTCAGCTCGGTGGCCGAATTGGCCGCCTGCCAGCCCCTGGTACCATTCTCGAATCCAAAGTGCAAACCAGAGGTGGAACCATTTTCGGATATTCTCCAGGCACCGTCACCTTTTGCTACGACAGCAGTCCATGCCTGCGGCAGCGACCTGATGTTGACCCATGCGGCTACTGTAATCGCATCGGTAACATCAAACAACGGACTGGCACCTAAATCGACATAGTCGCCGTCACCGTCGAAATCCAGAGCCTGGCCGACAGCACCTTCCACGAAGGCAGGATCGCCCATTATGACTCCGTCGAGGCCGTTGTCGGAAGCGTCCGTTGCATCTCCTTCGAAGGAGTAACCCGCAATAAGACTTTCATCTTTGCTGGGAACAGTAAGTGCAAGAACCTCATCATCCGACAAAGCTACATCGTAAATCATGACCTCGTCAATCTGGCCGTCCCAGCAGCGCGGGTCTCCGCTTTCCATAGTTTGCTGGTTCGCACCGATGAGTACGCTGTAGGTATCAATGGTAATACCACCTGTATCGGGATTGCTGCCGTCCTCTACGCCGTTGATATAAATCTTGGCCCCGACATTGATGTCATATACACCGGCAACGTGATACCATTCACCAATGTTCAGCTCGGTGGCCGAATTGGCCGCCTGCCAGCCCCTGGTACCATTCTCGAATCCAAAGTGCAAACCAGAGGTGGAACCATTTTCGGATATTCTCCAGGCACCGTCACCTTTTGCTACGACAGCAGTCCATGCCTGCGGCAGCGACCTGATGTTGACCCATGCGGCTACTGTAATCGCATCGGTAACATCAAACAACGGACTGGCACCTAAATCGACATAGTCGCCGTCACCGTCGAAATCCAGAGCCTGGCCGACAGCACCTTCTACGAAGGCAGGATCGCCCATTATGACTCCGTCAAGGCCGTTGCCGGAAGCATCCACAGCATTACCTTCGAAAGAGTAGGCCGCAATAAGACCCGCAGCACTGGCCGATGCATTTGATAACATCAAGGACAGCACTAATACAGAAATGAAACAAACCAATCTCTTACACATAATAGTCCTCCTTTTAAAAGATATCAAAAATGCGTTTTGGCTACTCACCAAAACATTTAATTTTCTCAAGAGCAATCAGGTTCCTACTATAATTTTTATCCTACTACACTCATAATATTTTATTAAGCCGCTGCTCCATCAAGAGAGCCACATTGGCATCGTCAACCGTCCCGTTCTTTCGGATGGATTCCAGGTTCCACAATTAATCCACATAGGTGCAGGATTTGTTCCATCGAAATATAGTGCGCTGCCGAAACCTTCAGGCCCGTCGGCTCTTACAGGCTCGGCTGCCGCCGTATCTTTGTGACCGTAGTTCGATACGTCAAGGATTTCAGTACCGGATTCTTCACTCATCGGGTAACAGGCAACAAGCTCTGCAAATACGCTGCTAATCGTAAAATTCGACAGGAAAATCGCCTTGGGGAACATAAAATTCATCCTTCAGAACGAACAACAGAACAAATTTAACGCTCAAAACTGCGAACGAATAAATGAAACATTCCAAGAGAGTTTTGTATTAATATATTTCAACTTACACAAAAGACTGAGGGCGAATATATCAACTCGCAAAACCTCAACTTATTTATACCAGATATACCTTATATGAGTCAAGCAAAACTATTATCAGACCAATGAGGCGTCAGATGTCTAATATGAAATGAATTTGCGCAATTATTATCTATATAACATCAAAATGCGAAATATTATTCGAGTATTACTTCATCCTGATAGGCAGGGACTATAACTTTCCAGCCTGTCTGACTGCGGATATAATCTGCAAATTGTTGAGAACTTTCCGCCTCACCATGCACAACAAACAGCGTTTTTGGCGGTGTTTTAAGGACGCTGAGCCATTTGAACAGTTCCTCTTTGTCGGCATGCGCTGAAAAACCGTTTACTTTAACCACTTTGGCTTTGACCGGATACTGCTGGCCCAAAATTCGGACTTCCTCGTCGCCTTCAACAATCCGTCTGCCGAGGGTGCCTACAGCCTGATAACCTACGAACATTATTGTGCTCTCAGGCCTTGTAATATTGTTAACCAGGTGATGTTTAATCCTGCCGCCGGTGCACATACCGGAGCCCGCGATTATCATTATCGTCCCTTTAATGTGGTTAATTGATTTCGACTCATCGGTCGAGCCGGTTATTTTAAGACCGGGGAAGTTAAAGGGCGACTCGTTATTCCGCATAAACTCGGTCATTTCCTTGTCAAACAATTCGGCATGTTTCTTGAATACTTTCGTAATTTCCGCCGCCATAGGGCTGTCCAGGAAAACCATTATATGCGGTATAACATCTTCAAGAAGCAATTCGTTTATATAATATAAAAGCTCCTGTGACCTCTCGAGTGCGAAGCTCGGAACGACAATGTTTCCTCCCGCTCTTTTAGCAGAATTTACTACCTCGGCTATCATTTTCTTGGTATCATCGCGTCCTTCATGCACCCTGTCTCCATAGGTAGATTCGACAAGGATATAGTCCGCCTGCTCAACCAGTGTAGGATCACGCAGGATTGGCCTGCCCGGCCTGCCGATATCACCGGAAAATAAAACGGACCTCTGCTGACCGTTCTGACCGACTGACACTTTGATAATAGATGAGCCAAGGACATGACCGGCTTCACAAAAACGTGCTTCCATGCCATCGCCAATTTTTACACTTTTGTAATATTCCACGGGAGTAAATAAAGGAACAGTAGCTTCCACATCTTCAACAGTATAAAGCGGAACAACCGGATGCGGGCTTTTTCTACCCTCCTTCTCATGACGCTTCTGTTTGAACTTGGCATCCTCTTCCTGCAGTTTTGCCGAATCCAGCATTATTATCCTGGCAATCTCGGCGGTGGCTTGTGTGCAAAATATCCTGCCTTTAAATCCTTCTTTTACCAGCTTTGGCAAAAGGCCGCAATGATCGAGATGTGCATGAGTCAATAATACTGCATCTATGCTGTTGGGCGGTATGGTAAACGGCTCCCAGTTCCTGTCCTTAAACTGACGTTCCTGATATAATCCGCAATCGACGAGAACCTTTGTGCCATTGGCTTCAAGCAAATGCCGGGAACCTGTAACGTTTTGGGCCGCACCGAGGAATTTCAATTTCATTGCCATGTCTAACCTCATCATTGAATAAAAAACATAAAGACCCTCATTATACATGAATTTGGCTGATATGTCAAATATTGCACCATCTCAGGACAAAACAGCCTGAACGAACAGTTGTTCATTTGACATTTCAGACACTATCAAAATCCAGAGTTTGAATTTGACAACATACACATTTCCTCATAATCTTTATTACAAGCTAAGCTCGTTGAGTCAATAATCGGTAATTGGGATTTTCCAACGATACAATAACCACAAAGGAGTGATAAGGAGTTGCACGGATGGCAGTTTTGGTGGGAATTGATGAAGCAGGATTTGGACCTATCCTGGGGCCGCTGGTCGTATCTTCAAGCACGTTTTCTGTTCCTGAACAGCTCATAACAAAGGACCTCTGGCAGGTTCTTGGAAAAAGTGTCGGTGACAAACGCAAACACCTGGCGGGTCGGCTGCTCATTGTCGACAGTAAAAAAGCATACAACAAATCTACCGGAATCAGGCACCTCGAACGAACAGTTCTCACGGTTTTAAAATGTCTCCACAAAGAACCTGCAACACTGACAGAGTTGATGGAGATACTAAGCCCGGATAATCCGGACCGCCTGGACGATTATCCGTGGTACCAGGAAAACTCAGGCCATCAACTGGCATCAGACAACGGTGACAGAAAAATCGCATCAGCGGTTTTTGCAGAGGACATGAAATCAAACGGCATCGAACTGCTTGATATAAAAAGCTATTGCCTGGATGTCGGCTACTACAACAAAATGATGGCCGTAGTGAAGAACAAAGCAAACGTATTATTCACTGCAACATCTGCTTTGATTAAAAGGGCCTGGGATAATTATACAAGCGACGATTTGCACGTCATGGTCGACAGGCAAGGCGGGCGGGTTCACTATCGTGAAAACTTACAGCGAATGTTCGAAAATGTGGATTTGAAAATTCTCAACGAAACTCAAACCGCCAGCAGCTATGAACTGCGGGATGCAGAAAGACGGATGCGGCTGCATTTCGTGGTCGGCGCCGATGACCGGTTTCTGCCGGTCTCACTTGCATCAATGGCAAGCAAATATCTCAGGGAGCTTTTAGTCGGCAGCATAAACAGATATTTCGCAGGATTCGGCGCAGAACTGAAACCGACTGCGGGTTACTGGAAGGACGGTCTGCGCTTTATCGAAGATATCAGGAGGAATCTGCCCCATGTAACATTCAATAGTGAGCAACTGATTCGCTGCAGGTGACAGGTATTTTACTGCTGATTCAATTTCTCGGTCAGCAGCCGGATGTGACGGTTCTCTTCTTTAATAATCGTATCGATGGTATCTTTGCTGGCCGGGTCTCGGGTAAATTCTTTCAAACCGTTGTAGAAAACGATAGCCTCCTTCGATTTTCTGATTGCATCCTTCAGGATTAATTCCCTGTTTATATGTCCATGTGTGTCGTTAAGCGTGCCAGGTTTGGTGGCAAAAACGGCAAGCCCCGCCATAACTTGCGGATTCGATAAAACATAATTGTTCGGATCGAAAGTCCCGAACTGGCCCGTCTTCTCGGAGAATCGTTTTCTTCTCTGGGCAAGAATCTTCTCGTGCCGGGCCTTCCAGTTGGCCAACATATAGCATAAATTGCGCAGATCCGAATCGCCTAAAAACTCGGCCGTTTTAACATAAAACTTAGCGCCGTTATGCTCGATTCGTTCGGCTATCTGGAGAACTTCAAAGACATTGAACTTCGTCTCCATAACGCCACCCTCATTTAGACTATAACCACCGTTTTAGTATTGTATTAAATTTCGATAAAATCGTTACGCCCTGTTATTTACAAAATACCAAATCCCTTACTTTAATTCAACCCGGCCGAAAGTATTTTAAAAAAATATATATCCTCAATTTTAACACAAAAGCTAAGAATCAGTCCGGCACTTTATTACCGAACATAAATTGCCTATCACCCTACTCTCAGGACGGCGGCTGCGCGAAGTTTCGAATTTTTTATATAACAGAGAACTTCATTAGCCTGGTTCAGTGGAAATTCTTCGATTGTCGGCAAGATGGGTATCTGGGCCGCTAACGGTAAAAATTCCTCTGCATCTCGCCGGGTAACGTTCGCAACCGATTTTATTTCTTTTTCGAGCCAGAGAAACTCCATATACTCCAGAGGTGGTACAGGTGTTTCCTTGCGGATGGCATTTATAACCAGTCGGCCACCCCTTTCTAAAACACCAAGAGCATCCCGGACACACTCGCCCACCGGCGTAAAATCCATAATCTTATTCAGCTTCACGGCAGGTTTATCTTCGGAGCGGCCCGTCCAGACGGCGCCGAGACGCCGGGCCAGCTCGGCATGATGAGATGTTTTCGTAAAGACATAGACCGGACTACCGGGATACTTATGTTTGATTATCTGGATAACGATATGGGCCGATGCTCCAAAACCGAACAATCCTATTTTTTCACCATCCTTAATATCTGCAAGCCTGAGCGTGCGATACCCAATGACACCGGCGCATAAAAGTGGAGCTGCCTGTGCATCAGAAAATTGTTCAGGAACCGGGTAAGCGAAATTCTCATCGATGACGGTAAATTCTGCATAGCCGCCGTCCACATCCCTGCCGGTCCATTTCGCCTTCTCGCACAGGTTCTCGCTCCCGGATCGGCAGAATTCACATTCGCCGCAACTGTAATTGAGCCAGGTAATACCCACTCGGTCCCCCGTCTGGAATTTTGCTACGCTATCTCCCTTATTAACTACTTGTCCGACAATCTGGTGGCCGGGAACGATGGGCCATTTCGTCGGCTCCAACCGCCCTTCAACTTCATCAAGGTCCGTATGACACGCGCCGCAAACCGATACCTTTACGAGAACCTGGTTTTTCTCCGGCACAGGTACGGGCAAATCAACAAGTCTTAACGGCCTGTTTTCGATGCCTGAGTGCTTTTCCAACACTACCGCCCTCATCCGGATGTCTCCTTTTGCAGTTGGTTTACAAAGACATCGAAACTGTCCCTGCCGAAAAGGCAAAATACGACTTTCTCCAGACCGGTACTGCCTTTGAGATATTCGATGGTCGTTCCGAGCATTATTTGGGCGCACCTTTCAACCGGAAAACCGAAGATACCCGTGCTGATTGCCGGAAATGAGATACTCTTTAGACGGTGCTCGTCGGCCAGTTTTAGTGAGTTCAGCGTGGCATTTTTAAGTTTGTTGTCCTCATCCCCCTCGCCCATTCGAGGTCCGACAGCATGAATTACGAACTTCGCCTTCAAATTACCGCCGTTTGTAATTACCGCGCCGCCGACAAACGTCGGTCCCTTCTTATTACATTCCTTTTGGATTTCCGGGCCGCCTTTTCTCCTTATCGCCCCGGCCACTCCGCCGCCGAGAATCAATTGAGCGTTCGCCGCATTGATAATCGCATCGGTCTGAATTTCGGTAATGTCAGCATCCAGCAATTCCAAAACGCTATTTCCGATATTTACCTTCATGCCGACGAAACCTTTCATCGGTAAATCATACGCCCGGCTAATATTCCCTCAAGAAGCAATCAAAAGATCCTGTCCCTGTCTTTGATGAAACCTCCGACCTTCTTCAAAACACCCTTTGTTCCCGGTTTTGCTTTATCTTCGATTTCGAATATCCTTTGGTCACTCACACCAGTATTATCTCGTAATTCCTCTTTCATCCTTGTAATGGCCTCTTCGTAAGATTTGAGTTTTTGTTCAAAATCCGCTTCCAACTGCAATCTTTTTTCCGCTTCAGCCCTGGCTCTCTTTTCCGCTTTCGCCCTTAACATTGCCTCCGACTTCAGCTTTTGCTCCGCTTTTTCTCTGGCCTGAGTTTCAATTTTGGCGGCCTCCTCTATCCTGCATCTCAGTTCAATCTCGGCCTTGAGTTTCTCCAGAGCTTCATCTTTCGCCTCAGCGTATGCCCTTATTCGCTCTCGAGCTCCCGCCAACACTTCATTATAAATCCTTTCTTTTTCCTCATTCCTGACCATAGACATGGCTTTGTTTTTCAACCTTCGCTGCGAATCCGCTTCGCTAACATTCTGTTCACCCGGCCTGAAAAACAATGGTTCGGCAAACCGGATTACAATACGACGAACCTGATTTTTCAAATCGTCGACTCGACAAACCCGGCCGCTGCGGCTGAAAAACACCGTGTCAAAGGAATCGCCCGAATTAAAGTGCGGTACACCAAAATCGGTCGTGATTTGCTGACCCAATCGAAGACCTTCCGCCCAGGAACGGCAAAAAAACGCCATCCCGGAACTGTTAACATCAACCGCCTGGCCCTGAATGAATTTTTCGCCCGATCTATAGGCGAACCGAACGGGCCAGCGGTAATATAATCTTCGTTCTATCCTTTGTTCGTTGGCTGCTTCCATGCCTGATTCCATTCAAATTTCCACCCTCGAAATCAAAATAATCACAAATCAATCTCAAATCAAGCACAAAACCACCTTATCGAGCAAGAATGAATAGAAAACATTTGATTCAGCCGAGTCAATCAAAGATTACAATATAAATAAACCATAGTCCTATAATTATTTTGTGTAATTGTAATCATTTCGTAAAAAACATCTTCCCACCTGTAAAAATAAAAATTAATTGTTCAAACAGCAGATTGTCAAATCCAAGGTTAATCCGGCTCTATCTATTGTCGATACCATAGTGGCGATTTGTAATACATGAAGTTTATACAAATTTCGAGCCTTAATATAAAGTAACGTTCCGTTTTATTAAAAGGTTCCCGATTGTAAAAAGAAGTATCGGACATTCCCAAATTTATAACCGGGACCTAAATAGCACGGTATTACATATCAATCCGGCTGAAAATAGACGGCAGGTATTCGAGCCGGAAAAGGAGAATAAAATGAAAATCCTGGCCAAATTAATAATTGTACTAACCATGCTTGCAATTTGTACACCGGCCGAAGGCGAGATTCTTATCTACAATAAAATCTGCAACGGCTTCAGGGCCGAGGGGCTGGAAACACCGGATCCGAACGATCCGAATTTTACAGGATTCGAATGGAACGCAGGTGAATGGACATCCAGAGGATACCTGCTGCTCGATGCGGAATTTGATTCAGACAATCAAATCATTCTCATCAACAAGGCAATACAAATTGACTATTGGAGACATGGACAGAGAAAGTACTACGAACAAACTCAACTTAACTTCAAAATTGAAAGAATTGATGTCGGCGAGTTTGTATATTGGATTCTCACAGACATAAATACACCACAGGATAGCCAGGTTGTAATCCTGATGTTACGCGGCACAGCGACAATAAACAACATAGCCATGTCTTCAAGCCAGAATTACAAAGCGATTCCGCTAATTCTCGAAGGAAGTTATATCGAATATTTAGACAGCATAGACTATAGCTCGGCATCCATTTACAATAAAATCTTCTCGGTTTCTCTCAGGCTCAATACATTGTGGACGCGTGTGGCTTATCTATATTGGCAGGACTACCAAAAATCCGGCGGAAAGAATTTTATACACAATCCATTTGAATGGGCCGAAGGTGGTGTGGATACAAACGGAAACAGCTTCGGTATTATAAAAGAATGGCTTCAGCGTAATGAATACAAGGATATTAACGGGCTGGACGATAAGGTTGATTAATAGATCTTAAGCACTTTTCCAAATAGCCTATCCGATTGCTGCAAAAACAGGCGGCGGTCGGATTCGAACCGACGGATAACGGTTTTGCAAACCGTCGCCTTAGACCACTTGGCTACGCCGCCATCTTCAATTCTGATGGAATTACATTTGACTCTTTATGACTTTTTCATGCCTTCCGGGTCAACACGATTAAAAAACTAAGGTTTTTGCATGAAAACACGGAAAAAGCCCGTTTTCAAATCCATAATAACTTCCAAGCACCGGGAAAATTTATACTGAATTATTGCCTTTTGCAACGGAATTATCAGAAATTTTTTGCCGGAAATTATCAGTTTTTATAATTTATCTCGAATTTTCAGCAATAATAGCCCCTGTCAAAGCGTCTAAGACATTAAAAGGGGTGTAAGAATGGGTATTTTAAATTGTTTAATGACCCATGTTACAGTAAAATTAATGTTTTTATGAGCATAAGTATGTGGAAACCTTAAAATAACAATAGAAATTAATGATAGAATTAGATTGGAGAAAGATATCTTGGTCTGGCGATTGAAAATTTCAATTACATTATCATTGCTCATTTGCTCAGTTTTTGTTTTTATCGCCCTCAATGGATGCAGTCGTAAATTTTACAAGGAAGACGCCGATAAAGAGGTTTACAAAATCCTCGAAAATAAATGGCATGACGACTTCGGCGAGATGACAAATTATAAAGTTAACGACACAACGCCTAACGATGTTGAGATCGCTCAAATGGTACCGTCCTCAGGCGTAATCAACCTACGGCAGGCAGTAGCTCTCGCAACGAAATATAACCGAGATTACCAATCTCAAAAGGAATCACTTTACCTATCCGCACTGGACTTAACAGGAACAAGATACCAGTATGCTATAAGATGGTTCGGAACTATTGATGGTACTTACACAGATGATAAAAGCAACGGAGACGACGTAACCGTTGAGTCGTCAAGCGGGGCAGACACATCTCAGCTTTTGCTCGGCGGTATCCTTTTTAACGCCGGTATTGCAATTGACTGGATGAGATTTTTAACCGGTGATCCTCGAAATGCCTTAAGTTCAGTACTGAACAGCGATATAACCATTCCGCTCTTAGGCTCAGGAGCAGGCAAACAGGCCAAAGAAAGACTGACCCAGGCCGAACGAAATGTTTTATATTCCATACGCACATTCAACCGGTATCGTCAGACATTCGTAGTAAGCATTATCAGCGACTATTATCGTGTTTTACTGCAAAAAGAAAGGGTGGTTATCGCCGAAGCAAGTTATAAAAGGCTAATCGACTCTACCAATCAGCTAAGAATGCAGGTAGAAGTCGGTCAAAGTGCTCCTGCCGAAGCGGATGAGGCGGAGCAAAAACTGCTTACAGCCGAAAACAATCTTGTTTCAACCCGGCAAAATTATGAGCAGACGCTCGACAGCTTCAAGATAAGACTGGCGATACCAACGGATGCTAATATCGTATTAGACCAGAATGATTTGCTCGTCCTTGAGCAGAGCGGTGTCGGACGACCAGGATATTCCGAGCAGGAAGCCATCGAGATGGCATTGAACCGGCGACTGGACCTTGCCAATACGAAAGACGGCCTTGAAGATTCACAGCGACAGCTCGAATTAGCCGCTGAAGGACTTGGTGTACAGTTGAATTTGGTCGGCAGCGTCGATGTCAGTTCACCAAGAAATGAAACCGACTTCCAAAATTTACAGTTTCATCGGGGTGTTTACGAACTGGGATTCGAGGCGGACCTGCCTATTGATAGGAAAAACGAACGAAATGCTTATCGTGAGGCATTAATTTCGTTACAGCGGCAGCAGCGTGGGTATGACAATGACGTCGAAAGAATCAAATTAGACATCCGGCAGGCTTATCGTAACCTGATAGAGACTGCCGAAACCTACAGGATTCAAAAAGTCGGCCTTCGACTAGCTGAAAGACGTGTAGAAGAGCAGAAATTGCGATTGCAATATGGATTAACTACAATTCGACTATTACTACAAACAGAAGATGACTTGGTAAGCGCCCAGAACAACGTTTCAGGAGCTTTAGTTGATCATACAATATCAAAATTGAACTTTTTCCGTGATACAGGCGTACTTCAGGTTAGACCTGATGGAATGTGGGAACAGAGTGCACAATGACAAATAAAAAAGAAGACTTAAAAATGGAAAATTCGATAAATACAACCCGTAAAAGCGTAAGACGCAAGAAAAATCACTTGTGGATGATTTTGCTGCTCATTGCAGTGGCCGCTACAGTTACAGTTCTGGTCGCGGCAACAAGAAATACCTCCACGATTTCAGCTGCAAGCGGAACCGTTCCGGTAAAACGACAGGACCTGATCGTTACCGTTACTGAGGGCGGAAGCATCAGAGCTCATAATTCAATACAATATAAATGTCAGGTTCAGAGAAGAAGGGATGTCAGTGATGTATCGATACTTCAAATCGTCCAGCCCGGTACTTATATAACCCAGCAGGATGTAGACAACGGTAAGGTACTTATACAACTGGATTCTTCGGCTTTGGAAGACAGACTGGTACAGGAGAAAATGTCGCTCTCCAGTGACCAGGAAAATACGACATCTGCAAAAGAAGCCTACGATATTCAGCAAATTGACAACGAAAGTGATATCGCCAACCGGGAATTAAATGTAAGATTTGCATTGCTGGATCTGCAGAAATATCTGGGAGCAGACATCGCAGCGAAATTAGTTGAGGATATAAATGAAAATTCCAGTTTAACTCAACGAATCACTCCGCTTATTGCGGACATCATCAATGATCCTAACCTGCTTGACGGAACATCCGCCGGGCAGAATCTGAAAAAATTCAATGATGATATTGTCATGGCCGAAGGCAATTTGGCTACGGCACAAGCTACGTTAATCGGTACTGAAAAACTTCATGATGCCAACTACGTTTCCGACCTTGATTTACAAAGAGACAGGTTAACTCTTCAAAATCGTGATTTCCAGACTGAAGATACCAAAGTAGCGCTTGATTTATTTATAAGATATGATTTACCGAAAACCGCCGAAGACCTGCTCAGCAGCTATGTCGAGTCCATGCGTCAATTACAGCGAACTTATGCTCAGTGCCGTTCAAGACTGGCACAGGCTAAGGTTAGATTAAGTTCGGCTAATGAAAGATTAAAAGAGCAGGAAGAGCAGGTAAGAGAATTAGAGGAACAAATAAAGTATTGTACTATGAGAGCGAAAGCCCCGGGTTTAGTGGTATACGGAACCGGTGACACCGAAGATGCCTTCAGGGCCATGCGAGGAAGAGGCGGCGGCGGAATGAGCAGCGGAATTATCGCCGAAGGCGAAGTAGTCTCCGAAGGACAGGTGATTATCTCAATGCCCGACACCGCCGCGATGGTCGCCGAAATCAGCGTTCACGAAACTGAGGTTGATAAGGTTCGCCCCGGTCAGCCCGCCACTATAGTTATGGATGCCTTCCCCGACAAAGTATTGCAGGGTGAAGTACTCGAGGTCGCCCCGCTGCCGGATCAGCAGCGCAACTGGATGAATCCTGACCTTAAAGTTTACAAAACTCTTGTCAGGATAAACGGCACTCACGACTTCCTCAAATCTCGAATGTCGTGTAAGGTACAAATCCTTGTTAACAGTTCAGAGAACGTACTCGTCGTACCCATCCAGGTAGTTTCGAATCGTGTCGGTAAAAAGATCTGCTTTGTTATGACTTCTTCCGGTCCTCAGGAACGTGAAGTTAAAACAGGAATATTCAATGATACGTTCGTTCAAATCGTAGATGGCCTGCAGGAAGGCGAAGAAGTTTTACTTAACCCGCCGCAGGTTTACAGCGAGCTAACATCTCAAACAGCGGATGCATTCGAAGGAAGAAAACCGCCCAAGAATGTACAGGGTCAGGAAGGTACGCAAGGTATGCAAGAGCCGGGAGATGAATCAGGACGCCAGGGAGGAATGGGACAGGGACAATTTGGTGGTCAAAGAGGACAGTTCCAATTGAATGATGAAATGATCGATCGTATACTGACCGGATTAAAACAGGCCGATCCGGAAAAGGCCAAGGAGCTTGAACAGCTTCGAACGAGCGATCCCGAAAAATTCAAGACTGAGCTTCAGAACTCAATGAGAAGTATGATGAGACAAGGCGGCGGTAGAAACCGCGGACAGGGTCAAGGTCAGGGACAAGGTCAGGGAGGTGGTCAGAGTCAGGGATTTGGAGGCACACAAGACGGCCAGGGCGGCGGACGCAATAGACAGGGATCAGGAAATGCAGAAAATTGATAACGCAGTTAAATTCGATGCCGATACACCGATTCTTAAGATGAATCAACTGTGCAAGAATTACTATCTCGGCTCGGTCGAATTGAGAGTGCTGCGCGAGATTAATTTAACGATTAACAGCGGTGAATATGTAGCCATAATGGGTCCGAGCGGCTCCGGCAAGTCAACACTGCTTAATATGATAGGCTGCCTCGACAGACCGACAACCGGTGAATACTGGCTCGGAGGACAGAATGTAGCCGAACTCGAAGACGACGACCTTTCTCTGATACGCGGCGCAAGAATCGGTTTTATATTTCAGTCATTTAATCTGATCAGCCAGCTAAATGTAATAGAAAACATAGAAGTCCCGATGTACTACCAGGGTTATACCGAAGAAGCCAGCGAAGAGCGTGCTATGGAGCTTGCTGAAATGGTGGGCCTTGCTGACAGGATTGATCATCGGCCCTCGGAACTGAGCGGCGGCCAGCAGCAGAGAGTGGCTATCGCCAGGTCACTGGCGAATGACCCGCTGATTATTCTGGCGGACGAGCCGACAGGTAATCTCGATTCTGAAAGCGGCAGGGATATCTTGAATATCTTAGACCGCCTGCATGAGCAGGGTAAAACCCTGATTGCAGTAACACACGACGAGCATATCGGCTCGCACGCCGAAAAATGTATAAGACTCTTCGACGGACAGATAGCAAAAGAACAATATAACAGGCGGCAATAAATATGGCATTTTTTCGTTTTAAACGTACATTCAAACTGGGTATCAAAAGTCTCTGGATGCATCGACTGCGCTCGACTCTGACCGCATTAGGAATTATTTTCGGTGTATCGTCGGTTATCGCCATGCTGGCAATAGGTGAAGGCGCCAGCCGGGACGCCCAGGAAAAAATCGCCCAGCTCGGAAGCCACAATATTATCATCAGAACCACAAAACCTTCCGAAGATCAGTCATCGGTCGAGCAGCAAACCTTACAGGAGTACGGCCTTACTTATAGCGATGCCGAGCGTTTTAGAAACGCAATACCAAACGTCCAGGTTATTGTTCCGAACAGACGACTGTCACAGCAGGTACAATATCGTACTCACAGACTTGCCGTGGAAGTGATAGGAACGGTACCCTGGTATCCGGAAATATCAACCGTCAGGACCAAATGCGGAAGATTTCTAAGCACTACCGATATGCAGTATAAAAGAGGTATCTGCGTCGTTGATGAAAAACTCGTAAACGACTTATTCGGATTCGACGATCCGTTAGGTCAGGATATCAAAATTGCCAGTGACTACTACAGGGTTGTCGGTATTGTTACGGAACAAACTACAACAACTGCAAAGTCCGGAACAGAAGCAAAAGATGCAAGTGGAGCAAAAAAGGCTGGTGCTAATTTAGGTGGTATATATATTCCTCTAAATACGGTCCAAAACCGATTCGGCGACACGACTATGCAAATGACAGCAGGCACACGTACGATGGAAAAAGTCGAGCTGCAGGAAATAATTATAAAAGTTCAAGCCATCGAACAGGTTCAGGGAACTCGCAAGAGTGTGCAGACACTCATGAACCGGTTCCATAAGAAAAACGACTATGAAGTTATAGTTCCTCTCGAGCTTATGAGGCAGGCAAAAGACTTCCAGCGAATTTTTACTATAGTTCTCGGATCTATCGCCGCAATCTCGCTTATAGTCGGCGGCATAGGAATTATGAATATCATGCTGGCTACCGTTAGCGAACGTACCAGGGAAATCGGTATACGACGGGCACTCGGCGCCAAAAAGCGTGACATCATCTTCCAGTTCCTATCAGAAACCCTTCTATTGACGCTTTCGGGCGGAATCCTCGGAATAGTACTGGGTTCGGCAATACCTTACCTTGTAACTTTATACGGCAATATGCGTACGGTAATTACTCCAAGCTCGTTGTTTCTGGCGTTCGGTATCAGTGCGGCGGTCGGCATAACCTTCGGTCTGTATCCGGCCTACCGCGCCGCAAACATGGACCCAATCGAATCCCTCCGACACGAATAAACTTCCGATACATCCTTTTTATAACGACAAATTGTTTTTGTTTTGTTTACGGGTGAACAAATCGTAGAGAATTGGCATTAGAATTAATGTCAGGATGCCGGATATCAGGATGCCGCCAATAGAAGCAATCCCGACACTGGTTCGCATTTCAGCACCGATGCCCCGGCTTATCGCCAGCGGAAGCATACCGAGCACGGCCGCCAGGGTAATCATAGTTATCGGCCTGAACTGCTCGCACGCCGCGGAGATCATCGCCTTGTGACGGGGCACACCCTCGGTGATGTGAACGTTGAGCCGGTCCATAATCAGGATCGCGTTGTTTACTACTATACCTATCATCATAACCATGCCCATCAGGACGAACATACCGAGGCTCTCGCCTGTCAGGGCCAGCGCCCACAGCACGCCGATCAGGGCCAGCGGTATTGTCACCAGGATGAGCCAGGGCTGCTTGAACGATTCGAGTATGGCCGCCAGGGTCAGGACTACCAGGATAATAGCGATAATGCCCGCCTCGCCGAAGGCAGCCACCGCCTCGGCCATTCTCTCATACATGCCGGAGAATCGGTAGTCGTAGCCTGGGGGAAACCGCCCTTGCGAATCAATCTGCTCGCCGATCAGATTGACAGCGGTTCCAAGGGCCAGTCCAGGGGCCAGGTTGGCAAAGACCTTTGTGACGCGGCGTTTGTCCTGTCGGGCGATTTGGATTGGCGCAACACGCTGCTCGATGCCGGCGAGATTGGACAGGACAATAGGCAGACCCGGGTCCCCTGGAAAGAGAAACCGTTCTACCTGGTCTCGTCCCGGCTCATCGGCCAGCTCAACGACAATATCGTAATTTCGGTCTCCTCGTTTGAAGGTACCGGCCTTGATTCCTTCGAGATTGGCACGTAAAGCCATTCCGAGGGCAACGGCCGGTACGTTCAGGTCCGCCAGCACGGCCCGCCTGGGCACGATGGCCAGCTCGGGCTTGCCTGCGCGAACGGTCGTGTCGACGTCCTTAATCCCTTCGATCCGGCCGGCCCGGCTTTGCGTCTCGACGGCCAGCCGGTCGAGTGTGGACAACTCATCGCCGGCGATCTGTAGCTCGATGTCCTGGTTCTGCCCGCCGACGAAGGAGGGCTGCGTGACCGTGATGATGCACTCGGGATAACCGGCAAGTCGTTTTCTGATCTCGGTCTGAATCTCGTCAATTGTAATCTTTCGTTCGTCCCGCTCGGAGAAGGTCAGCAGCAATTGCGCCAGGTAGACGCCCTGCGTGGACTGGCCGATCACGCCTTCCACTTTTCCAATGGAGCCGAGTATATGCCTGAGTTCAGGCACATCCCTGAGTTTTTCTTCCACAAAACCAACCCGCTGAATCGTTCGTTCCAAATCGTATGAAGTCGGATACTCCAGCTTTACAAACACCTGGGCCTGGTCGGGATTCGAAACGAAAGTGAAGCCGACCTTGCCCGCCAGGGACAGCGCGTGGACGAACAGCAGGATTGTGACAACGAGGACGCCCATAGCGATAATACGATGATTCTCATTGAACGACAAGATTCGACGATACCCTGCAATCACTCGGTCCAGGAAACGGTTGAATCCAGTCTCCATCAGGTGAAGGAGCCCATTTCGCTGGGTCTGGACGGGCTTGAGCAGGATCGAACACAGGATCGGCGTCAGGGTAAAAGAGATGAACAGGGACACCGCCGTCATAATGAGCATAGTCCAGGCCAGGGGCCTCATGAACAAGCCGATTAGACTGCCCATCATGGCGATGGGAAACAACACGACGATGTTGGTCCCGGCGCTGGCCACCACTGCCACGGTAACCTCTTTTGCCCCCAGGCGAGCCGCTTGTTTCGGATCGCCGGTCTCCGTAAGCCGCGAGACAATAGCTTCCAGCACCACGATGGAATTGGTCACGAGAATGCCAATCGACAGACCGATAGAAATCAATGTGGAGGTGTTGAGCGTATAACCGGCCAGTTGCATAAAGAACAAGCCGATGATCACAGTCAACGGCATGGTGATCGCGACAACCAGCGTGGCTCGAATGTTGTACAGGAAGAAAAACAGTATGGCCGCTGTCAGCAGGATGCCTCCACCCACGTTGCTCCAGGCGCTCTTGACCGAGGCCTCGATGAACCGTCCATCGTCGTTGACCCAGACCAGCTCCATGCCGCCGGGCAGTTGCTCGTTGAGGCGATCCATCGCCGTCTTTACGCGATCGACCACCTTCACCACATTGGCCTCGGCTTTTTTGACGACCTTGATGTACACACAGGGCCTGCCGTCGATAGCTGCCTTCTGGCGGAGCTCTTCCGTAGACATGACAACGCGACCAATATCATGTATAAAGCAGCGCTGGCCGTCTCCACCGGCCACTTCGAGCGCGCCGATATCGTGAACCTCACTGTATTCGGCATCAAACTTTACTGAGTACTCCCGACCGTTGTCCGTCACCCGGCCGCTGGGGATGGTTCGCACCGCCGACTGAATAGTTTCTACAATGTTCATGCTCGACAAGCCCTTAGCAGCCAGGCGTTCCCTGTCGAGCAAGACATGTACTTCACGCTTCGCTCCACCAACCAGCTCTACATTTGCCACGCCGGAGATCACTGTTATGCGGTCCCGCAGTGTGTTGTCGGCGTAGTCGTACAGATCATCGAGGGGGGCATCCCCCGTTAAAGCCATGTTAATGATCGGCTTGGAGTTGATATCGAATTTCAGTATCTTCGGATCTTCCACGTCCTCAGGGAAGTCCGCACGGATCAGATCGAGCTTTTCCCGCACATCGGTCGCGGCGATATCGACATCTACGCCCAGTTCGAACTCAAGCAGCGTCTGGCATACATTTTCCATACAGGCGGAGCTGACATGTTTGAGACCGTCAATGGTCACAACCTGGTCTTCTATACGCTTTGCCACGTCGGTCTCGATCTGCTCGGGACTGGCGCCGGGATAGATAGTTGTAACCGTAATATACGGCACATCCATCTTAGGCATCAATTCGAGTCCCATCTTGCGATAGGCGTTAAGCCCAAGCAGCATTAACCCGATGAGCAGGCAGCTCATGGCAATGGGTCTTTTGATGGAAGCATCGGAAAGAAACATTATATCCGCTCCTTATCTGTGGAAACCGGTTTTCCTTCCTCGGCGAGATTTTGTCCCATTGTCACCACAGACATTTCTTCCGTAAGCGTACCGTCGAGAATTTCCGTCCAGCCGTCATTTTCAAAACCGGGATTGACAGTAACCTCGTGACAAACACCGTCTCTGACCACGAACACCACATTATTTCCATGACGCTGCTGGATAGCGGACGACGGTACACCCAGCCCCCTTCTGTTCTGAAGCACAACTTCAATCTGCGCCATTGCCCCCGGGACGACTCCCTCGGGAGGATTCTCAATGACGCTTTTAATTTCAAACGTTCGCAGCATCGGATTAATCGTCGGGCTTTTATAAGAAATAACCAGTTCGTTAACGTCTACACCCGAAACACTTATATTCATCCTTGTTCGGCCGACAACAACCTCATTGTAATTCTGAGCAGACAAATATGCAGAAACCTCAACGACGGATGTATCGTCTATGCGAACCACCGGCTTGCCCGGCTCACCCATTTCACCCGGCTCCTTTAACCTGTTGCTTATCTTACCGTTTATCGGAGCTGTTACAGCGGCATCGGCCAAATCTTTTTCCGCGATGGCCAGGGCCGCCTGGGCCTGTTTATGACGCTCGGCAGACAAGTCCACTACAGACCGGGCGTGCTTTAGCATCGCCTGCGCCTGTTTATACCGCGATTCCTGCTGTTCGAGGGCGTCGGCCGTGACAGCCGCTTTTTCAAACAGACGTGTGAATCGATTATAATCCAGCTCGGCTTTGTGAAAATCGGCTTCAACCCGTTCCAGGTTCGCCTGGCTTTCCCGTACCGCACAGGCCGCAACAGACAGCTCATAGCGTCGAATTTCAACGGCCTTTTCAAGCTTGATTTTATCAATTTCGAAAAGCCTGGTCCGGCCCCCGACTACGGCATCGCCTTCATCGACAAAAATCGCCTCGATTGTACCCGATATGCGGGGCGTGACCAATGCCCAGTTTTTAGCTTCGATATTGCCCTGAGTAACAAGGGACTGCCTGAAATCACGAACAACAGGTAAACTTGTCACCACCGTTACCACACGCCCTGCTTTATCCGTATCCGTCGCCGAAACGTTTTGGTTCTGCGACTGTTTGTAAATCACTGAAATGACTACAACAATTATGACTATTCCCAACAAGCCGATCAGGTATTTACCCGCCCTGCTCTTTTGTCTCGACTCGGTGGCTGTTTTATCCTGTTTATTCTTCATTCTCTTGTTCCTCGACCTGGATGTCGGTCCTGCCTATCACATTTAACAACGTTGCGATAGAGACCTGATATTGGAACCGCGTATTTACTACCTGCATTAACGCCTGGTCCCTGTCCGCAGTCACCTGCAGCATTTCCGACGAATTAATCATGCCTTCATCCCACTTTTGCTTAATCTCATCCCAATGTTTTATCGACGCCTCTAAATTCATCAATGCAAGCTCCATCTCCTGTCCGGC